>CAYULX010000021.1:0-14819 GCA_964445535.1 uncultured Eubacterium sp.
ACGAAATCCTGTACTTTTTGCGAAGAAAATGCACCTTTTGCGGAAATTTTAGCAGAAACGGCAAGAACAACAAATTCAATACCCTACAGCCTGCACGGTTTCATTTATGGTGGTGCCAAGTGTGCGGGCATGGGGGGTTTAGTGACAAAGTTTTTCTTCGCGCCGGTGGGCGTCCTGACCGAAGGATTTTTACTCTCAATGAAACTCCATATAAAAAAAGCGCTGCATATGGAAGATAGATTCCCATATACAGCGTTTTTTTACATATATAAATAGATATTCTTTAAAAAACAACCAAAACGTTTAAACAATGACTTAATTGTTCACTTCATAATCCTCCCAATTATCCACGGTGGAGGCTCCCGACATGTCTGCGTCATCTGAATAGTCATCGACAGTAATCGTATATTCGCTGTCGCCGCTGACATATTCTGTTCCATCTGTTCCCACAACAGACACACTGTTTCCATCCTCATCGGTAATACTTCCTGCGCAATACAGAGAAGTCAATACGCTGTCACCGGTTACGATCCATGTACTGTCCTCATCCACATATACATTCGCGTAACCATCTCCGCCGTCACCGGCGTCCGTTTCATCCTGAATGAAGGCTCCGGTCAGTGTGCTTCCCTGGGTCAAATACATATCCAACTGGCTGATAGAGTCCCAGATCACATCTCCTTCTAACGTTTGCTCAATTGCCGTAAAGTTACAATCAGCACCGTTGGCGCCGGCGGTTCCCCAACCGCGGTCATTGCTGTTTCCCGTACACTTCAACAAGAATTCACTGTCTTCCGCGCCCGTGATATCTACCCCGGAGAGGATAAATGTGGACTCTGTATTTGTTGTATAAAACATACCGCCGTTTTCTGCTGTCAGTGAGCCGCCAACCATCTCAAATGTACTATTTCCTACCTCCGAATCCCCGGACATGCTCTGGTAAAGAATCACGTTCCAAGTACAGTCATTCTCATCCAGATCGCTCATGTTTCCTGAGAGATCACAGTCAAACAGTCGGATAGAATTCAGTCCTTCGATGCAGATTGCTTCCGATCCGTTGGCTATCAGATTGGCTCCATGGACGGTAATATCCGCCGTACTGTATATCGCTGGTGAATTAACACCGTTGGAAGTATAGCTTCCGCCATCCACAACCATGGTTCCGCTTCCTCTGTCAGAACGAATTGCCGCCGAAGATTCTCCCTGGGTCTCCACTGTCAGATCCCATGCGTACAAAGTGCCGCCTCCCGCCACATGGATACCGCCGGAGGTATCCTGCTCTGTCGTAATCTCCGTATCAGATACATAGGCCGTGCCATTTCCATAGGCAAACACGCCTGCCCCACCGGAAGCATCGCTGGTAATCATACTGTTGGAAATGGATAAAATGCCGTCTGTTACCAGAGCGGACGCTCCTACACCGTAGAAGCTGGAATCATCGCCGCCTGTACTGTCGTCTGAGACACGGGAAATGGTAACGTCATCCAGAGATACCGTAACATCCTCTGTTCTAAGTAAGACCGCATTTTCATCTTCCCCGTCAGACGATAATTCCTCTTCGCTGATCTCTGCGTCAGAGGTATATTCATTGGCCGCGTCATAATCTTCTGGTTCCGAGGATGTTCCTCCCATACCTCCATCAGTCTCCTGTTCCGCATTCATAGTGATCGACTCTGCTGTTCCATCGTCTCCGACAACAACCGTTACTTCGTCGTTCAGAGATACTTCTTCATAAGAAGACTCCTGCTGTCCCATTTCGGCTGGTTCATCAGAGGATGCTCCCTGTTCTGCTTCTGAGGATTCTTCAGGGGCTGTCTCTTGTTCCGCTTCTGAGGATTCTTCTACTTCCTCTGTGTTCTGAGCGTCGCTCTCGCTTTCTTCGTCGGAGTCTGCAGTTCCTTCCATATCAGGCGGAGTTTCTCCTCCCTCTCCAGGCTGCCCGGCAGCGCCTCCCATGCCTCTGCTAAATCCAGAAAATTCCGTATCTTCAGAGTACGGAATCGTAACATCTCCGTCATCTGTGGAAATCACAATGTGTTCCAGACTAATCTCTGTCACTGTTCCGGTATAAGTCTCTCCCGTTTCCGCCGACGTGGTCGAGCTGTCTTGCGTGCCGGAGCAGGCTGTCAGCGACGCCAACATAGCGGCTGTAATAATTAAACTAATTTTTCGTCTCATAAAAACCTCCTAATCTTGATTGATCAGAACATAGTATAAAGACAAAAAAATGACTTTCCGTGGACATTCTGTGAAAAATCAGTGAAAAAGCATCAAGAATATATGGCGTATGCGATTGAAAAGAACTCAATATGCATTTAATGGCACATCATCCTCAAAGGGTCTAATGTCTTTAATCTTCACATGGTAGCCGTATTGTGGGTTGACTTCAATGTAAACCCGGTCGCCCACCCGACGCCCTATCAGCGTTTTTCCCAGTGGTGATTCTATGCTCACACGGTTCTTCACAGAGTCCACCAGCACCGTTGTGACAAAAGAGAATACATCCTCCTCGTCATCTTCCTCAAAATACAGCGTGACTGTTTTGTTGACCCCCACCTGGTCGGAGGCGGTGTGGTCTTCCACCACCTCGGCAGTCCGAATCATCCTCTCCAGATAGCGGATGCGGCTTTCATTCCGGTTCTTTTCTTTTTTGGCCGCGTGATATTCAAAATTCTCGCTCAGATCACCGTGGGCTCTGGCTTCTTTTACATGTTCCAAAAGCTCTTTTCGCACAACAACCTTACGGTGTTCAATTTCTTCTTTCATTTTTTCTATATCATGCTGCGTTAATTTATGGCGCATTTTTCTACCTGCTTTCTGTCAAAAACGTCAATATGCCTTCAGTTCCTTCCACAACCGGCTATAAAAGCTGTCCATTTCTTCTCCCAGATATTGATACACTTCACATTTATTCATAATATCCTCATCCGGGAAGATGGTCGAGTCTTCCTTCGTCTCGTCGTCCAGATCGTCATAGACCGCTTTATTCGGTGTTCCATACCAGATATAATCAAAGTTCATCATGGCGATATCCGGGCGGTTCATAAAATCAATAAATTTTTCCGCTGCTTCTTTATGTTTCGCAGTTTTAGGAATCATCCAGCAGTCAAACCAAATGTTGGTACCTTCTTCCGGAACCACGTAGGTGAGGTTCTCATTTTCCTCGATGGCCACCGTGGCGTCGCCGGAGTAGATGACGCTGAGCGCTGCGTCACCGGATATCATCGCATCTCTCGTCTCATCGACCAGATAGGCCGCCAGCAGAGGTTTTTGCTCCATCAGAAGACTCTGGGCTTCCAGCAGCTCCTGGCGATCTGTGGTATTGATGGAATACCCTTTCCATTTCAGCGGCACGATAAAGGTGTCCCGGACACTGTTTTCCATGATAATCTGATCTTTATACTTCTCATTCCAGAGAATGGACCAGCTGTCCACATCCTCATCGACCATCTCCTCATTGTAGAGAATCCCCACCGTACCGAAGAAATACGGAATGGCATACTGGTTCTCCGGATCGAAGGCCTTGCAGAAATCCATATATTTCTGATCAATGTTGTCCAGATATTCCATGTTTGACGTATCGATGGTCTGCGCCTCCCCGTCCGTGATCATCCTCTCGATCATGTAATCGGAGGTACAGATCAGGTCATAGTTAATACCTCCGGACTGATATTTGGTATACATATCCTCCGGAGTGATGTATTCTTCGTACTTCACTTCAATTCCTGTTTCATCCTCAAACATCTGAATGGTGTCTCTGTCGATGTAATCTCCATAGTTGAAAATGACCAGCGTGTTATCATCCTCCGCCGAGCTGCCGTCGGCGCAGCCAGTCGATACCAGCACGGTCCCCAGCAACGCCAGGGACAGGATACAGCCTTTCCGGAATCTGCTTCTCTTTCCCGGGATACTTCTCTCCGGAGCGGCTTTCTTCGCCCGCGCCTCTGTGCTGCAGAAAATGTCTCTCAAGTTCATCAATACTGCACCTCCTTCTTTTCCTTCGTGGCCGACAGACGGTTGATGATGGCAAGAAGGAGTAAAATGATCAGCAGCAGCAGCGTAGATAAGGCATACATTTCCGGATTAATTCCTCTTCTTAACTGCTGGTAAATCATAGTGGAAATCGTGTTGATACCTGCGCCTTTGGTAAAATAGGTGACCACGAAATCATCCATTGATATGGTGAAGGCGAAAAAAAATCCGGCGAGGATTCCCGACATGATCTCCGGGAGAATAACCTTCACAAAGGCGTACACTTGGGAAGCACCCAGATCCAAGGCAGCTTCATAAAGATTCTTATCCACCTGCTGCAGTTTCGGCATGACATTTAATATGACGTAGGGAAGTCCGATGGTCACATGAGCAATGAGCATGGAAGTAAATCCCAGCGTCATAAAATGCACAAACAAAATCATAATGGCGATGCCGGTTACCATCTCCGAATTCAACAAGGGGATATTTGCAACAGACTGCATCACTCCCTTCATTTTTTTACCCATGGCAGACATGGCGATACATGCCAGCGTGCCGATGACGGTGGCAATGAGCGCCGCCGAAGTGGTCAGAATCAGAGAAGTCCGCACCGCTAACAACACCTCTTCGTTCTGAAACAAGTCTGTATACCAGTGTAATGTAAAACCGCCCCATACCGTCCTGATTTTTGAGTCATTGAATGAGCAGACAATCAAAATCAGCAGAGGTGAATACAGTAAGAATCCTATCAGACCGACATAAAGCCTGCCGGCATATTTTTTCGCTTTTACCATAACATTGTATCTCCTTCCTCCGCTTTACTTTTGTTCATGACGGCCATACTGATTAAGATGAATACCATCAGAACGAGAGAGAGTCCGGAACCGAGGTTCCAGTTATTGGACAAATTAAATTCCTGCTCAATGACATTTCCGAACAACAGAATTTTTGAACCGCCGAGAATATCTGCCACCACGAACTCTGACATACTCGGGATAAAGACCATTGTCACTCCGCTGATAACTCCAGGCAGGGACAGCGGAACAATGATTTTTTTGAAGGTTACAAAAGTCGTGGCGCCCAGATCCTGAGCCGCTTCAATGACATCCTTGTCAATCTTGCTCATGACATTATAAATCGGCAGAATCATAAACGGAAGGTAATCATATACCATGCCGATAAGAATCGCCCCTTTTGTATACATAATTCGCTGCGCCGGCAGACCGAAAAAGCCCAGCAGCGCATTAATGATTCCGGTGTTGGACAGAAGCATCTGCATAGCCAGCACGCGAAGCAGAAAGTTAATCCACATCGGAAGGATAAACAGCATTATGATGATGTTGGATATCTTTCCTTCATGCCGGCTTAAAATATACGCCAGCGGATATGCGATCACCAGACAGATCGCCGTACTTCCCAGTGCCATGACCAGAGAATTGCCAAACGCCTTATAATGTACCGGATCAGCGATAGCCAGAACATTTTCCAGTGTAAATGTATTGCTGCCGTCCGTCAGACCATAATAGAGAATCATGAACAGCGGCAGAATAATAAATCCCAGCGCCCACACAATATATGGGCTTGCCAATATCTTCCTATTCATTCAAATTCACCGCTTTCTCATCGTCAGATTCTGGTTTGTTCATAATCTGTATATTAAATGGTATAACAGAAATGCTCACCTTCGTTCCCACCGGATAACAGACCGTGCTGTGTACCAGCCACTCATAGCCGCCCGCCTGCACGTCCATCTCATAGTGGACTCCTTTAAAGATGAGGGAGGTCACGACGCCGTCCAGCGTTCCTTCGCCTTCTTTGCCAAGAACCACATCTTCCGGACGAATCACCACGTCCACCGGACGGTTGGTGCCAAATCCCACATCTACACATTCAAATCTGTGGCCGAGAATCTCCACCAGCTTATCTTCCAGCATAATGCCGTCGATAATATTGCTGTCCCCGATGAAATCAGCCACAAAAGCATTTTCCGGTTCATTATAAATGTCTTCCGGTGTACCCATCTGCTGAATATATCCCTGGTTCATGACCACCACCTTATCGGACATGGTCAGCGCCTCCTCCTGGTCATGGGTAATATATATGAAGGTGATCCCGAGCTCTTCCTTCAAGCGCATCAACTCATACTGCATATCCTGGCGGAGCTTCAAGTCAAGGGCTCCCAGCGGCTCATCAAGAAGCAATACTTTCGGCTCATTGACAATGGCCCTCGCGATGGCAATTCTCTGCTGCTGGCCTCCGCTTAAAGAAGAAGGCTTGCGTTTCTCATAGCCATCAAGATTAACCAACTTTAAAGCGTATTTAATCTTATCGCGGACGTAGCTGTCCGATTTTTTCTTGATTTTAAGACCAAAGGCGATGTTCTCCTCGATGGTCATATGCTGAAAAAGAGCATATTTCTGAAAAACGGTATTCAGATTTCTCTTGTTGGCCGGAACATCCGTGATATCTTTTCCGTCAAAAATCACTCTGCCCTGATCCGGCTTCTCAAAACCGCCGATAATCCGCAGCGTCGTCGTCTTTCCGCATCCGGAAGGGCCTAAAAGAGTGATAAATTCATTCTCTTTTACTTCCAGACATAAATCGTCTAATACCATGGTCTCTCCAAAAGATTTGGAAATGTGTTTTAATTCCACTAAATTATTTTTCATTAATTTTCTTCCCTGTACTATAAACCTTTCTCTCTAAATTACGATAAAACTTCCAGCGGTTTTAAAAGCTTGGAGGGGACGTCACCCATAAAATATCCGCGCCTTTTTCGGAGGAAATGTAATGGGGCCGGTCAGCCGTATAGTAAAAAGAATCTCCCTTTCTCGCCGTATGCATCTCTTTTCCCAGATGAATGACAATCTTTCCTCGCAGAACATATCCGAACTCTTCTCCCTCATGGGGATTATCCGGATATGTGGAACCTTTCGCCTCCAAATGCAGATAAATCGGCTCCATGGTATTCTTCTGCGCGTTGGGAATGATCCACTGAATCCGGTTGCCACACTCTTTATCTTCTTTAATAAAATAATCTTCTTCCGTAAAAACGATCTGTTCCTGTTCTTTCTCATTTCGGAAAAACTCTCCGATGGAAGTTCCCAGGCACTGTAAGATATCCTCCAGAGTTGCGATGGAAGGCGAGGTCATATCCCGTTCCAACTGCGAGATAAATCCCTTGCTAAGCTCGGCCCTGTCCGCCAATTCTTCCTGCGTCAACCCCTGTGTTTTTCTCAAATCTCTGATTCTATGTCCAATATTCATACTTTCCGGCCCACAGCGCCCTGTCTTCCTTTGACATGAAAGACCTCGTCTGTCTTTCTGCCGTTTCTGGCAGAAAGCCTCCGGCGACACCTCCTTTGTCTGTCTTTTATCCCATCTTTCTGACAAATCATATCGAAACAGATTTTTTGATAAACTTCGCCCATAAAGTTACTACTAAACATAAAGTTTAGTATAATTAAACAAGCTGTATTATGACAGACGTACATTCATTTGTCAAGAGAAAATATGGCTCCCGTGAAACAAAAATCCCTGTCAGAACAACATGGCTGTTGTAATTCTGACAGGGACTCTATCTTGATACTTTATCACATTTATTTTTGTTTTATTTTAGGTTCATTTTATTCTTTTTATTTGAGAATCATCTTATTCTTTTTATCTGAGATTCATTTTATTCTGAACACTTTTCAGATTCATAGTTTTATGTGCTTTCCTTATTCATGGAACGCTAG
This sequence comes from uncultured Eubacterium sp., assembly GCA_964445535.1. Classification (GTDB taxonomy): domain Bacteria; phylum Bacillota; class Clostridia; order Lachnospirales; family Lachnospiraceae; genus Anaerobutyricum. The sequence goes on from CAYULX010000021.1 coordinate 7,710, forward strand.
GCGTCTTCCTTCACCCAGGCAATCTTATCCGCAAGGATTTCCGCAATTTTCGTCACCACCGGCTTCATGAGAACCAGCGCGTCTTCTCGGGTCTTTCCGGAAGCGGTCACCCGAATGAGCACACCATCCTCTTTTGCGTAAGTGGCCACCGTCGGATTCTCATTGTCCAGGATATCACCCAACTGATCCGCAATCGGCGACTCGCCGATCACTCTCAACGGCAGCTCATCCGGTCCTTTGATTTTGATATTGATGGATACAAAAACATGGTCGGAGAGACGTCTGATATACAGACGGCTGCATTCCTCAAACAATGCTTTCATCTCTTTAGGCGGTCCCGGCAGCATGACCACCGCCTTATTGCCCTGCGCTATGATGATTCCGGGCGCAAGCCCTGCCGGATTGGTGATGACTAGCGCTCCCTCCGGCACCATCGCCTGTTTTTTCTGGCTTTCTGTCATCTGGCTGATGCCGTAGGATTCCAGTCTCTTCTTCACATGCTGGTACGTCTTTTCATCAAAAATCAGTTCCTTGCCAAAATAGGAAGCCGCTACTTCTTTGGTCAGGTCGTCTTTGGTCGGCCCGAGCCCTCCGGTGGTGATAATCAAATCCGAACGTTCCAGAGCAGTTTTTAATACATTACTGAGCCTCTCTTCATTATCGCCGACTACCGATTGATAATACAAATCAATCCCCATCTTCGCCATTTCCTTGGCAATATACTGTGCATTGGTATTTACGATATTTCCCAATAATAATTCTGTTCCCACACTGATAATTTCCGCAATCATAATTAACGCCTTTCTTTCTTATATTCTCTCCGTCTCATACCGTCCTTCTTTCAGGATGCTTTTTTTATTATAACAGAGCCTCTCCTTTTTTTCCAGCGGAGCGACTGTGTTTTTCTACGAATTATTGTGTGTCAGAAATCGATGGTCATTATTTATTCTGCGGCTCTATTGTACTATAAATGAGGACAAAAAAGTCGAAACAGCCAGGAAAAACCCTAGATGTTTCGACGTATTTATACATGATACCAGCAAAGCGCGAATCCGTCCTCTACCGTCTTTTCTGAAGGAATTCCGGAATCTTAATCTCCATATCTCCTGCATCATAAGAACGGGAGGAGTTCGCTGGCTGCTCCGCTTTTTTGGACGGCGCTGTTTTGATGGTCTGACCGCTGTATGTAGGGCCGCTCTCTGTCTTTTTGGAACCAGCAGAACGGATGCCGCTCTTAGAAGACCCTGTTCCTGACACGTCACGAAGTCCGGTGGCGATAATCGTAATGCTCACCTCGTCTTCCGGAATATCATCGCTCTCCACGTTACCAAAGATAATATTGGCTTCGTCCCCCGCCACTTCTGTCAAGTAAGAAACTGCCTCGTACACTTCCTGGATACCAACGTCACCAGAGAAATTGATAATAATATCGGTCGCGCCGCTCACCGTGGTCTCCAGAAGAGGACTCTCCATGGCCTTTTTAATGGCTTCCACTGCCTTGTCTTCACCGCTGTCCATGCCGATACCGATATGAGCGATTCCCTTATCTCTCATAACTGTCTGGATATCTGCAAAATCCAGGTTAATAAGACCCGGTTTGAAAATCAGGTCTGTAATTCCCTGTACACCCTGCTGGAGCACTTCATCCGCTTTACAGAAGGCATCCTTGATGGATGTTCTTTTATCACATATCTGCAATAACTTATCATTCGGAATAATAATCAGCGTATCCACGTTCTCCTTCAGACGCTCAATACCAAGAAGGGCATTGTTCATCCGGGGCTTTCCTTCAAATATAAACGGCTTTGTAACGACACCTACGGTCAGAATCCCGAGATCCTTGGCAATCTCCGCCACAATCGGAGCAGCTCCTGTACCAGTTCCGCCTCCCATACCGCAGGTCACAAATACCATGTCTGCCTCTTTCACCAATTCCGTAATCTCATCGCGGTTCTCTTCCACGGCGGCCGCTCCAATCTCAGGCTTGGCTCCGGCGCCCAGTCCTTTGGTCAGCCTCTCCCCAATCTGCACGCGGGTGGCCGCCTTACATAAATCCAGCGCCTGTTTATCTGTATTGATGCCGATTAATTCCACTCCTTCAATCGCCTCGTCAACCATACGGTTCACGGCATTGTTTCCGGCTCCGCCGACTCCTATTACAAGGATTTTAGCATGGGCTAATTCTTCGTTTGACATAATTTCCAGCAAGGTCTACTCCTCCTTATATATAAATGAATATAATCCACCTAATTTTAGTTTATGGTTATATAATACGTTTTTTCATAGAAATAATCAACAAAAATTTTTATTTTTGTCATTTTTTAATTTTCAATATTTTTTCCGAATTATACCTTAATTTACAGAACATAACATATGTTTTATGAGTTTTTGCTATTCATGAAAAGTTATAATATTTTTTTCGTCCGTATATAAATGCATATCAATCGTCCCCTTATCATGTTCTCCGGATACGGCGTCCAGTATATCTGTGATTTTGGACATTTTGCCGTCCAGAAAATCAGTGGTTCCAAGATAAATGTCAAAGTTCCCCGATATGAGTGTGATATCATTTTCGCTCTCGAAATGAATTTCGGAAATGTCCAGCCCATAGGTGCTTATCTTTTCCGTAATGGATAAAATAGTATCGAAATAGTCGCCATCCACCGGAATCTTTTCACCGAGAACCATCTTGTCAAACTCCACACCTGTCACCACCGGGACGCCGTCGAACCGGTAACTCCGGATTTCCTGTGCAATTCCCTCTGAATCAAAATATACGTTTTGATCCATGTATTCAAACACGCCGGATCGGAGCTTCTCTTTTACACGAATCTGAAGAGTGTGCGTATCGCTGAAACTCATGGTGAGATTCTCAATGAAAGGAAGATATTTCTGCCCAAAGATACGGTTCTGCGCTATCATGACCAGCGTATTTCCCACATAATCTTTTTTCTGTACCTCACGGATAATTTCTCCGTCTGTATAAGTCTGATTGCCGCTCACCTCAATATTCTTCACGGAAAATCCGACAACCACGCAGGCGGCTCCCAGTCCCAAGATACACAGAAAACACAGCCAAAAAATGATTTTATGTAATTTGTTGTTCTTTGTATTTTTTACGAGTGTCAGATGTCTGTTTTTCATTTTTCTCCTGTCCGGCCTCCATCCTCTATTCCTTTATCCTCATAAACCGGGAAACCGACAGCACAAGCCCCATCTCAATCAAGAGAAAACACAGAGAAGTTCCTCCATAACTGATGAAAGGCAACGGAATACCCGTATTAGGGATGGTGTTGGTTACAACGCCGATGTTGATAAATACCTGAACGCCGAGATGGGCGATTGCTCCCACCACAATCAGAGATCCAAATAAATCCTCGGCGTTGAGCGCCACGACCATAAACCTCCACAGCAACACGAAGTAAATAATCAGAATACTGATCGCGCCGAATAATCCCAATTCTTCACAGATAATAGAAAAAATCATGTCATTGTGCGTTTCCGGCAAAATCCCCATCTTCTGCATACTCTGACCGAGCCCTTTTCCAAAAAGACCGCCGGACCCGATCGCATACAGTCCCTGCAAGGTCTGAAGTCCGTTCTCATATTGTTCCGGATTCAGCCATATTTTGATTCGTTCCACACGATACCCCTGGGTCATCAGCAAGGCGGCGATTCCCGCCAACCCAACTCCGCCTATGACAAAAAAAGGTTTCCACTTATCGCTGGCAACAAAAATCATGATAACGGTGATAGCAAGAAGAATAATACAGGTACTCAGATTTTCTATGCCGACCACCACGATAATCGGCACCGCCAGAATAAAATTCTTTATGATTCCCTTCCACGTCCGAAGCTGTTTCACATTACGGCTGATATATATGGCAAAAATCAATATCAGAGAAACCTTCGCCGCCTCCGACGGCTGAAAGCTCAAAGAGCCGATCGTGAGCCATCTCTTGGATCCGTGGGATACCGCCGCAAACACCAATGTAAAAATGAGAAGCAGTATCGTTCCCCAATAATATAGCGGCAGCAGCCATTTCCGGCTCTTCCAGAAATGGTAATCAATCCGCGCCACAAAAAACATGGCGATCATCCCGATTACCGCAAAGATTACCTGCCGCTTCAGCCAGTACGCGGCGTCATTCATGTACAGGCTGCCCCGGTAAGAACTTGTGCTGTATACCATCACAAGACCAAATCCCACCAAAAAAATTACCAGAAATACGATGGAGTAATCCATGGCATGGGAGCGGTGCACAGCCGTCCGGTTCCTCACACCGACAGTTCCGGCGCCAGTACTTCTTTTGGTACTGCGCGGCCTGACCGTCGTGCTTCTCTGCATTTTTGCCTTTCCGGCCATTTTACCAGCCATTACACTCACCTCTTGAATTCGTGAACAATCTCTTTAAACATCTTTCCCCTTACCTCATAGTTTTTGAACATTCCCCAGCTTGCACAGGCGGGGGACAGCAACACGGCGTCTCCCGGAACCGCCTTTTCTCTGGCGATCTCCATGGCCACCTCCAAACTGTCAACATAAATTATATCATGGAATCCATGGGCTTTTGCCGTCGCTCCGATGGCCCGGGCGGTAGCCCCCATGAGAATCAGATATTTTACTTTTCCGTCAAAGGATTCAATCCATTCATCATATTTCGCTTTCTTGTCATACCCTCCGCCGAGAAGAATCGTCGGCTTCACCATCGCCTGAATTCCTTTTATGGCCGCATCTGGATTCGTCCCTTTGGAATCGTTATAATAATCAACACCGTCCACGGTATCCACATATTCAATGCGGTGTTCCACCGCCTGAAAATCCATCACCGCTTCCCGGATATTTTCCACCGGAACACCCATATAATAGCTAATGCCGATGGCCGCCAGAATATTCTCATGATTATGACCGCCCAGAAGCTTGATTTCTTTTGTTGAACAGACCGGAAATTCTTTTTCCGGGGTTCTAAGCACGAAAGTATCTCCCTTTAAAATGATTCCTTGTTTTAATTCTTCTTTACGGCTAAACATCACCGGCGTAGCGGGCGTCCGCTCTGCCATGGCTCTGGTGGCCGGATCGTCATAGTTTAATATTATATAATCGTCCTTTGTCTGTTTTTTTGAAATGGAAAGTTTTGTTTCCCCGTACACTTCCATGGTTCCATGGCGGTCGAGATGATCCGGCGTGAGATTCAACACCGCGCTTACAGCCGGGTGAAAGTCCACCGTCGTCTCCAACTGGAAACTGCTGATTTCAGCCGCAATCACCGAATCCGGGCGGGTATCCGGCGCCACGGAAGTAAACGGAATCCCGATATTTCCCACGACAAACACAGAATCATACCATGACTTTAAAATACTTCCCACCAAAGTTGTGGTTGTCGTCTTTCCGTTGGTGCCGGTGACGGCGGCAATTCTTCCTCTGGCAAAGTGACTGGCCAGCTCAATCTCTCCCCACACGACTTTCCCTCTGTCATAAAAGGAACGGGCAATGGGGCTGTTCACCGAAATACCCGGACTCAAAATAAGCATATCGTACTGCCCCGCCAGCTTTTCTTCGCATTCCCCCAGCTCAAAACGCAGTTTCATGCCTTCCGGCATCTGCGATACTATCGCTTCCGTATCCAGTTGTTCATTTCCGTCATAAATTGCCGCGTCATAACCGGCCCGGCCCAGAAGTTTTGCCGCTCCCACACCGCTGACGCCGGCTCCGGCAATCAATAATTTTTTTCCTTCCAGCATTTTTTCTCCATTCTGCCGTCATTTAAAACGGCTAATAACCATTTCAGCAAGTTTTATCTGGCTCTACGCGGTATTTCCGCCGTATAAACCAGCATGTTCTCATCAATAAGCAAGCATTCCAATCAGACAAAGCACCGCCGTCACGATAGAAAAAATGGATACCACCTTTGTTTCCGGCCAGCCAGACAGCTCAAAGTGATGATGGATTGGCGCCATTTTGAAAATACGTTTCTTTGTTCTTTTATAATAAGTAACCTGTATAATTACCGATAGAACCTCTACAAAATAAATGAAGGCGACAATCGGAAGGAAAAAAGGCACTTGCAGCATATAGGCCATCGACGCCACAAATCCTCCCAGGGTCAGGGAACCGGTATCTCCCATGAACACCTTTGCCGGATAGGTATTGAAACAGAGGAACGCAAGTAGTGCGCCGATCACCGCGCAGGCCACCGGATGCACGTCAGTTTTGGCCGCCACCGCAATGACGGTGAAAAATACGGCAATCAGCGTCGTTACACTGGAAGCAAGGCCGTCAAGACCATCGGTAAAGTTCGCTCCGTTGACGGTACCCAGTACCACGAAAAACAAAATCGGCACATACAGGATTCCCAAATCAATCATCTTTCCGCCGGTGAACGGAATCACTACCTCTGTCCCCAGCCCGGAATAATTCACCATATAAAATGCAAATACCGCCGTGATAAAAATCTGTCCAAGCATTTTCTGCGCCGGCGTCAGTCCCAGGTTCCTCTTCATCACTACTTTAATATAGTCATCCAGGAAGCCGATGAGCCCGAAGCCCAGCGTGACAAACAATACGGGAATAATCTTAGGATAGTCAGAAATGTAAAACACAGTACCCCCCAGGATACCAATGAGAAAAAGGATTCCTCCCATGGTCGGTGTTCCCGATTTCTTCAGATGGGATTCCGGTCCCTCTTCTCGGATGTACTGACCAAATTTTAATCTATGTAAAAACTTAATCAGTCCCGGTCCCAGTATTAAAGTGACAAAAAATGCCGCCAAGGCTGGTATTGCAATTGATTGATTCATAATTTAACCTCCATTTTATCTCTATGCGCCGGCACATCTGCCGTAAAACAGGAAGCAACGGCACACACAGTAATTTTAAAACATTCCACCACAGTATAATCCTCTTTTCAGATATTATCAAGATACGGCAGAATATTTTGAAAGATTTCCGCCATCACCGGCGCGGCGATGCTTCCTCCATAATAGATGCCCATCGGCTTATCAATTAAAACCAGCCCCATGATTTCCGGATGATCTGTCGACGCCGATTTCCATAAAAACCGGATTACAGGAATTCATAACGCCTTCGAAAATTCAGACAGGTCATTCTTC
>CAYULX010000021.1:14919-31739 GCA_964445535.1 uncultured Eubacterium sp.
TTCTTCTTGTTCTTCTTCCTGCTCTTCCAGCTCCTGTTTCTCTTCCTCCGTCAGTTCTTCTGTCGGCTCAATGCCAAGAATCTCTACGATCTCTTCCATACATTCTTTCTCCAGAGTCACTGCCAGCGTCGCATTGGCCTGATTATCCACATTTGGCTCATCAATAGTCACATAAATAAGTAGTTCCGGATCTTCTGCCGGCACAAAGCCCACAAAAGAAACATAGTAGTCTTCTTTATTTCTTGGAATCTTTTCCGCCGTACCTGTTTTTCCTCCAATGGAATAGCCCGTTATCTGGGCCTTGGTTCCGGTTCCTGATTCCACTGTCTCTTTCAGATATTCGCGAATGATTTCGGAAGTCTCCTCGGAGACTGTATTTCTGAGCACTTCTGCTTCCTTCTCTTCCACCACGTCTCCGTCATCATTTTGAATCTCCTTTACCACCCTCGGTTTATAATAGTAACCGCCGTTTATCAGAGAAGAGAATCCTGCCGCCATCTGTATCATGGAACAGTTAAAGTTCTGTCCGAAAGCATTGGTCGCCAGCGTCACGGTATCTCTGTTCTCCTCTGTCGGAATTAAAGAAGCTGTCTCCGCTTCCCCCGGCAGATCTATTCCTGTCTTTCGTCCAAAACCAAAGAGATTCTGATATTGATAGAAAATGTCATTTCCTTCATTGAAAGCGATGTTCATCATGGCAACATTACAGGATTGTGCCACCGCCTCTTTCAGGCTGATGCCTCCATGAACATGAGAACATCCGATATTCCAGCTTCCCACCGACAAAGATCCGGTACAATAATACGATTCATTGCCTGTCAGGATACCGCTTTCCAGTCCCGCCGCTACAGTAAACGGTTTGTAAGTAGATCCCGGTTCATTGGCGTCACTGATGATCGGATTACGCCAGAGCTGATAAAATCCGTCATAAATGGTCATCTTATCTTCATCGGATTCTTCTTCGTCGGATTCTTCCGAATCATCTTCCTGTGTGCTGGCTTCTTCCGCGCTGTCTTCTCCGGCGTCTCCGGAATCTTCCGTACTGCTTTCTTCCTCTTCCTGTTCCTCCGTATAAGCTTTCATCTCATCAATTTCTTCCTGAGAATAAAGCTGCAAAAGACTTTCTTCGTTCATCGGATCATTCAGATCATAGGGATAGGAGGACGCCATGCCGAGCACCTCGCCGTTCCTCGGATCCATGACGAGAATACTTGTGGTCTTGCTGCCCACCTCTTTATCAAAATCTTCCAGTTTTTCCTCAATAACCTGCTGTATCTGCATATCAATGGTGCTGACCACTGAATTACCGTTTTCCGCCTCTTTTACCGTCTGTTCCTGAACGAGTTCCTGATTAAAATAATAGTAAACACGGCCGTTGGTTCCATTGAGAGTATCATTGTAGTACTGTTCAATTCCCCAGTTGCCACTATTTCCCGAGGAAGTAAAGCCAAGAATCCGGCAGGCAAGATCTTTGTAAGGATACACTCGTTTATAGTTTTCTTCAAACATAACCCCTTCCACAAGACGGGCTTCTTCAATCTCCGCTTTTTCATCGGCAGGGGTATTTTCATCCCAGGATTCATCCGCTTTTGCCAGAAAAGCCTGGAAATCGGAAACTTCGTCGTAACTCATATTTCTTTTGTAAACCACATAGTATGAGTCCTTATTTTCTTCGATGGTCTGACGAAGATCATCTTCCGAAAAACCAAAATATTCATGAAGAACACGGACTGTCGTCTCCAGAACCTCGTTCTCTTCTTCTTCATCTTCTCCGTCAGAGTCGGCCGTTCCCACATCAATGATATTTTTCGGTTCCAGCACCAGTGTGTATATTTTTTCATTGGAAGCAAGAATATTTCCGTTTCTGTCATAAATCTTGCCCCTCTCATAAGCGATTGTAGAACTGGTGTGATTCTGCTGTCCCAGCACAATCGTCTCAAATTCATCTCCGTTTCGTATTACCCAATAGGCAAGACGCACTGCCAATACTAAAAAGAGGCAAACAATTACTAAAAATACAATACTCAGTTTGCCCCTCATTTTTGTGGTCAGACGCCTTACCGGTTTTGTTTTTTTCGTCACATTACCACCCTCTTTTTAATTCGATGTATCTACGCTCTCATATTGTCTGAAATAGTCGCTCGTACTGCTACTATAATAAATCACCTGTTCCGAATCCGGGTATACCATCTGCAGTTCGTCTTCTGCATAGGCGCGTATTTCGTCCAGATTAATATTCTTGTCAATCTCTGTTTGCAATGCATTCTGTTCGCTGAGCAAATCCGCTTTCTCTGTTGTGAGGCTGGAAACCTCCGTCTCCAGATCATTTAGATACACCGTTCCCCGTACATAGACGAGAGCTGCCGCCACACAAATGATCACTGCCATCGCAGTAATCAGAGTATACTTCCAGTCAAATTCCAGCAACCGTTCTTTATTCCGCCGGATCGCAGCTTCCTTTTCGGGATCCAGCGGTTTTTTCCTCTGCGGCGCCGCAGAGTCCGCCCTTTTCCTGCGAATCTCTCTTTTTCTCTCCGGCTGTGCTCCGTGGGTTCCATCCCCATAATGTTCCTCGCTGTCCATTTTGGTCACATTGCTTCCATAAATGTACTTGTAACGCTCTGATGTACTATGCAACGCCATATCAAATTCCTCCAACAACTATATTATCTCATCTTTTACGAAACTATTCTTTCAAATACACGTAATTTTGCACTTTTCGCCCGGCTGTTCTCTCTCAGCTCTTCTTCTCCCGATATGATCGGTTTCCGCGTGATTACCCTGCCCTTAGATACTCTCCCACAATTGCAAACAGGAAATCCCGGAGGGCAGATGCAAGGATTCTCACAGGTCCGAAAAATGTTCTTTACAATCCGGTCTTCCAGCGAATGGAAGGTGATTACACAAAGCCGCCCGCCGTCATCCAGCAGATCGACCATCTCTTCCAGATGGCCTTTCAGGACATCAAGCTCGTGATTGAGCTCGATGCGGATAGCCTGAAATGTCTTCTTGGCCGGATGTCCGCCTACGACACGCACCTTTTTGGGAATCGCTGCCTTGATGATCTCCGTCAACTGTCCGGTTGTCTCCACAGGAGTCTGCTGTCTTGCCTCTACGATATGCTTTGCAATATTTTTTGCAAATTTATCCTCACCGTAATCTCTGATAATATGATAAAGCTCCGTCTCACTGTATGTATTCACGATATCTCTTGCCGTACGTTCCTCCCGCATGTCCATTCGCATATCCAGCGGAACGTCTTCCCGATATGTAAATCCCCGTTCTCCATTATCAAGCTGGTAAGAAGAGACTCCTAAGTCCAGCAAAATGCCGTTCACTTTTTCAACGGACAGTTCTTGAAGCACCTTTTTCATATTGGCATAATTACTGCGGACAATGGTTACCCGGTCTTCATAAGGCGCCAGCCGCTTCCCCGCAGCCTCTATGGCATCGCCGTCCTGGTCAATGCCAATCAGACACCCGCCGTCCGTGAGCCGCTTCACAATTTCCAGGGAATGTCCGCCGCCGCCCAGGGTTCCGTCCACATAAATTCCGTCCGGCTTAACACATAATGATTCAATTGTCTCCGCCAGCATAATGGACTTATGTATAAATTCCATGACATCCTCCTCGCCTGCCGCGTGATTTCTATTATTTCTGTTCTTCTAAAAATCCAGTTCTCCCGCAATCTCTTCGATAGACTCGTCCTCCTCGTTCTGATAAGCGTCATACTTCTCAGTACTCCACAACTCAATACGGTCCGATACGCCAAGAACCGTGACTTCCTTGTCTATCTCTGCAAAACTTCTTAACACTGGCGGTACGAGAAATCTTCCCTGTTTATCTGTTTCGCATTCCATCGAACTTCCGATAAAATAACGTTTCAGTTTCCTCGCCTGCCTGGAAGAAGTCGGAAGAGCATTTAACTTTCCGGCAAAATTCTTCCAGGAATCAGGTGGAAAAATAAAAAGGCATCCGTCCATCCCTTTTGTGATTACAAACTGTGTTCCGAGTTCTTCCCGAATCTTTGCCGGTAAAATCAGGCGTCCTTTGGCGTCCAACCCATGTTGAAATTCTCCCTGAAACACATTACTCACCTTCTTTGCAAAAAACAGATGTCTCCCTCTTCATCTTCCCTGTGTGCATTTGAGGGATATCTCCCCCAGAAAACGTCACATTTTACCACTTTACTCCACTTGACATTTATTTTATCTCATACAGAAAGGTATTGCAACATTATTTGGCTATATTTTCTAATGTTTTCTTTCCTTTTTTTACAGGAAAAACATATGATCGCCTAAAAAAAGATATTTTTTTTAAAATGCAAATAATTCCATTTTCACAGCAATTATTGCCGTCGCTGTCCGGATTGCCAGATTTTGTTGGGAAAATGGGACGGCTCCGTGCTTTCGCACTCCCGCTGTCCGGATTTTCCCAACAAAAAAAGGCCCGAAGGCCTCTTTTAATTACAAAATATTTACCGCATAAAGTCTTTATAGATTGGAAGAACAACCTCCGGTTTGTCGTACATGACAATCTCGCCGTCGTGCATCCAGATTAACTGGTCGCACAGGTTTTCCAGTGTACTCATATTGTGGGAGACGATGACTACCGTCCGGTCCCGGTTGGAGATAAGTTCCTTCATCTTCTGGTAACTCTTCTTTCGGAACTTCTGGTCACCGACGCTCAGCACCTCATCAATCAGCATGATTTCCGTCTCCAAAATCGCCGATATGGAGAAGGCAAGTTTGGAATGCATACCACTGGAATAGGTGCGGACCGGCATGTCAATAAAATTGCCGATGCCGGCAAAATCAATAATTTCCGGCATTTTTTCCATAATCTGTTCCTTGGTAAATCCCAGCAGCATCCCGGACAAAATAATGTTCTCTCTGCCGGACAGCTCATTTTTAAAACCGACGCCGATGGCCAGAAGAGAAATCGTGTGTCCATGAAGATCGATCTCTCCGCTGTCCGCGGAAAAAATACCGGCGATGGCGCGAAGCATGGTAGATTTACCGCTGCCGTTCTTTCCGGTGATTCCGAGAATCTGTCCTTCCGGAACCTCAAAGGAAACGTTCCTCACTGCCTGAAATACTTCCTGCTTCACCTTTCTTAAACTGAACAGGCTCTGTTTGATGGAACTGGCTTTTAAACTTTTATAATTAATACATACGTTCCTTACGCTGATTGCGCTCTTACGTTCTTCCATACATTCTTCCATTAGATCACCTTTACATAACTGTTTTCATTCTTGTATATCTTCCGGACTCCCAGGATGGCGACAATAACACCGATCACAAACCAGATGACAAGCCATTTGATCTCCGGCGCCTCTCCATAAAGAATACATTTCCGAAGACTGCTCAAAATCAAGGCCATCGGATTAGCGTGCATCAAAAGTCCTACAAATCTCTCCGGCACGCGAGTCTCAATATTATAGAAAATACCGGTCATATAGAAAATCATACGCAGTACAATGGTAACCACGTTGGTCAAATCCTGTACAAAGACGCCGTAATGAAGGAGATGCGTCATACAGGCAAAGGTCAGCACGAACAGCGTAATCATAATTGGTATTACATAAAAAAGATTCAGTGTCAGCGGAATCTGGAAAAAAACCACCATTGCCACAATAATGCCGAAAGAAATCAGCATTTTATATCCATTAAAAAACATTCGGGATATAAGAAGAATGAACTTAGGAATGTACACCTTCGTCACAATGGACTTATTGTTCCGCATGAGCTTGACGCTCTGGGTCAGACACCGGTTAAAAAATTCCCATGTCGTCAGGCCGATAAATACAAAAGCACTGAAAAACGGCTCTCTCGAATTAAAAATATAACCAAAAATAAATGTATAAATCAACATAAAACAGAAAGGCTCCAACACCCACCATATCCAGTTCAGATAGGAGTTAGCCACCTCCGACTTCAGCTCCGATTTGGCGGAGTAAAGGGCATATCTGTAATGCTCCTTCAAATCTTTCCAAAAACGCTTCATATTTTCCTCCAGACATCCTCCCCTATTTCAGCTTTTATCCGCAAAACTTCTGGCATTATAGCACACAAAAATACAATTATCAAGCACAGGGGATAAAATCAAAGCTGTTTTTGTCGCATTCTCCGTTTTGCTATCATGGTTATCAGACTACCGAAGAAAACGCATATACACACTACCTGCGTCACAGCGATTCCCGTATTGCCAATCTGAAGCTGATCCACCCGGAGTCCCTCAATGAAGAATCGTCCCAGACCATATCCCATCAGGTAAATACAAAGCAGCTCTCCGTCAAACTTTTTGTGTTTCCGATACAGAAAAATCACCAGCAGCACCAGACAATTCCAGAGGCCCTCATAGAGAAAGGTCGGATGCACCTGAATATAAGAAAGCGTCTGTCCCCCCACATCCACATTCACCAGATGATCGAGGAGCCCCGCCTGCTCAATCTCACTAAGTCTCCCGGTCTGCTCAAAATATCCCAGAGGAATCTGCATGGCCAGAGGCCCGTCCGTATATCCGCCAAAGGCTTCCCGGTTAAAGAAATTCCCCCAGCGTCCCATGATCTGCCCCACCAGAAGTGCCATGGTCATGGTATCAAGCATCAACGCCGCTTTTTGTTTTCTCACTCTGGCAAAAATGAGCAGTACTACGATGGCCACAGCCACACCGCCGACGATTCCAAGCCCTCCATGCCGGATATTGATAATGTCCAGCGGATTATTTTTATAATAATCCCAGGAAAAAATAACATAATAGGCTCTCGCCCCAATAATTGCCGGAATCATCATACAAATCAGGTAATCCAGATATAATTCCGGATTCTGCCCGGTCCTCTTCGCCTCTTTCTGGGCAATCAAAAGCCCCACAAGAAAACCTGCGGCGATGATGATACCGTAGAACATAATATGAAAATCCCCGATGGAAATGTATCTCCCTACATGAGAAAAGACAATCCCCAGATTCGGGAAACGGATATCCATATATTCCATAATAACCTCCTGTGTCTCTCTTTTAAACGCAGGGTCAGACGCCGCCCTGCTGTGACATTGGGAATATTATATCCCCCCTCCGGAAAAATTTCAATCATTAAGTGACGGCTGAATCCGTCATTTTTCCTCCCGCCCTCTTGTCAGTTTCTTTCCTTCTATGGTAGAATGGACAGTTGTAATGCAAACGACATTCAAATGAAATATATATTGGAGGAATTACTATGAAATTAGGAATCGTCGGGCTTCCAAATGTGGGAAAGAGTACATTATTCAACTCTCTGACCAAAGCCGGAGCCGAATCAGCCAACTATCCTTTCTGCACCATTGACCCCAACGTAGGCATTGTCCCTGTTCCAGACGCCCGCCTGCAAGTGCTTTCTGACATGTATGACTCTGCCAAGATCGTTCCGGCCGTCATTGAATTTGTGGATATCGCCGGTCTTGTCAAGGGCGCTTCCAAAGGCGAAGGTCTTGGAAACCAGTTCCTTGCCAATATCCGCGAGGTGGACGCCATCGTCCATGTGGTCCGCTGCTTCGAGGACAGCAATGTCATCCATGTGGACGGCAGCGTCAATCCGCTCCGGGATATTGAGGCCATCAACTTTGAATTGATTTTTGCCGATATCGAAGTGCTGGAGCGCCGCATCGCCAAATCCGCCCGCGCCGCTCACAATGACAAAAAAATTGCCGCGGAAGTAGAACTTTTAAAGAAGATGAAAGCGCATCTGGAAGACGGCAATCTGGCAAAAACCTTTGTCACAGAAGATGACGACGAACAGAAGCTTCTGGACGAGTGTAATCTTCTGACCGCAAAACCGGTCATCTTTGCGGCAAATGTATCGGAAGATGACCTGGCTGACGACGGCGCTTCCAACGAATATGTACAGACCGTGAAAGAATATGCTGCCGACTGTGATTCTGAAGTCTTTGTTGTCTGCGCGCAGATCGAACAGGAAATTGCCGAGCTTGATGACGACGAAAAGGCCATGTTCCTGGAAGATCTTGGACTTTCTGAATCCGGTCTTGAGAAACTGATCAAAGCAAGCTACCGCATCCTGGGTCTCATTTCCTATCTGACCGCCGGACCGATCGAATCCAAAGCCTGGACCATCACCGCGGGAACCAAAGCGCCGCAGGCTGCCGGAAAGATTCACTCCGACTTTGAGCGGGGCTTCATCAAAGCCGACGTCATCAGTTATGACGATTTGATTGCCTGCGGCAACATGTCCGCGGCCAGAGACAAAGGTCTCGTCCGCTCCGAAGGGAAAGAATATGTGATGCAGGACGGAGATGTAGTGCTCTTTAAATTCAATGTTTAAATGGAGATTTGTGAAGGTGGCGCCAGGAACCTATTTATTCAGACGATGCTTTTAGCCACATACTGTAAGAGGACAGACGGAATTTGCAGTTTTTTGTCTTCTCGCGGCACAGCCTCTTGTGTGACACAGAGATTCACAACTCCCAATTTTAATCTGCGGACCGTATCACCAGCAGTTTTCCAGTCTTCATCCGCAGTGTCCCCTGTTCCTCTGCCAGCTCGTTGCTGACGCCAAGGCTTTGGGATGGTTTCAGCGTGGCGTTGTGAAGCGGGTAGGAAAATCCAACGAGGTCTATGCCCGTCACTGCACCGCTCCAGGCCACCAGGGAGAAAAACTGACGATCCGGCCGTCTCTCATATTTTTTTTCATTTTCTCCACAGAGCATTTCCAGCTCATTGTGTTTATCCACTATTTTTCCTGAAATATGATCTTCTGTCAGTTTTTCCAGCATACCGATGTTGGCGAGGGTGTGGTCCCATCGAGTCCCGGTGGCGCCCAAAAGGACGACCTCTTCCGGTGACAGCTCCCGGGCATATTCCACCGCCAGCTCGGTGTCCGTGTAATCTTTTCTTGTGGGAAATTCCCGCACGGAAATCCCCTGCGCCTGATAAAAGGTAAGCAGACTCTCTTCTTTTAAGCTATCAAAGTCTCCCAGGATGTCTGTCGGCGTCAAATGAAGCTCCTGACAGGCAGCGAGACCGGAATCTGCCGCAATGATGCGGTCAAACTTCCGGTCTCTCAAATAAGCGGCTGCAAAGTCTTTCTCTACCTTGCCGCCAGTTATGATTAATATTTTACCATTTCTTCGCATTTGCCAGCTCCTCATACAGATAACAATAGTCTTCATAGCGCATCCGGCTGATTTTTCCTTCTTCCAGGGCCTGCTTTACCGCACAGCCCGGTTCATGGATGTGGGAACAGCCGTTAAAGCGGCATTTATTTTCATATTCGGCAAATTCCGGAAAGTAAAAACGGAGTTCTTCTTTGTCGATGTCTGTCAAATACAGGGAACTGAAACCCGGTGTATCCATGAGGAAGGTATCGTCACCCAGATAAATGAGTTCCGAATGGCGGGTGGTATGTCTGCCCCGCTTGATTTTTTCACTGACCGCTCCGGTTTCCATCTGTTTTTCCGGACTGATGCTGTTTAGTGTGGAAGATTTCCCCACACCGGACGGGCCCGCCATGACGGTGGTTTTTCCCCGCAGCAGTTCTCTTAGCTCCGGGATTCCTTCTCCTTCCCGGGCAGATGAAAACAGGATCCGGCATCCGCTGTTCTCATAATTCTGCCGCAGTTCTTCCCGCTCTTCATCAGAAGCCAGGTCCATCTTGTTAAAGCAAATGATGACAGGAATCTGCTGTTTTTCCATCATGATGAGAAAACGATTGAGCAATTGGAAATTTGGTTCCGGCTCATGGACGGCAAAAACGACCAGCGCCTGATCCACATTGGCAACCATCGGCCGGATAAGCTGGTTCTTCCTTGGGTGAATCACTGTGAGATTTCCTGTTTTTTCTTCTTCGGAGATTACATCAATGTCCACCACATCTCCCACGTTGGGCTTCATTTTTTTGTTGCGGAAAATTCCTTTCGCTCTGCATTCATAAAGTCCGGCGCCTTCCACATACACATAATAAAAACCGCCGATTCCCTTCATGATTTTTCCTGTCATCTTTTCCTTCCTTTCTTTTTATTTTCCTCGTTTCCGTTCAGTTTTTATTGTATCTGTTTCGTTTTAATCCGCTACCCGTTCCCAGACCACCGAATAACTGTTATATTCCTGTCCGTTGACATAGAACAAGACGGTGGCGTCCTTGCCGCTGTCGCTCTCAAAGGCAACGTTCACCGGGAAGGAATCCGAATCCGCGTCGGTTTCCGAGTAAATGGTTTTGGTGGAGTTGCCCTGTTCCAGCACCAGCTCAATATCTCCGGTTTCTCCCTCCTCAAAAGGAGAATCCTCCACTTGCACGGTACTTTCGTAGTGATAGGATTCCTGCTCGCCGAGGCTCACTGTGATGGAAATTTCTGTGCCCTTATCCACCATGGTTCCTGATTCAATGCTCTGCTCAAACACATCGCCCACGCCGACGGAACCGCTGTAACCACTGGATACATTTCCAAGCACCAATCCCAGACGGTTCAGTTCCCGTTCTGCCGCCTCCTGGCTGACGCCGTACAGATCCGGTACCTCCACCTGGGAGACGCCGCGGCTCACGGTGATGGTCACCGTGAATCCCGAATCCACCATGCTGCCGCCCTTCGGGGTCTGGCGGATCACATATCCTTTCTCCACGGTGTCGCTGTTGGTATAAACCACTTCTGCTTTCAGTCCCAACGACTCCAGCTCGTCGATGGCCTCTTCTTCCTCATAGTTTACTAGGTCCGGCACTTCCACCTGCGCCGTCTCCGTACTGTCTTCATCGAGTCCCAGGGTGAGCGTTATGGTCGACCCCACAAGGACGTCCCGTCCCTCTTCGGTCTCCTGCTCCACAACCACAAGGGAGTTACTGTTTTCATCCACGCCGTCCGCATACTCAAACTCCGCGGTGATAGACAGTTCTTCCGCCTGGCTGCGGGCTTCGGCCCGGGTCATTCCGATGAAGCTTGGCAGCGTCACATATTGTCTCTCCTCTGTGGTCTCTTTCGTGGACGCCTCGTCCTCCGTATCTTCCGCATCCTGCGTGGCGCTCTCTGTCGTATTTCCTCCGGACATTCTCAGAAGATTGGTGGAGGTGCCGATAAAATAAAATACAAGACAGGCCAGAAGGATACCAAACACGATGGTAATGACCATAATCATCTTTTCCAGTTTCGGATGAACGGAGGCGTCATCCTCGTAATCCTCATCGTCTTTATCCGTGGATTGCTCTTTCAACTCATCCGGGGTCTCTTCCGCATCCTGCGCGTCCTCCCCTGTGAGCGTCTTCTTAATCTGCGCGATTTCATCTTCCGAACGCGTCTTGGTGGGACTGTCGTCCACCTGCGGATTCATATAAACATAATTGCCATCCGGCGAGGTAAAGACCTGCCGCAGATCCGCAATGAGTTCCGCCGCCGTCTGATATCGCTCTTCCGGACGTTTTTTCGTACATTTTAAGATTATTTTTTCCAGACTCACCGGTATGTCCGGAAAATAATTTCTCGGCGGTACAATTTCATCCCGCAGATGCATCAGCGCGATGACTACCGTATTTTCTCCATCAAAAGGAACCTTCCCCGTGGCCATCTCATACATGGTGATACCAAGAGAATAGATATCACTTCTGGCATCGGAATATCCGCCTCTGGCCTGCTCCGGCGACAGATACCGCACAGATCCCATGGTGCTGGACGCGATGGTATCTCCGGTGGCCGCCTTGGCAATCCCGAAGTCCGTCACTTTGATGTGTCCGCTGTCAGACACAATGATATTTTGCGGTTTGATATCCCGGTGTACGATATTGTGTTCATGGGCCGCCTGAATGCCGCTGGCAATCTGAATGGCAAAGTCCACCGTCTCCCGGACGGAAAGTCTTCCGTACCGGCGAATATAACGTTTTAATGTCATGCCTTCTGCCAATTCCATGACAATATAATGAATTCCCTGATCGTTGCCCTCGTCAAGAATCCTCACAATATTCGGATAATCCAGATCTGCGGTGGAGCGGGCTTCGGAATTAAATCTCCTGACCAGCGTCTCATCATCACTGTACTCTTTCCTAAGCACCTTGACGGCTACATAACGGTTTGATTTACGGCATTTTGCCTTATACACATCGGCCATTCCTCCAGAACCGATATGTTCAAGAATTTCATATCTTCCTCCTAAAATCATTCCTGTCTGAATCAAACCTGTCACCTCCCATTTCCGCACTGGGCGATGATCACTGCGATATTATCAAGACCGCCGTAAAACAAAGCTTCATCGACACACGACCGGGCCTGTTCACTGATATCTCCCTGCTGTGCCACGATTTCCTCCAGTTTATCATCATCAACCATGTTGGATACCCCGTCTGAGCAAAGCAGGATTTTTTGTCCGTCGTCGATATCCAGCATGAAGAAATCGGGCTGAACGGTTTCTGCCACTCCAACTGCTTTGGTTATGATGTTTTTTTGCGGGTGATTCCGGCTTTCCGCCCGGTCAAGTTCTCCCGCCCGCACCAGCTCTCCCACCAGAGAATGATCCATGGTCACCTGCCGGAGCGAGCCGTCATAATAATAGAGACGGCTGTCCCCCACATTCATGACATAGACAACGTGATCCACCACTGTGGCAGCCACAAAAGTAGTTCCCATCCCGGCGTACTCTTCCTCTCTGCGGGACATCTGGAAAACTTCGGCATTCACCTGCTGCAATAGTTTTTCCATAGACAGAAACGGGAGTTCCTTTTCCGCCTTTCTGGCCAGTTCCACAAATCTTGTCACCGAATAGGAGGACGCTTTATCTCCCGCTTTATGACCTCCCATTCCATCTGCAACGATATAAAGATTTGGAAAACAGCCCACCGGATCATCAGAGAAGAAAAGATAGTCCTGGTTGACTTTTCTTTTCTTTCCGATATCCGTGATTCCAAAGGACTTCATCCATTTCCACTCCTTTCTTTATACCCTTTTCTAAGCTGCCCGCAGGCAGCGGAAATATCTCTTCCCATCTCTCTGCGAACCGTTACCTGAACATGATGTTTTTCCAATATATGCTGAAATGCCTGAATATGATTCTGCTCTGACTGCCGAAATGCTCTTTCCTTCACCGGATTGACCGGAATCAGATTGATATGGCAATTCAATCCCTTCACCAGAGCCGCCAACATTTCGGCATGTTCTATTCTGTCATTGACATCCTTTACCAGGCTGTACTCGAAGGTAATCCGCCTTCCGGTTTTTGTCACATAGTACGCGGCGGCAGCCATGATTTCCTTCATGGTATAGTGGTTGGCGACAGGCATCAATTCCTTCCTCATATCATCATTGGGCGCATGAAGGGAAATCGCCAGCGTTACCTGAGGATAACGGTCGGCAAATTCATAAATCTTCGGCACCAGACCGCAGGTGGATACCGTAATATTTCTCCGGCTGATATTTAAACCTCTTTCATCGCTCACCATGGCAATCATCCGGCACAGCGCTTCAAAATTATCAAAGGGTTCTCCGGTTCCCATGACCACGATGTGAGAAACCCGCTCCCCTGTGGCATTTTGAATGGCATAAATCTGATCGAGCATCTCCGACGGGTACAGGTTTCTTTCCAGTCCCAGCAAAGTGGAGGCGCAGAAGCGGCATCCCATCCGGCAGCCGGCCTGGGAAGAAATGCACACGGAATTACCGTGTCTGTACTTCATCAATACACTCTCTATGATATTGCCGTCATGCAATTCAAAAAGGAACTTCGCGGTGCCGTCAATTTTTGATACATACCGCTCTGCTTCCGTCACACCGTAAAGGGGATATTCTTTCAAAATCGCTTCCCGGCAGGACGCCGGTATATTTTTCATTTCGTCCCCGGTACGGATAAGTTTCTGATGCAGCCAGCCGTATATCTGCTTTGCCCGGAACTTTTTCTCCCCGGCTGCTGTCACGGCAGCTGTGAGTTCCTCCATATTCATAGAGCGGATATCTGTAAAGCTCTCCATTCTATTCCTCCAAATTATTCCCTCATGAACTTCGCCACAAAAAATCCGTCGCAACCGTCCACCCCGGGCAGAAGCTGCAAATATCCCTTTTGTCCAGTCCTTCCGCGAAGCTTACGGGGCAGGCAGTCCTCTATGGATACTCTGCGAAGGGGTGTGTTCGCCTCCATCCACTGTACATTTTCTATATTTTCCCTTTGATTCAGGGTACAGGTGGAAAAAATCAAGGCGCCGCCCGGCTTCACATACCGCCATGCCGTGGAGAGAATCTTTCTCTGTAAATCCACCAGCTCGTCAAGCTGTTCTTCTGTCAAATGGTACTTGATATCATTCTTCCGACCCATGATTCCCAGACCGCTGCACGGGAGGTCAGCCAGCGCCACATCCACGGCCCCTTCCAGGGAAGGATCGTACTCCGTGGCGTCCCACTGCTCGATTTTTACTTGCGAACACTTCATTCTTTCGTTATTTTCCTGCAATAATTCTGTCTTATATTCTGTTAAATCTCTTGCAATTACCTGTCCTTTTTCTCCGGTTCGGTCCGCCGCATGGAAAGTTTTTCCTCCCGGCGCCGCACAGAGGTCAAGGACTCTATCTCCGGCGCGGATGCCGGATACTTCCACCGGAAACATGGAACTTTCATCCTGTATCGTAAAAAGCCCCTGTCGGAAAGACGGAATTTTATTCAGATAATTATACCCGGAAATCTGAAAAGCATACGGGAAATACCTGCCCTCTTCCACGGTCACGCCGCTTTCCTCCAGAGACTCCTTGAGCTTCTTCGGATCTGTCTTTGAAAGGCAGGTGCGGATGGTCGTCGGCCTGGCCGAAAGAAAGGAAGACAGCATCGTCTCTGTCTGTGCTTCCCCGTACTGGTCTGTGAGAAGCCTCACCAGCCACTGCGGCATGGAATATCGGACAGAAAGGTATTCCATGGGCTGTTTTTCCCTGTCCGGCATCGGCAGATGCTCTTTTTCCCTAATCATCGTCCGCAGCACCCCGTTGACAAACCCAGATAAGCTGCGAAATCCCCTTTTTTTTGCCAAATTGACCGCTTCGCTGCAGGCAGCGGCATCTCTCACGTTCATAAACAGAATCTGATAAGCGGACAGCCGCAAAAGATTTCGGATCAGCGGCTTACATTTTTTCATTTTTGTTTTGGAGAAAGCGTCCAGAACATAATCAAGATAAATCTTTTGCTCCGTTACGCCCTCACATAACATCGTAAAAAACGCTCGGTCATTTTTCGGCGCAAATTGCAGCCGCATGAGCGCTTCCCCCACGACCAGATGGGAAAGCCGTCCGGTTTTTTCCATATTCATGAGGACATTCAGCGCTTCCTCCCTCATGTTAATCCTGTCTGCCATAAACCATTCCTTTTTTCACCGGATAGCCCAACAGAAATGCCTGCACCGGCATACGCTTTTTTCCCTGAAGCTGTACTTCATTGACTTTTAACTGTCCATCGCCGGTCTGAACATAGAAACAATCTTTCTTCACGGCAGTGACAGTACCCGGCGCCGCCGTATTTTCATCCGCCCCCACCTGCTGAGCTGTCTGTCCGGCATCATTATGCCCGCCGCCCGACTTCTCCTTCCGATCTATCGCCACATCGGCATCCCAGATTTTTAATGTTTTGCCGTCCATGTGCGTATAAGCGCTTGGCCAGGAGTTCAATCCCCGAATCAGCCGCTCGATGGCTTCGGCGCTCTTCGTCCAGTCAATCTCGCCCAGTTCTTTGGTGAGCATCCCCGCATAACTGCTCTCTTCGTCCTTCTGCGGAATCCGCACAGCGGTTCCGTCTTCCAGTTTGGCAAGAGTTGAAAGAATCAACGGCCCGCCTGCCGCCGACAGTTTATCATGGAGGGTCGCCCCTGTCTCCTTGGGAGCCACAGGAACCACCACTTTTTCAATCATATCACCGGTATCGAGTCCCTTTGCCATATACATGGTCGTAATGCCCGTCTCTGTCTCCCCGTTGATGATCACCCACTGTATCGGCGCCGCTCCCCGATATTTTGGCAGCAGAGAGGCGTGAACATTAATACAACCGTACTTTGGCAGATTCAAAATACTTTCCGGCAGAATCTGTCCAAAGGCCACCACAACAATCACATCCGGCGCCAGCTCCCGCAGAGTCCCGACAAACGTCTCCTCCCGTACCTTCATCGGCTGATATACAGGAATGTTATGAGCAAGAGCCGTCTCTTTTACCGGAGAAAATGCCATGGCCTTTCCCCGTCCTTTGCGCTTATCCGGCTGCGTCACAACGCCAATCACTTCATGATTCTCAATGAGCGCTTCCAGCGTTGGCACAGAAAACTCCGGTGTTCCCATAAATATTACTTTCATTCTTCTTCCCATTCTTCCTCTTCTTCCAAATCTCTGTAAGGCTCGTTGGCCCGTTCCCCGTAAAGAATCCCATCCAGGTGATCCATCTCATGGAGTATCGCTCTGGCCCGGAGACCTTCTCCCTCGTAGATCGCCGGATTCATATCCATATCCAGTGAAGATACTTTCACATAATTGGGTCTGGTCACTTCCGCCACCTTGCCAGGTACGCTTAAACATCCTTCGTCATCCGTCTGCTCACCGGAAGTCTCCAGCACCTCCGGATTAATGAGCACAATCGGATCGTCATCCATCACATCAATGACGCAGATCCGGCGAAGGATTCCAACCTGTGGTGCTGCCAGCCCCACGCCTTTCGCCTCATACATGGTGTCAAACAGATCCCCAATGAGTTCTTTTATACCCGGCGTCATCTTTGTCACCGGTTTACATTTCTTTTTTAAAATATCATCGCCAATATAGCGAATTCTGCGAATAGCCATTTTCTTCCTCCTCGTATAATAAGCCTGTACCCCAGATATACAGGGGTGGGCTTATTCATTTT
>CAYULX010000022.1:0-31149 GCA_964445535.1 uncultured Eubacterium sp.
TGACCATTGACCCGTGCATAAGCTGCACGGAGAGATAGAAGGCAGTTTGTGAAAGGAGAAGTCTTATGGAGAAACCAAGAGCGTTTACCTTGGCGGGAAGAATGCTGAAGAATTTGTTTCGGAAACCGGCCACCACCCAGTACCCCTTTGTGCCGGCGGAATACCCGGAGCGGATGCGGGGGCATGTACGCATTGAGATTAAAGACTGCATTTCCTGCGGCCTTTGTATGCGTTCCTGTCCTTCCGGCGCCATCGCGGTGGACCGGAAGATTGGAACCTGGACCATCGACCGGTTTGACTGTGTTCAGTGCGGAAGTTGCGTGACTGTCTGTCCGAAGAAATGTTTGTTTATGGAGAAAGGCTACACGGAACCGGATAGCGTAAAAAAGAGCGAAATCTTTGTGAAGCCGCAGGAAGATAAAAGAGACAAAACAAATAAATAAAATCAAAAAAGAAATGGCCATATTCCACTGGAGAGAGCGGAATATGGCCATTTCTTTTTAATGGATTTCAGTAAGAGAAACAGTGAAATTCTGGTAATATTCTCTCATAAATATTTATTCATTTACGAGAATCCATTTTTATTCCATATTCGGAGACCGTTTTTGCTTGTGGTTTCCGGCCATTTGCAGGGAGACATTTTTGTTTGCGGCTCCTTGCTTTTTTTCAAGGAAAGAATGTATTGACCGGTTGTTAGCTGATGAAAAAATATTCCGGGTCAAAATGAAAAATTAGGGCTTGATATCTAAGGTCAAAAAATGACATAATATATAATAATACAAAATACATCGGGAACGGCAGAAATATACTTGCGTTTTCATGGAAACCAGAAAATATATATGATAGAATAGATATGTTTTAATAAAATGTAAATAATGAGAAATTTAATGCATCAAATTGGTACCAGGCATCGGAAGTGAGATATATGCAAAAGAATAAATATGAACGAAAGACAGAAGTCTTGAGCGCAATTTTGAAAAACTGCGGAATGAAGTTCTGTGAATATATGGTTAAAGAAGACCGGCTTATATTTTATGATGACACACTGACAGTGGAGAAAGAGTTTCCACATTATATGGAATATTTACAGAGCAATTCTTCTGTTCACCCGGAAGACCGATGGCTCATCAGAGGTTTTTATCAGGGAAAGATCAGGGAAGAAACAGAGGTTCGTATATTTCTGGATGAAAAGATGACAAGGTTTTTGTTTCAGGTTCTGCCGATGGAAGGAACAGATGCGTCCGTCTGTATCCCTATTCTTATCAAAGATATTACCAGGGAGAAAGATCGGGAGGAACTGTTGGAGGCCAGAGCAATGAAAGATTCGCTGACTTCCCTCTATAATAATTTTTTTGGAAAGGAATTGATCAACGAATATTTGAAAGAGAAAGACCCCTATGCCACCTGCGGTATGATGGTTCTTGATGTGGATTATTTTAAACACGCCAATGATATATACGGACATTTGTTTGGGGACCAGGTGCTGGTGGAGCTGGCACATTTGCTGATTCAGATGTTTGATGAAAAGGATGTGATCATGCGAGCCGGAGGAGATGAGTTTGTTATCTTTCTGAAAGATATCAGTTATGCGGCTCTGGTAAAGAAGGGAATGCAGTTGGTCAAAACAGTGCGGGATCTTCGCTTTCAGGGCAAAGATTATGCCATTACTTGCAGTGTGGGCATCTGTTTTCTGAAAGAGAATACGTCGAGCTATACTTATGACCAGTTATTTGAAAATGCCGACTGGGCGTTATACCGCGCCAAAGAAAATGGGCGGAACCGCTATGTGTTCTGCGATAATCTTCAGAGATTTGAACTGATGGAGCAGGACAACTCCTCCCAGCATAAGATTGATATCCGATATCTTCATAATGATGTTATTTCCACCGCTTTTGAAATTTTTGAGAAAACCAGTAGTTTTTCGGCGGCCATGAAGCTGCTGATGGAGGTAATCGGCTATCGCTTCCAGCTGGATCGTATTACGGTCATCCGCACGGATATTCAGGCAAAAAAAGTAGGAAAGCAGTATCAGTGGGTATCAGAGTTCGCTCCGGAGGTGCTCAGCGAATCGGGAAGCTTCACCAAGGAAGATTTTTTAACTCTGTTTCAGAGTTATGACGAATATCAGACCACAGTACTGCAGTATGACAATATGGGAATGTATTCGCCGGATGGCGCGGCTCTTCTGATGCAGGGGAAGGCGAAGACGGTTTTGTATGCTGCCATGTATCTGGAAGGAAAATATACCGGCGCCATTTCCTATGTGGTCTGCCGGGAAAAACGTTATTGGTCCAAACAAAACCGGAAGGAGTTGGGTGAGGTCACGAAGATCATCTCGGCACATCTGGCGAGGAATCAGGAAGGAAACCGGAACAGGTACCGGGAAATGTACTGGACAGAGTATGACACTTTGACGGGACTGATGTCCTTTTCCCGCTTTCGCATAGAGGCGGAACACTTGATCGTGGGCGATTACGCCAGCGACTATCTGATGCTTTACAGTGATTTTATAGGATTCAAATATTTTAATCAGAAGTTTGGTTACAGTGTGGGAGATCAGCTTCTAAAAGAGTTCAGTAATTATTTCATTGAAAAACTGGAAAATGAAGAGGAAGTTTATTTGACCCGGGTGGTTTCTGATCAGTTTTTACTGCTGCTTCCTTATGAGAAGGGAAGCGACTTTCTGGAAAATATTGATCAGATGAATAAAGAATTTGAAAAAATACAGTCTAAGAAATTTCCTGGCGAAAGAATCCGTCTGCGCACGGGCGTTTATATCATTGAACAGGGATGTTCCAGCACCTCCTTTGCCATCGATGCCGCCAACGAGGCGAGAAAGCAGATTACCAGGGCCTCAGAGGTATCGGTGAAGCTCTATGATCCTTCCGAGAGAGAAAAATCGGAGGAAATATAAGAATGTTTAAAACCAGAAGACTGCGGCCTGCGGGAAGCTGCCGGCGGAAAATATGCAGGGTTTTATGCAACAGATAAACAGGGTACAGAATGTAAACATAGGAGAAATGCAGAGGAAAAGTGACGAAGAGGAGGAAATTGTGAAAGGACATAACTATACTTATATCGAAACATCTCAGGAAGCAGTAAAACCAATTGATGAGATTGCGGGATTTCCGGTACGTCCGGGTCTGTTTGATACTAATGGAGCCATGCCTCTGCAAAATGGGGTGAATTTTACAGTACATACCAACAGAGGAACTGCCTGCGAACTGCTGCTGTTCCGAAAGGGAGAGGAAGAACCTTTTGCCGTGCTGCCATTTCCAGAGGAATATAAGATTGGCGATGTATATTCTATGATTGTTTTTAATCTGGATATTGAAGAATTTGAGTATGCTTACCGGGTGGACGGCCCATATGACCCGGAAAACGGTCTGATTTTTGATAAAAAGAATATTCTGTTGGATCCTTACGCCCGGGCGGTGGCCGGCCAGAGACGATGGGGAAAGGGCAAAGTGGGCGCCTATCATGCCCGGGTAGTCAGAGATATTTTTGACTGGGGTGATATGCCGCAGTCGAAACGGGAACTGTGTGATCTGATTATTTATGAGCTTCATGTGCGGGGCTTTACCCAGCATAATTCCTCCGATGTAAAGCATCCGGGAACTTTTGCGGGACTGCGGGAGAAGATTCCTTATTTAAAGGAGCTGGGAGTCAATGCGGTGGAACTGATGCCGGTCTTTGAGTTTGATGAGCTGGCCAATGCCCGGGAAGTGGACGGAAAGAAGTTGCTTGATTACTGGGGATATAATTCTGTCAGTTTTTTTGCACCCAATACCAGTTATGCTTCGTCCGATAATCTGAATCATGAGGGTTGGGAACTGAAGGAGTTAATCAAAGAACTCCATGTGAATGGCATTGAAGTCATTCTTGATGTAGTATTTAACCATACGGCGGAAGGCAATGAAAAAGGTCCGGTGTTCTGTTTCAAAGGATTTGATAACAAAGTGTATTATATGCTGACGCCGGACGGTAATTATTATAATTTCAGCGGCTGCGGCAATACGCTGAACTGCAATCATCCGATTGTCAGGCAGATGATTCTGGAATGTCTTCGTTACTGGACGGTCAACTACCGTATTGACGGTTTCCGGTTTGACCTTGCCAGTATTCTTGGAAGAAATGAAGACGGGACACCGATGAACATGCCTCCCCTTTTGAGCAGTCTGGCCTTTGACCCGGTGCTTAGCAATGTAAAACTCATCGCGGAAGCCTGGGACGCCGGCGGCATGTATCAGGTGGGAAGTTTTCCGGCCCATCAGCGCTGGGCGGAATGGAACGGAAAATACAGAGATACCATGCGTAGTTACTTAAAGGGAGACGCTTGGCTGGCCAATGACGCCCTGTGGAGAATCGTCGGCTCCGGTGATATGTACGGAGGATTTTTCTCAGACTATAAAGGAAACTATGCCGGGTATAATTCCTGTGTGAATTTTCTCACTTGTCATGACGGGTTTACTTTGTATGATCTGTATTCTTATAGCACAAAGCACAATGAGATCAACGGCTGGAACAACACCGATGGCAGCGATGATAACAGAAGCTGGAATTGCGGTGTGGAGGGAGAGACCGATAACCAGGAAGTGTTGAAGCTGCGTTACCGGATGATTCGCAATGCCTGTGCCGTGCTCATGTGCAGCCGGGGAACGCCGATGTTCCTTGCCGGAGATGAGTTCGGCAATACCCAGTACGGCAACAACAATGGATACTGTCAGGATAATCAGATTTCCTGGCTGGACTGGACGATGCTGGAGAAGAACAGGGATCTTTTTGAATTTTTTAAATATATGATTGCTTTTCGTAAAGAACACACGGTCATTAGCCGCAATCTTTCGGACGCTGTGTGCGGCATGGATTCCATGTGCGCTCACGATGTGGACGGGAATAAAATCAATCTGCCGGGAGATGCCAAAACCATCGCTGTGAGCTTTGCGGGATATGACAAGAAAAAGGGGAAAGACGACATTGTCTACATGGTGCTGAACATTTTCTGGGAAGATGTGGAGATTACGCTGCCGGCGCTGACGACGGGTTCCTGGTATCTCTCCGTCAATACCTACGGTGACGGCATCGGCCGGTATTGCTACCGGGAGGGAGAGGACACCAGAATAGACAGCCGCTTCATTATGCGGCCAAGGTCGGTGGCTGTTTTTACAGTGCGGGAGTTCTAGATCCAGATAACAGTAGGCGGCCGGCATACAGCCGACAGTGATACCGCGCAAAACCCGCAGAGCGGGGAAATTGCCGCGATGCAATCGCCGGTTGACACATTTCCAAGGGGACTTGGTAGTTGTCAACCGGTTTTTTTGCTACAATGGGTCCAGATACCAGACGAAGAGTACTGTTTTATAAATAAGCTCAGTGAGATTTTTAACGTGACCACAGATTACCTTCTGAAGGAGACAGAGGGAGAAGAGTCTACGGAATCCGTGTCACTGTCGCAAAATGGCAGAAATATCAGAAGTGACATTGTCGAAAACGGCACCCTGGATGTATTTTTTCTCCGGTCATTCTGATTATTCTGGGCGGACTGGCGGAGCAGAAACTGATTTCCTAGATAGAGAATAGGAATTGACGCCGCCGCTGTCGTAGAGTATAATAAAACCGACGCAGAGCGCATCTGGTGCCTGCGGTGTAGTTTGTGGGACCAGTGACAGCCCATACCATCGGGCTGGTGATTGGCAATGTCAATGAATTGATACGGACGGTTTTGGAGATTCCTGAGGAATATCGCGCCCTAGGGATTCTGTCTTCCCGTACCGGAACGGTGGCCTAGGCCATTGCCATTGACGCCGCGGGCGGGAGAATGTGGAGAAGACTACATGAAACAAAATATGTCTCCGGCAGTGTGCCAGGATGACAAGAAGGAGATTTAACCATGAAAAAGAAAGCTTTGATTGCCATGAGCGGCGGTGTGGATTCTTCCGTGGCGGCTTTTTTGATGAAAGAGGCAGGTTATGACTGCATCGGCGTGACGATGAAGCTCTACGATAATGAAGATATCGGAATGGACCAGGAGAAGACCTGCTGTTCCTCAAATGATATAGAGGATGCCCGCAGCGTGGCGGTCAAGCTGGGCATCCCTTATTATGTGTTTAATTTTAAGGCGGATTTTAAAGAGAAAGTCATCGATCAGTTCATCGACAGCTATCGCTGCGGCATGACGCCGAACCCATGTATCGAATGTAACCGACACCTGAAGTTTACCCAGCTTCATCAGAAAGCCAGAGAGCTTCAGTGCGATGTGGTGGTCACCGGCCACTACGCCCGGATTACGAAGGATGAACAGGGCTACCACCTGCTGAAAGGAAAAGACGCCGCCAAAGACCAGAGTTATGTGCTGTACTCCATGACCCAGGAGCAGCTGGCGCACACCTGTTTCCCGTTGGGCGATTACACGAAGGATGAGATTCGCCGGATTGCCGAGGAGCAGGGATTTTTTAATGCCGGTAAGAAGGATAGCCAGGATATCTGCTTTATACCTGACGGAGATTACCGGAGATTTATCGAGGAGACCACCGGACAAAAGAGCACACCGGGTAATTTTGTGGATCAGGAAGGAAATATATTGGGAACGCATAAAGGATATTATTGCTATACTATCGGTCAGCGCCGGGGACTTGGCGTCTCCGCGCCGCATTCTCTGTATGTGGTGGAGATTCGCCCGAGGAAGAATGAGGTGGTTCTCGGAAGCAACGAAGATTTGTTCCACAGCCACCTGACGGCGGATTATTTTAACTGGATTGAACCTGTGGGGCCGGATGAGATCATCAAGGCGAGAATCCGCTATCATCAGGTGGAGAAAGAAGCCGCCGTCCGTCTTTTAGAAGACGGCAAGGTGGAAGTAGACTTCCTCGAACCCCAGAGAGCCATCACAAAAGGCCAGTCGGTGGTCCTTTACCGGGGAGACGCTGTGGTCGGCGGCGGAAGAATCATCGGATAGCGCCTGCCATTTCATTTATATAAAAAGAGTCCCCCGACACAGAGAAATATGCATTCTGTATCGATAGGACTCTTTTTTAGTTTATGGATCAATGTCCTCATAAGCTATTCTTTGACAGATTTAGCTGCCGTCGGCTGTTTGACGGTTCCGATGGCCTCCATCAATTCCGGTAAAATATCTTCCGGAACGTCCATCTCACCCTGGCCCTTAAAAAGGGAAATGTGAGGCTTGTTCTGTCCGTGGAAATCCGTTCCGCCAGTGAGGAGAAGTGCGTGCTGCTTGGCAAGACTCTTGACGTACTCCTCTTCCACAGGGGTGTAGGTGTTGTAATATGTCTCAATGCCGGTGAGCCCGGCTTCTTTGAGTTCGGCGGTCAGCTCAGCCTTCTGTCCTGCATCCAGCTTCTTGTAATACATCAGATGAGCCAGCACGGCGATGCCGCCGCTGTTTTTGATGAGAGAGATGGCTTCCTGCGGTGTAGGCATGATTCTCTCCACATAGCAGCTCCGCCCCTCAGCAAGATATTTGTCAAAGGCTTCCTTGACAGAAGAAACGTACTTCTTCTTGAGGAGCTGCTTGGCGATATGGGGTCTGGCGATGGTCTCGTTGGGATTCCCCGGATGGATATCTTCCATGGTAATCTGGATTCCCTGTTCCTGTAATTTCTGAATAATCTTTTCATTTCTTCCGTCACGACTCTCGCGGCAAACTTTCAAGCGTTCCAGCAGGTCTGCGTTGTTGATGTCGATATTATATCCCAGAATATGAATTTCCACGCCATGATAATCGGTGGAAATCTCTACGCCGGGAATGGCCGTTAGACGATCCTTATATTTTTTGGCTTCCTTCATGAATTCAGGAACCCCGGCAACGGTGTCATGATCGGTCAGGGCGATGACCACAGGCTCTTTTTTGTTTCCTGCCGCCGCCATGGCGGAGCTGACAATCTCCGTCGGGGTGAAAGTGCCGTCTGAGGCGGTGGAATGAATGTGTAAATCAATGTGCGTTTTCACGATATATTTCCTCCAAATGATAAACTATGCGGGCGGGGGGATGTTCTGACCGCCCTGGAATGTTAAGCTATGCAGGCCGGGATTCCGGCTATATGTACCGTCATATTTCATGCGGTATTCCGCCTTTTATTATGGCAGAAAAAAAGAGAAAAAGCAATGATTTTAAAAGGGCAGGCGCAGGATAGGGGAGTTACAAATATTGTGAAACTTCATCATTATGACCATAAGAATAGAATCGACATTTGTAATAATGGTATAAAAGTGTTACAATACACAGGAAACGTAATGACTGATTGACGGAGGATTTACAGATATGGAAGATATTATAAAAGCACTATTAGATGTAGTCAGAGCACAGCATTCCGCCACGGAGGGAACGGAGGAAGAATCTTTTGACATGAATGATATTGTGGATATGGCAATGAATATTTTAGGCCGTCCCGATGAATCAGAGGAAGTGGCAGAGATGGTGGACTCCATACAGAAGCTTGTGGAGACGCTGGCGCCGGATATCTTTCCGCCAAAGACCTTTGAAGAGATGGATGACACCGAGAGGGCTGCTTCTGCGGCTAGTATGATAGAAGAGAGTTTGATGAGAGGAAGAATGGGCGGCAGAAATAGAGCTTCAGCGCAAAATATGGCGAATGCCGGAAATTCTTCTGCTGGCAATAGTGAAAATGCGGGAGAAGACCGGGCTGAAGTCAATAAAGAGACAGAAGATGCAGCGGAAATAGCCGCAGGTACAGAGGAAAACAACGATTCTTCGGAGAACGGCATGGTGGCAGCCGGGGATTCCGAATATGAGGAATCCTTTGATGCGCGACAGACGGCAGATCTGAATGATTTAATTTATAAGAATCTTATGGAAATGATGGGAATGCAGAATCCGCAGGTCGAGTATCCTTTTGACCCGTCCCAGATTCAGTACGGAAGAGAGAAGTCCGTCACAGAGATGCTGGAAGAGGAACGGGAAGAAGAACAGCGGCTAAAAGAAGAACAGAGAGCGATGGATGAGCAGATTCGCAATATTACCAATGCTGACAGGGAGGAGAACAGACCGCGGTCTGCCTGGGAATTGGCACAGGACGCCATTGACAGGGACGAGCAGGCCCATGAGAAAGAACCGTATATTCCGCAGGTGCTGGATGACGAGCCAGCAACCAAATCTGCGTCCCAACTGGCAGCGGAAGCAATCCGCCGTTCTCAGGAAGAAGACCGAGAGAAACTGGAGATAGAAAAGCAGGCGGAGCGTCTGATGGAAGAGGCAAAAAAAAGGGGACAGGATCCAATGAAGTTTGCTCTCCATCAGCAGGAGATTCTCCGGTATATGGAAAAGAACAGCGATGAGCTGGTCTCCTTTGAAGACTATGAAGATTTGTCACCGGAAGAAAAATATGAAATTGAGCGGCACATCCACATTGAAAAGCAACTGGCGGATGGTGTGAACCCGGAAGATGTGGATGATCAGGTGCCGGAAGAATTTATACCGGAGGAATTAAAGTCCAACAAAATTTCGCCAGAGGCGGCGGTTCCAGTGATGGAAGAAGATGCCGAAGACTCTTCCACGACCGATGCGTCGGCGGCAGAAGGAATTGTTCCTTTAGACGAGTCTTCTGCGGCAGCGCCGCCGGCGCTCACGGAAGAGATGCTCCGGCAATTGAGCCAGGAAGTGATCAAGGAAAATTCAGACATGATACTGTCAGAAAATGAGAATGAAGATATGGAAAGTCTCAATGACCTCATCATGAATAATATCAGGACGATGATGAGCGGCAGCGGAGCTCCTGTGCGGCAGGAAGATGTGGGAGATCTGCTGGAGCAGGCGGCCGCATCTGCCAGAGGAGAAGATGTCTCTTCCGTCGGAGAAGCTGCGGCTGACGCCGACACCGCAGAACCCCAAACCGGTGATCTGGCCGGGGAACAGGAAACGGAGACGCCGAGAGTTCTGTCCGCCGTGGAGCTGGCCAAAGCCGCACAGAAAGCTGCAAAGCCGGACCCGAAAGAGATCAAAGAAGGGGTATCTGCCGTGGAACTGGCCAAAGAAGCGCAGGAAAAAGCCAGAGAATCCAAGGCCAGAGCAGAGATGGCATCCGAAGCCGCACAAAGCGGCGGTCAGGAGGCGGCCGCAGCATCGGCGCAGAACAGTACAGAAACTGCGGAGCAGGCGGAGATCATGACACAAATGGACAGTGGAGAACAGCAGGAAGGCGAAGGACAGTCTGAGAATGAAAAACAGTCCGAAGCAGAAGAGCGTGAGATTGAATATGTGGAGCCGGATGAGCTGGTTCTCGGGGAACATACGCAGGCAGAGATTGACGAGGCGATTGATAATCTCAATAGTCTGGGTCTGGAAGGAGATGTCTATGAGAGAGCGAAACGGATGCTGCTTTTGGAACTGGCAGGTTCGGAAGCGGAGCTTGACGCCTGGCTGCGGGAACAGGAGATAGGTAAGAAGAAAAAGGCATCTGTGTCTGCCCTGGACGGAGATGACGACAGCCTGGACTTAAATGAGTTAGACGAAGATCTGCTGGAAAAAGAGTTGGAGTTGGCCATGGACGAAGATTTTTTTGAAGAAAATGAAACGGATGTAGACGAAGCAGAACTCAATGGAAAAGCGGAAACTGACGAGAAAGCAGAGCTCAGTGAAGAAGCGGAAAGCACAGGCAAAGCAGAAGAATGCAGTCTGAATGATGGAACTGAAACAGAGCGGAAAACAGAGCAAAAAGCAGAGCAGGAAGATGAGAAAGTGCGGACAGAGGAGGATGCTCCGGGAAGTATGCCGGAAGAAGAGGACATCATTTCTGAAGTGGAAGTGGAGGATATCGTACCGGTTCCGGGAGCGGACAGAGGAAGACCATCCATGAAGAAAGCAGCCGCAGTTTCCAGAAAAAAAGTTGTGAAGAGGAGAGAAAAGAAGGCCGGCGCTGCGAAGACGCAGCCAGAACAGCAGAGTACATGGACGGCGCAGGAAAAACCGGTGGAGGAGAAAGAGTATCAGGTTTCACTCCGGCATCCGTTTGTTTTGAAAAATTCTGCCAGTTTCATGGATCAGTTTGAACGTTACATTGCGAATACGCAGGAAAACAGAAAGCTCAGCACCGGATTTAAAAAACTGGATGCCATGCTGCGGTATGGTTTGCATAAGGGAACCTATTTTATTGATTCTAAACCGCAGTATTTAAAAAACAGTTTCATGCAGCAGATGGCAGACCGGGCGGCGGAGAGCGGTGTGGA
Source organism: uncultured Eubacterium sp. (assembly GCA_964445535.1). Taxonomy (GTDB): domain Bacteria; phylum Bacillota; class Clostridia; order Lachnospirales; family Lachnospiraceae; genus Anaerobutyricum. The sequence goes on from CAYULX010000022.1 coordinate 11,203, forward strand.
TGTCCTGTACATTTCCACGGAGCTGTCCAGATATGATTTGATGGTGGACACTATTTCCAGGCTGAGTTACGAGATTCATCAGGGGGATCTTGATAAGGCGGTTTCCGTCATGTCCATTATGACCGGAGAGAACGGAGCTGATCTGGAATCCCTGAAAGATGAACTTAACTGGTACAGGGGAAGAATCAGCGAGCATCTGTATATTCTGGATCAGGAAGTGGTATCAGAATACACAGAGTCCATGGAGGAAGCTTCTGCCGGAGATGTTCTTGCGGAACTGATACGTTCCATTGTCAGGGACGGTGTTCACAAACCGGTGGTATTCATTGATAATATTGAGAACATTCTCTCGGTGGAAGATTCGGAAGATATCAAGCCGTTGATGGAAGGAATCCGCAGGCTGGCAGGCGAGCTGGGAATCCCGATTATTATGTCTTACGGATATGCACAGGCAGAAAGTGAGACGGAGATGAGCGGAGAAGAAAGTGAATTTCATGCGCTGCTGGGAAATATGTGCGATGTCTATATGGAACTGCAATATGCGGAGATGATTACGGAAGATTTCGTGGAGATCACGGAGGAGGATATCCAGGAAATGGTGGAAGAAGGCGATACATTGTTGATTAATGTACTCCTTCACCGGAACCGTCGCCCTTTGCGGGCTTCCTGCCAGATTCAGAGTACACCTAAATTCAACTATTTTGAAGAATAAAAAAGCTTTTTTTGTTTCCAATCTGCAAAATTGTCAGTTTCAATATCCTAGATCGTCAGTGACGGCTTCCACTTTATCACTGATGCGCCTCAGTTCTTCTGTGGGTTCGTAATCAGTGGTACCGTAGAGATATTCATGGGCTTTAACCGTATTGGAGTAAACGGTCAGAGGAAAGCCGTAGTAAATGCCGTCGTAGCGAACGTCGACGGAATCAAAAGGATATGCCTGGGAATCAACAATGTTGTAACAGAGAAGTCCCATGGCAAGGGAGGTCATATCTCCCGTGGAAAGGCTGGTTTTGCACTGCGGAATCACTTTGTCCGCCAGTGCCTTCAGTTTCCATGGCTGCTGTTTGATTTTTTTGACGATACCTTCCAGCACAAGACGCTGATGATTGGCTCTTTCATGGTCGCCGCCTTCCATATAGCGAATGCGGGAGTAGGCGACGGCCTGATTGCCGTCAAAAGTGTAGGTGCCGATTTCATCAAACTTAGGAGAATCTCCGCCGTTGATCTTATTCATATTTTCGATATAATCGTTAAGATTTTCCAGCTCTGTTTCACTTTTGATGGTCAGTTCAATGCCGCCCACAATATCAACGGCGTCCGCTAGTGCCTTGAAATTCACGGTGGCAAAATCAGTAATGTTCAGGTCAAGATTTCGGTTGATGGTGTTGATTGCCTGTTCCGGGCCTCCATAAGCGTAGGCGGCGTTAATTTTGTCATAATCACCATCAATGCTCACATAAGTATCCCGGTAAATGGACATCAATTTAATATCTTTGGTGGACTTGTTGATGCTGGCAATGATAATAGTGTCTGTCCGGGAACCAGCGTCCTTAATCTCATTATCCTGATTGTCCACACCAAACAGGGCGATGGTCTGGTAATCTGCCATATTGCTGTCTTTGTCATTGACGACGATACTGGACATGTCCAGATCATATTTCTCAATGCGCCCGAAAGCGGAGCGGAGAGAGAGTAAGAACACAGCCAGGATTATCAGGATTAGGAGGATGAGAGGCAGAAGGATTCTGCCGAGACATCCGCGTTTCTTCTTTTGTTTCGGTGGGCGGCCGGAAGATTCTTCCGGGGACTTTCTGTGTGATTTCTGTCTGTGTCCATCGTCAATCGACCGGTACGAAGCGTTTTGCGCCGTTTGCGCCGGCCGGTAACTTAATGAACTGGAGGAATGTTTTTTGCTGTGTTTATTGGATGAGGATGATGGCATAATGCACCTCTCTTTTCTAAAATTATGTCTCACTAATATATTGGCACGTTCCCTTTCAGCCATAAAACAGAATGGGCACGTGCCGATAGATTAATATGCGTTTTTGTTTACAAATCCTTTAAATACGGTGAGAAAAAGAATCTTAATATCAAAGGATAATGTCCAGTTTTCAATGTAGAAGATGTCATGTTCGATCCGGCCCTCGATGGACGTGTCGCCGCGGAAGCCGCAGACCTGCGCCCAGCCGGTCATACCAGGACGAACCTGGTGTTTGATCATGTATCTTGGAATCTCTTCTTTAAACTTCTCCACAAAAAGCGGCCGTTCCGGTCTCGGACCAATGAGGCTCATGTCGCCTTTGATGACATTGAAAAGCTGTGGCAGTTCATCGATGCTGGTTTTGCGGATGATCCGTCCCACCGGGGTGACCCGGGGATCGTTATGAGTGGTCCAGGCCGTTTTCTCCTTGGAAGGAGACTGCACACCCATGGAACGGAACTTGTACATTTTAAAAGACTTGTTGTGAAGCCCCACCCGTTCCTGGCAGAAAATAATTGGACCCGGCGAACTTTTCTTCACAAGAATGGCAACCACCAGCATGACCGGTGAAAAGATAACGATACATACCAGGGAGCCGACAATGTCAATGGCTCTTTTAATAAATTTGTTGATGGTGTTGGTCAGAGGCACATTTCTTATGTTGATGACGGGAAGACCGATTAAGTCTTCCGTAACCGGGTTTGTGGGGATGAATTTGTAGTAATCTGGAACAAATTTCGTATGAACGCCGGATTTTTCACATATATTAACAATATCTTCCAATTTGTAGTATTCTTTCAGGCTTAATGTGATGGCGACTTCATCCAGGGCCGTATTTTGCAGGTATTTCTCTAAATCTTTGATTTTTCCGATACAGAAAATATTTTTGTATTGAAAGTTCTCGTTGAGATTGTCGTCAAAAATGCCGTGTATCATATATCCCCACTGAGGATTTGATTTAATACGGTCGATATATGCCTCTGCCGCAGCGCTGAAACCGATAATAATAATATGCTTCAGATTGTGACCGCTCCGGCGGGCTCTTTGTAGGAAACTCTTGATCAAAAAACGTTCCAGCAGAGTGGCGACCATACTGACGATATAAAAGGTGGCAATCAGACTTCTCGGCACATGTTCTATTTTCATAAAGAAAATGTAAATGAACAAGAATAGAATACCGCAGGTGTTGGCCTTGATCAGATTCTTGTATTCTGCCGCCTGATTCTGATAGCGCTTGGGCTTGTAAAGATTAAATTTGGCATATATGATAAGATACGCTAGAACGAGAACGACAAGCATGCTCTGATACCGCCATAGTTCCCGGTAAAAAGATACCGGAGGTAAAAATAATCCGAATAAATATTTTGTAAATGTATTTTTAAAACGGATATAATAGCTGAAACAGAACGAACAATAAATAACTACGGCGTCAATGACCACATGAAGCCGGTTAAAATACTTTTGATTCTCTTTAATCATAATGTTACCCTTACTGATCCGGACGTATGCCGGCTTAAAATAAAAAGTGACTGGTTCCTTTCCTTATTATATAATACTTTACGAGAAATTAACAGTAATTTACCCTGGGATAATTAACAGTAAATTGCAAACCTGTTTTCTAAAGAATGGAAACTGGTATGGAAATAGGGAAATTTTTTTAATCTATCATACAATAGAATAAATTATTCCACAATATTTATTTTGTGAATTTTTACTGAAAACCGGGAATACGGCGAAAAGGCACGGGAACGACCATTCTTTTGCCATAAAAATGACACAATTTATTCACATATCATTGCTAAAATATGCATATCAAATCGAAAGAAAGGAGTTTGCGATATGAGCGAATTTGATTATAACAATACAAATGACGGTCTGAATACTAACAATACCAATGAAGGTCCTGCCAATGAGGATCTCGGAAGCGGCTTCAATGAAGATGCTTCAGTAAATAATCCGGACAGCGGGCTGGGAACAGAATCTTCCGCAGGAACCGGAAATACTTCCTATGAGGCAGCCAGTGAAACGGCCGGAAAAGACGATAGCCCGGTGGAAAATGGTCTTTATCATTACGCCGGAGATCCATATAAAGAAGAATCCAATGCTTCGGATAATGATAATTATGAAAGGAATCCGCAATACCGTTATCAGGGACAGCAAAGCGAACACAATAACAGTTCCTTTGGAGATAATGGCCAGCAGTATGGCAATGGTTCGCAGAATACGCAGTACGGCGGAAGTTCTTACGATGACGGAAGCCAACAGTATTACAGCAGCATTCCGGATGAGCCAAATAAAAAGAGAGGTGTCATGGGGAAGAAGATCGCGAAGATCGCAGGAGCGGCCTTGCTGTTCGGCGTGGTTGCCGGCGTTGGCTTTGCCGGGGTTTCCATTGCGAGAGATCGTCTGATTCCGTCGGCAACACAGAAAGTGGAGACCACCACCGTGACGGACAGCGGATCTTCCGGAAGCGCCGATTCATCGGAAGAAACAGTAGCTAATGTCGTAGAGGCTGTGATGCCTTCCGTAGTATCTATTACCAGTAAAACGCAGGTTTCCAATTATTTCTTCGGGACACAGGAATCCGAGGGAGCTGGTTCTGGATTTATTCTGGCAAAGACCGACGATGCGTTGATGATTGCCACAAATAATCATGTGATAGAAGATGCTACTGTTCTTACGGTTGGATTCTCTGATGGAACCACAGCTGATGCATCCATCGTTGGAACCGATTCTGACTCAGACCTGGCTGTGATTTCTGTCGATGCCAGCGATCTTTCCGATGATACATTATCAACCATTAAGATTGCGGTGCTGGGGAGCTCCGATGATCTTAAAGTAGGAGAGACGGTCATCGCTATCGGTAACGCGTTGGGATATGGACAGTCTGTAACAACAGGTGTTGTCAGTGCCAAGGACAGAGAAGTTTCCTTTACTGACGGAACAATGACACTACTTCAAACCGATGCCGCCATCAATCCTGGTAACAGCGGAGGTGTTCTGGTTAATTTGAGCGGTGAAGTTGTTGGCATTAATAATGCAAAGTTGGAAGATACTTCCGTGGAAGGTATGGGTTACGCTATTCCAATCTCCACAGCACAGGGAACTTTGGAAACTTTGATGAATTCCGGAAGTATTCCGGAAGGTGAAACCGCTTATCTGGGTATTGTGGGAAGAACCATCGACTCCACATATTCCGATGCACTGGGTATGCCAAGTGGCGTTTATGTATCTCAGGTGGTGGAAGGTTCCCCGGCAGAGGAAGCAGGCATTGCAGCCGGCGATATCATTACCGGTTTTGAAGGGAACACCGTTTCTACCATGGATGGTCTGAAAGAAAAAATTTCTGCGCAGCAGGCAGGAACAGAAGTGGAGATTACTCTGCAGCGGGCGAACCAGAATGGAACTTACGAAGAACAGACCGTGACAGTAACCCTTGGCAAAGAAAGTGATTATCAGAGCAGCGAGGAAGCCACAGAAGAATCTGCAACCACAGAAGAGGAATCCCAGCAGTATGGAGCGGATTCGTATGAGTATTATTACAATGACGGTGGAGATAGCAGTGGAGACTATTACACCAATCCATATGAGAACTTCTTTAACTAAGATGATTACATGTTGCGGATCGTTGAGACATGGAATGTGACTGCCATGATCGTGTTGACAGAAGGGAGTATGATATTCGCCATCATTAAAGTCCTTCATATATTTATTATATAATCAATAAAAAAGAACCGCTGCTTCACAGATTGATATATTTGTGAAGCAGCGGTTTTGTTATGGCTTAATACCTTTGTGTCAAATATTTTATGACTTAATTATTTTTGTGTTCTGATTATTTTGTGAGGATTCCAAGAATCTTGTTGGAACGAGTCACAAATTTGGTCATTTCTTCCGGCGCCAGCGGATGATTTGCCAGTTGTGCCAGGTCATAAATTTGCTGGCAGATTAAATCCGTGTTTTCATTTTCTTCATTATTTAAAACGAACTGAACCAGATTGTTGTTGGCATTTAATATCAGTGTCTCGCCCTGAGCGCCCAGGCCGGTTTCACTTCTGCTCATACCGTACATTTCCATCATCTCTGCCATACGTCTTGTCTGCTCGGAAACGGTGATCATGGAAGAAATGTCCGGATTTTTCAGTTTTTCCACCTTGACGATAAGGTTCTCCTGGCCGGTGGCCTTCTTGAATAATTCAGCCAGTTTCTCGGTGGTCTCTTTCATTTCATCCTCGGAGACTTCTTCTTTGAAGTTGTCGGTCAGATCGGAGTCGATACGCAGGAAACGTACATCCGGGTTGGCCTGCTCCAGATGAGTGATGAAGGTATTGTCAATCGGATGGGTCAGATAGACGGCGTCCATATTGTTTTCTTTAAACATGTTAATGTACTGAGACTGAGCAACGTCATTGGTAATATAGAAGACATTGTTCTCGTAAGATTCTTTGCCTGCATCCAGGTATTCCGGAAGAGTGATATATTTGCCTTCCATATTCTTGAAGATGATGTAATCCCGCATCTTCTCGTTAAATTTGACGTCGCGGATGCAGCCATATTTGATGAACGGGCTGATGTCATCCCAGTATTTTTCATAGGCTTCCCGGTCTGTCTTGCACATGCCGGACAGTTTCTCGGCAACCTTCTTTGTGATATAATCAGAAATTTTCTTGACAAATCCATCATTCTGCAGAGCACTTCTGGATACGTTCAGCGGCAGATCCGGACAGTCGATGCAACCCTTTAACAGGAGCAGGTATTCCGGAATGACTTCCTTGATATTGTCGGCAATGAATACCTGATTGTTGTACAGCTTGATAGTTCCTTCAATGTTCTCGTACTGAGAATTGATTTTCGGGAAGTAGAGAATACCTTTTAAGTTGAACGGATAATCCATGTTCAGATGAATCCAGAACAAAGGCTCTCTGTAATCGTGGAAGGTATCCCGGTAGAACTCTTTGTATTCTTCTTCAGTACATTCATTCGGATGTTTGGTCCAGAGAGGATGGATGGTATTGATTGGTTTCGGCCCATTGTCCTCTTCCTCTTCCTCATCATCCAGGGTGACTTCATGGTCCCCGTCCTCATCATCGGTACTCTCGGAGGACGCTTCACTGTTTGCTTCTGCGCTTTCGTCATCGGCTGCAGATGCGTCCTCCTTTGCGTCGGAAGGTTCTTCTTTGGCGTCAACGTCTACCACATCCGGAGCCTTTTCTTTTTCCGGCTCCTTCGCGTCTTCATTGATGAAATAGATTTCCACCGGCATGAAGGAACAGTATTTCTCAAGAACTTCACGAACCCGGTATTCGTTGGAAAATTCATAGCTGTCTTCGTTGAGATAGAGGGTAATCTCGGTACCGCGCTCGGTTCGTTCTCCGTCTTCCATGGAAAATTCTGTTCCGCCGTCACATTCCCAGTGTATCGGTTTGGCCCCTTTTTTATAGGAAAGAGTGTCGATGGTAACTTTGTCGGCAACCATAAAAGCAGAATAGAAACCTAAACCGAAGTGACCGATGATCTGTTCTTCGTTGGTTTTGTCCTTGTACTGGGCGAGAAAGGCTTCAGCACCGGAAAAGGCGATCTGGTTGATATACTCGTCCACCTCATCCTCGGTCATACCGATACCGTTATCAATGAACTTGATGGTCTTATCCTCCGGACTGACAAGAACGTCTACTTTGTATTTATTGTCTTCCGGTTCTTCAAATTCGCCGATGACGGATAATTTCTTTAATTTAGTTATGGCATCACAGCCATTGCTGACCAGCTCACGAATGAAAATATCGTGGTCGGAGTAAAGCCATTTCTTAATAATAGGAAAAATATTTTCGCTGTTAATTGATAAACTTCCCTGTTTTGCCATAATAGCATCTCCTTTTTGATTTGATGATAAATTCACGCTGCAGTGGCGCGGATTTGTTGACATAGGGCTCGCTAGAAGTTAAAAAAAGCGAGCTTTAGATACTATACTAATACCAAAAAAAATGAATGTCAAGAGAAAATTAGCACTCGTTTATAATGAGTGCTAATAATGATGGGAAATATTATTTTTTTCATCAAAAAAAAGAACAAACGTTCTGAAACATCTATACATTTAGAGAGGGATGTGGTATACTTTGGAGAAAGAACGGTTATTTTTCTTATATTAGTCGGAAAATGAGAATTGTAATAAATATAGTATTAATAAAATATTGTTTCTGAAATTCCATAAAGGAGAGAGATTCTATGGATCATTTTGAATTAGTATCAGAATTTGCCCCCACCGGCGATCAGCCGCAGGCCATTGAGAAGCTGGTGAAGGGCTTTAAAGAGGGCAATCAGTTTGAGACGCTGCTGGGCGTTACCGGATCTGGCAAGACATTTACCATGGCAAATGTCATTCAGCAGTTAAATAAGCCGACGCTGATTCTGGCGCATAACAAGACGCTGGCGGCGCAGCTTTACAGCGAGTTTAAGGCTTTTTTCCCGCACAATGCAGTGGAATATTTTGTGTCCTACTACGATTACTACCAGCCGGAGGCTTATGTGCCATCCACGGACACATATATTGAGAAGGATTCATCAATCAATGACGAGATTGATAAGCTGCGGCACAGCGCCACGGCGGCGCTCATCGAGCGGAAGGATGTTATTGTGGTGTCATCGGTTTCCTGTATTTACGGTATTGGTAGTAAGAAGGACTACGAGGAGATGATGATTTCTTTGCGGCCGGGCATGGAGATTGACCGGGATGAAGTTGTACGGAAATTGATTGATATTCAATATGTGAGAAATGAACTGGATTTTAAAAGAGGAAGTTTCCGGGTCCGGGGCGATGTGTTGGAGATTCTGCCGGTTTCTACTTTCGAGGACGCCATCCGGGTGGAGTTTTTCGGTGATGAGATTGACCGGATTGTGCAGGTGGATATCCTCACCGGAGAGATTAAGGCCAGTCTGAACTTCGCGGCCATTTTCCCTGCGTCCCATTATGTGGTGCCGCAGGAACAGATTGACAGGGCTGTGGTGACCATTAAGGAAGAATTGGAAGAGAGGGTGGCGTGGTTCAAGGAACATGACCAGCTTTTGGAGGCCCAGCGGATTGCGGAGCGGACGAACTTTGACATTGAGATGTTGAAGGAGACGGGATTCTGCTCCGGAATCGAGAACTATTCCAGACATCTGACAGGGCTGGCGCCGGGAGAAGCGCCGTATACGCTCATTGACTTCTTCGGAGATGATTTTCTTATGATCGTGGATGAATCCCATATCACCATCCCCCAGGTGCGAGGAATGTATGCCGGAGACCGCTCCCGGAAACAGACGCTGGTGGACTATGGATTCCGTCTGCCGTCGGCCCTGGATAACCGTCCGCTGAATTTCCCCGAGTTTGAGGAGCATATTGACCAGATGCTTTTTGTGTCTGCCACGCCGAATGTATATGAGGATGAACATGAGATGCTCCGGGCAGAGCAGATTATCCGGCCGACGGGGCTGCTGGATCCGCTGATTGATGTGCACCCAGTGGAGGGACAGATTGACGACCTGATCAGTGAGATCAATAAGGAAGTGGAGAAGAAACACAAAGTTCTGGTGACCACTCTGACTAAACGGATGGCGGAGGATCTGACTTCTTATATGAAGGAAATGGATATCCGGGTGAAATATCTGCACTCAGATATTGATACTCTGGAGCGGATTGAGATTGTGCGGGATTTACGAATGGATGTTTTCGATGTGCTGGTGGGTATCAATCTGCTCAGAGAGGGATTGGATATTCCGGAAGTGACGCTCATTGCCATACTGGATGCCGACAAGGAGGGCTTTCTCCGTTCCGAGACCTCTTTGGTACAGACCATCGGCCGGGCAGCCCGGAACGTTGACGGACATGTGATCATGTACGCCGATACCATCACGGATTCCATGGGGGCGGCCATCAGAGAGACGGAGCGGCGACGGAAGATTCAGATGGAATATAATGAGGAGCACGGCATCACGCCGCAGACCATTCAGAAAGCGGTCCGGGATGTGATATCCATTATCAATGAAGAAGAAAAGGAAGAACCCGGACGGGGACTGAAGAAAGACATTGAGTCCATGGACAAGAAGGAATTAAAAGAAATGATTGCTCAGCTCACCAAGAAGATGAACCAGGCGGCGGCGGAGCTGAATTTCGAGGAGGCCGCTGTGCTGCGTGACGAGCTGAAAAAATATAAGATTGCTTTGAGGGATTTTGATTAACCGGTGTGCAAAAAGCCAAAAAAACAAAATACCCTTGCAAAATATTTTATAAGAAGGTAAGATACCAAAAGCAGTTATAACAAGAACATAGAGCTTAGTGTACTGGCATATTCGTTTGAAAATGAACATGTCAGTACACTAATACATTTCCGGGGATAAACCGTCCGCAAGACGTTTGCCGGGAAATGTATCGGGTTTACGCGGCGGTCAGAAATCTGACCGATAATGGGAGAGATACATGAGCAAAAAGAAAGAATATATTCGGATTCGGGGAGCCAGAGAGCATAACCTGAAGAATATTGACGTAAATATACCGAGAAATGAATTCGTGGTGCTGACGGGACTGAGTGGCTCCGGAAAGTCATCCCTTGCCTTTGACACCATTTATGCGGAAGGACAGCGACGGTACATGGAGTCTCTGTCTTCCTATGCGAGACAGTTTCTGGGGCAGATGGAGAAACCGGACGTGGACGACATTCAGGGACTGTCCCCGGCCATTTCCATCGATCAGAAATCCACCAACCGGAATCCCCGGTCCACGGTGGGAACGGTGACGGAGATTTATGACTATCTCCGTCTGCTTTATGCCCGGGTGGGCATTCCGCACTGCCCGAAATGTGGCAAAGTCATTGAAAAGCAGACGGTGGATCAGATTGTGGATATCCTAATGGCGCTGCCGGAGCGGACGAAGATTCAGTTGCTGGCACCCATTGTCCGGGGAAGAAAGGGCGAGCATGTGAAGATTCTTGACAACGCCAGACGCGGCGGTTATGTCCGAGTGCGTATTGACGGGAATCTATATGATCTGTCCGAGGAGATTAAATTAGAAAAAAATAAAAAACATAACATAGAGATTGTGGTGGACCGTTTGATAGTCAAAGAAGGCATCGAGCAGCGACTGACAGACTCTGTGGAGACGGTCATGGGACTGACCGGCGGCCTTCTTCTGGCGGATGTCAACGGGAAACCAATGAATTTCAGTCAGAGTTTCTCCTGTCCGGACTGCGGTATCAGCATTGATGAGATTGAGCCGAGAAGTTTTTCCTTCAATAATCCTTTCGGCGCTTGCCCGATCTGCCACGGCCTGGGATTCAGGATGGAGTTTGACGTGGACCTGATGATCCCGGACAAAAGACTCAGCATCGCCGAGGGAGCCATCACGGTTCTTGGGTGGCAGTCCTGCACAGATCCGAAGAGCTACACGAGAGCCATTCTGGATGCCTTGGCAGAGGAATATGGATTTGATCTCAACACACCATTTCAGGATCTGCCGGAGGACATTCAGGATATGCTGATTTACGGCACAAAGGGCAGAGAGGTGACGGTACACTATAAAGGCAAACGGGGCGAAGGTTATTACGACGTGGCCTTTGAAGGTCTCATAAAAAATGTGCAGAGAAGATACAGAGAGAACCACTCGGAAAGACAGAAGGCGGAATATGAGAATTTTATGACGGTGACGCCCTGCGACGTCTGCCATGGTCAGCGTCTGAAAGAAGAGTCTTTGGCAGTAACAGTGGGGGATTATAACATTGCTGAGCTGACAAATCTTTCCGTGAAACGGTTAATGGAATTTTTCAGAGATATACAGCTCACGGAACGCCAGCTCCTGATCGGAAAACAGATTCTCCGGGAGATCCGGGGAAGAATCGGATTCCTCAATGATGTGGGTCTCGACTATCTGAGCTTATCTCAGGCCACAGGCACTTTGTCCGGCGGGGAAGCTCAGAGAATCCGTCTGGCAACTCAGATTGGTTCCGGACTGGTGGGCGTGGCATACATCCTTGATGAGCCGAGCATCGGCCTGCATCAGAGAGATAATGATAAACTGATCCATGCCCTGAAAAGTCTGCGGGATTTGGGGAATTCTCTGATTGTGGTGGAGCACGATGAGGACACTATGCTGGCGGCGGACTATATCGTAGATATCGGGCCGGAGGCCGGAGAATACGGCGGTGAAGTCGTCGCCACAGGAACGGCGGAGGAGCTGATGCGGAATCCGAATTCCATCACCGGGGAATATTTAAGCGGTAAACGAAAGATTCCGGTGCCGGAAGTCCGAAGGAACCCCACCGGCTGGCTGACCGTGAAGGGCGCCGCGGAAAATAACCTGAAAAATGTTACCGTGAAGTTTCCGCTGGGTGTACTGACCTGCGTAACCGGCGTGTCGGGTTCTGGCAAGAGTTCGCTGATCAACGAAATTTTATATAAAAAGCTGGCCTGTCTGCTGAACCGGGCGCGCATCAAGCCGGGAAAACATAAGGACATTCTGGGCGTGGAGCAACTGGACAAGATTATCAACATTGACCAGTCGCCAATCGGCCGGACGCCCCGTTCCAATCCGGCAACCTATACCGGAGTTTTTGACCATATCCGGGAGCTCTTTGCTATGACGAAGGATGCCAAGGCAAGAGGTTATGACAAGGGGCGGTTCAGTTTCAATAAAAAAGGCGGTCGCTGTGAAGCCTGTGCCGGCGACGGAATTATCAAGATAGAGATGAATTTCCTGCCGGATGTCTATGTGCCGTGTGAGGTCTGCCACGGCCACCGGTATAATCGGGAGACTCTGGAAGTAAAATACAAAGGCAAAAACATTTATGAAGTGCTTGATATGACGGTGGAAGAGGCCTGCCGGTTCTTCGACAGTCTGCCGTCCATCCGCAGGAAGATTGAGACCCTTCGTGATGTGGGACTCGGTTACATCAAGCTGGGACAGCCTTCTACGACTCTGTCCGGCGGAGAGGCACAGCGGGTGAAACTGGCCACCGAGCTCTCCCGTCAGAGCACAGGAAAGACCATTTATGTGTTGGACGAGCCTACCACCGGTCTGCATTTTGCGGACGTTCAGAAACTGACGGAGATTCTGCAGCGGCTCACCGAGGGAGGCAACACCGTCGTGGTCATTGAACATAATCTGGAGGTCATCAAGACGGCAGATTATATCATTGACATGGGACCGGAAGGTGGCGAGGGCGGCGGAACGGTTGTCACCGCCGGGACACCGGAAAAAGTAGCGGCGGCACCGGAATCCTATACCGGTCAGTATCTGAAAAAGTATCTGACCAGATAAAGAATCTGATCAGATGGTGAAGTCGCAGCCCATAGGTTTCGGGCATAATTCCGACAAAAAGAGACGGATATGGCTCAGAAAATCCGCGTTATGAGGTTTTTAAAAAGCAGATTGCGTATAGAGGTTGATTATTTCACCGGAAACCTGTATATTTGAGGAAGAAATATTATTATGCATTTGCTGGAATCAATGTTTCTGACAGAGTCTATATATTTTTTTGATTTTATATTATTAGTGAAAGAAAATATCAATTTAAGAAGATGGAGATGGAATGGACGAAAAAATAAAAGCCTTATTGGTTGGCGTCAACGTAAAGGACGACCCTGATTTTGAAACTGCATTGAAAGAACTGGAGAGTCTCGCGGAAGCCTGTAATATGGAAGTTGTGGGTGTGGAGACCCAGAATGTGGATCAGATTAATACCGGAGTCTATGTGGGTACCGGAAAGGTGGACGAGGTTAAGGCAGCGGCTCATATGCTGGGGGTAGACGTGGTCATTTTTGATAATACCCTTTCTCCTATGCAGCTTCGTAATCTGAAAGATATTATTGAGAAACCAATTCTGGATCGAACCAATCTGATTCTGCAGATTTTTTCTTCCAGAGCGCAGACCAGGGGAGCAAAGATTCAGGTGGAGACAGCAAGACTTCAATATGAATTACCAAGGTTGACAGGGATGGGAGAGATTTTAAGTCGTCAAGGAGGAACCAGCGGCGGTATGTCCAATCGGGGCGCCGGGGAGACGAAGCTGGAGCTTGACAAACGGAAGATTCGCCACCGTATTTCCGAGTTGAAAAAGGAATTGAAGGTTGTGGAGAAAAACCGCAAAACCCAGCGAAAACGTCGGTTAATCCAGGGGATTCCCCAGGTAGCGCTGGTGGGATACACCAATGCCGGTAAATCAACATTGATGAACGCTCTCCTGGATAAGTATGAACAGAAGGACGAGAAAAAGGTGCTGGCAGAGGATATGTTGTTTGCCACGCTGGATACAACCATACGGAGCATTCATCTGCCGAATAAGAAAGAATTTCTTTTATCGGATACAGTAGGTTTTATCAATAAGCTTCCCCATAATCTGATACAGGCCTTTCATTCCACTTTAGAGGAGGTTAAATACGCGGATCTCCTGCTGGAAGTGGTGGATTATTCCGACGAGAATCACAAGGAGCAGATGAAGGTGACCGCTGATACTCTCCGGGAGCTGGGAGCAGAGCAGATTCCATGTATTCATGTTTATAATAAATGTGACGGCCTCATGGAGCCGCTTCCGCAGATTAAGGGAGACAATATTTATATGGCCGCCAAAAAAGAAATTGGTCTGGAAGAACTGATTGAGATGATTTCCAGCCATATTTATCAGGATTATGTGGACTGTGTGATGCTGATTCCTTACACGGAAGGGTCTCTTGTTTCCTATTTCAGTGAGAATGCGACCATCAGGGATACGGAATATCTTGCTGAAGGAACAAAGATTACCATGAATTGTCTTCTGAAAGATTTGAAGAAATACAAACAATATGTAGTGATATAAAGCAAGGGGGCCGGAAGAATCTGAAAAAAGCATAAGGAGTATGTGGTGATATAAAACAAAGAATTCCGGAACAGGCTCATGAAGAAATCTGTTTTGGAACGAAAAAGAAAAGGGGGACAAGTATGAAATTAAAAGACAAATACCGGCAGATTAAAAAAGAAGCCGGGGCCTGCGTCATTGCCCTCATCGTCCTCATTGTATTCTGGACGGTGGCAGGGTTTGGAGTCAGCCATCTGAATATTACCGTGTTCTGTACGCCGCTTTGGGCCATCACCGGGTGTATCGGCACATGGATTTTTTCCATTATTATGGTAGTTTGGATGGTAAAAAAGGTCTTTAAAGATTTTGATTTAGATGATGAGGATGGGAACAATGAGCGGTAATATCTGGGGGTTGCTGCCGGTATTTATTTTTATGATGGCCATGCTGGCAGTCAGCATTTATTTGAGAGGAGCCGCGGCAAAAAAGGGCTCCGCTAATTTTTCAAACGAATATTTTACGGGTTCCAGAAGTCTGGGAGGTTTTGTCCTTGCCATGACGACTGTTGCCACTTACAGTTCCGTCAGTTCTTTCGTGGGTGGCCCGGGGCAGGCATGGGATATAGGTTTCGGATGGATTTATATGTCTGTAGTGCAGGTGACGGCGCTTTTCCTGGTGTTGGGAATCCTCGGTAAAAAGATGGCCATTGTTTCGCGAAAGATTGATGCTGTAACAGTCATTGATGTCATTCGTCATCGGTATCAGTCCGATCTGCTGGCAAATTTATCTGCTGTCATTATCGTGTTATTTTTTTCTGCTACCATGGTGGCCCAATTCGTGGGAGGTGCCAAGCTTTTTGAGACGGTGACCGGGTATTCCTATGTGGTAGGGCTGGTAGTCTTTGGCCTGGTGGTAGTGATTTATACTGCCGTGGGCGGTTTTCGGGGAGTGGCGGTAACCGACGCTCTCTGTGCCATTGCCATGCTCATAGGAATGTTTATTCTCTTGGTGGGTATTTTGAAAGCAGGCGGCGGCTATGAAACCATCATGGAGCAGATTTCGGTTCGTCGACCGGAACTGTTGGAACCGCTATCCGGAGGCAATATGCCGTATACCCTGTACATTTCTCAGTGGATGCTGGTGGGTATTTTTACCGTTGGTCTCCCTCAATCCGTGGTTCGCTGCATCACTTATAAAGATACAAAATCGTTGCACCGCGCCATCATTATCGGTACGATTGTCATCGGTGCCATGAATATCGGTATGAATTTTATCGGAGTCCTGTCTCAGGGCATCCTGACAGAAGACCTGGCAGCTTATGGAAACAGTGTGGATAACATTATACCGTTGGCCATTGTCCGCTCTCTGTCGCCGCTGGTGGCAGGTATCACCATCATCGGACCGATTGCAGCGTCCATATCCACCATATCGTCTCTGCTTTTGACGGCAACTTCTTCTATTATAAAGGACGTTTACATGTACGAAAAGGAGAAGCGTCAGAAGAAGATATCGGAGAAAAAGACCAGTATGCTCAGTCAGCTTTGTACTCTGGCGCTGGGACTGATTATTTTCTTTATCTCTATTAATCCGCCGGATGTCATCTGGAAGATCAACATGTTTGCCTTTGGCGGATTGGAAACAGCATTTTTCTGGGTGTTTGTTCTTGGTATGTTCTGGAAGAAGGCCAACAAAACCGGCGCCATCTGGGCCATGGCCGGAGGAACGATTGTGTATTGCGTGACTATGCTTCTTGGTATCAAGATCATGGAGATTCATCAGATTCTGATCGGCATCGTGGTTTCGTTGCTTTGCATGATCATCGGTTCCTATGTGGGTAAAGGTATGGATAAAAAGACGCTGAGTACTTATTTTTGTGAATAAAGGCAGAAGGAAGAAAGAGTCAAATATGAATACAGAAAATTGGAAAAAAGATTACGAAGAGTTTGAAAAAGTCACCAGAGATTTCTATGATGGAAAAGTTTCTGTTTCGGAATATAAAGGATTTTCCGGAGGATTCGGAAGCTACGCGCAACGCGGCGGAAAAGCCAGTATGTTGCGTCTGCGCCTTCCGGGCGGAAGAGTGACAAAGGATAAGTTTAAATTTATTACTGACAGTATTCGTAAACACAACATTGATAAAGTACATTTTACCACCTGCCAGACCATTCAGCTTCATAACCTGGATGCCGATGCTGTCTGTTCCATCGCAGTGGAAGCCCTTGACCACGGTATCGTGACCCGGGGTGGCGGCGGAGATTTTCCAAGAAATGTGATGGTATCCCCGCTTTCCGGCGTGGAACAGGGAGAGTATTTTGATGTCAGCCCGTATGCGGAAGAGGCAGCAGAGTACCTGATGACGTTGATTAAAACAGTAAAAATGCCTCGCAAACTGAAAGTGGCTTTTTCTAACTCCCCGGCCAACCGCACCCATGCCACCTTCCGCGATTTGGGATTTGTGGCAAGAGAAGACGGAACTTTCGATGTATACAGTGCCGGTGGTCTCGGCAATAACGCCAAAATGGGAGTGCTGGTGGCCGAAGGTGTGGAAGGAAGAAAGATTCTCTATTATATCCGCGCTATGGTGGATCTATTCACCACTTACGGCAATTATGAGAACAGAGCTAAAGCCAGAACCCGCTATATGCAGGATGTCCTGGGAGATAAATATACAGAGGAATTTCAGAAAAAACTAGACGCAGTCCTTGTCAGTGGGGTGGATATGGATATTCCAGAGGAAAAGCTTGCGAAAGCTGGCGGAAAGGGAACAGATGTCTGCGCGGAAGCCTGTGGAAGCCGGTCGGAACAGAAAACTGATAACCAGAATGAGACTGGTGAAGCAGATGATAAAGGCGCATCGGCACGGCCGACAGGAAAATCCGGTGACGGCAGTACGGTTGATGACAGTCGTGTCACTGCTCAGAAACAGGCCGGCCTGTATGCGGTGGAATATCACCCGATCGGCGGCTGCCCGGCCCCGGAAAAATTAATAGAAATCTATGACACCATTAAAGACATGGATCAGGTGGAGCTGCGGGTGGCGCCGGACGAGACTGTGTACATCATCAACTGTACCGGAAACGAGGCAAAGAAGATTCTTGACATCACCAATGACGGGGCGGACAATCTTTTTGAGACATCTGTCGCTTGTATCGGCTCGTCCATCTGCCAGGTGGGCGTCAGAGATTCTCAGAAACTGCTGGTCACACTTGTGACCGTAGCCAAAGAATGGAACTTTCCGGAAGGAACTCTGCCTCGCATTCACATTTCCGGATGTCCGTCATCCTGCGGTACCCATCAGGTTGGCCGCATCGGATTCCGCGGCGGTATGAAAAAAGTGGACGGTAAACCGGCATCGGCGTTTGTCCTTTATGTCAACGGCAAAGAAGGGGAACCGTCACAGTTTGGTGAAGAACTGGGAACCATCCTCGAGGAAGAGATTCCGGCTTTCATGAAAGCCCTGGGAGAAGAAGTGGCGGCCGGCGGCAAGGATTTTGAAACCTGGTACGCAGAGAATCCGGAGAAACTGAAAGGGATTGCAGCGCCATATTTATAAAAGTAAAAGTTTATGATTGCCGAATACACAGGCAATCTCAGATAAATAAATTACAGATAAACAGGAGGAAAGCCATTGAAAAGAGAAACAGTCATTGTTATCGATTTTGGCGGACAGTACAATCAACTGGTGGCAAGACGTGTCCGGGAATGTAACGTATACTGCGAAATCTATTCTTACAAGACGGATATTGAAACTATCAAAAAAATGAATCCAAAGGGAATCATTCTGACCGGCGGCCCGAACAGTTGTTACGAAGCAGAATCTCCGACTTATACCAAAGAATTATTTGAGCTTGGTATTCCGGTGTTGGGACTTTGCTACGGAGCACAGCTTATGATGCACATTTTAGGCGGTAAAGTCGAAGTTGCCAAAGTGCAGGAATACGGAAAGACAGAAGTCATTGTAAACACAGAATCCCCGTTATTTGCCAATATCGAGCCGACCACCGTCTGCTGGATGAGCCATTTTGATTACATCTCCCAGCCGGCATCGGGATTTGAAATCTGTGCCCATACAAAGGACTGCCCGGTGGCAGCGGCAGAAGACCGCGGCCGGAATCTGTACGCCATCCAGTTCCATCCGGAGGTACTGCATACCGTCCGCGGCAAAGAGATTTTAAGCAACTTTGTATACAATGTCTGCCGCTGTGCCGGCGACTGGAAAATGGACTCCTTCGTGCAGGTTTCCATCAAATCCATCCGCGAGAAAGTCGGCGATGGAAAAGTCCTTCTGGCCTTGTCCGGCGGTGTGGACTCCTCCGTGGCAGCCGGTCTGCTGTCCCGCGCCATTGGCAAACAGCTTACCTGCGTGTTCGTTGACCATGGTCTTCTCCGCAAAAACGAGGGCGATGAAGTGGAAAATGTCTTCGGACCGAACGGCGGCTTCGATTTGAACTTCATTCGTGTTAACGCCCAGGAACGTTACTACAACAAACTGGCGGGCATCACCGAGCCGGAACAGAAACGAAAAATTATCGGCGAAGAATTCATCCGTGTCTTTGAAGAAGAAGCAAAGAAAATCGGCGCCGTCGACTATCTGGCGCAGGGAACCATTTACCCGGACGTAGTCGAAAGCGGCCTCGGCGGCGAGTCCGCCGTCATCAAATCCCACCACAATGTGGGCGGCCTTCCGGACTACGTTGACTTCAAAGAAATCATCGAGCCACTCCGTGACCTCTTCAAAGACGAGGTTCGTAAAGTCGGCCTCGAGCTGGGTATCCCGGAGAACCTGGTATTCCGCCAGCCATTCCCTGGCCCTGGCCTTGGCATCCGCATCATCGGCGAAGTCACCGCCGAGAAAGTCCGAATCGTCCAGGACGCCGACGCCATTTACCGCGAAGAAATCGCCAACGCCGGTCTCGACAAAGAAATCAACCAGTACTTTGCGGCCCTCACCAACATGCGCTCCGTGGGAGTCATGGGCGATGAGCGAACCTACGACTACGCCGTAGCGCTCCGCGCCGTGAAGACCATCGATTTCATGACTGCCGAAAGCGCCGAGATTCCGTTTGAAGTCCTGCAGAAAGTCATGAGCAGGATCATCAACGAGGTGAAAGGAGTCAATCGAGTATTCTACGATCTGACCAGCAAACCGCCGGGAACGATAGAGTTTGA
>CAYULX010000023.1:0-30774 GCA_964445535.1 uncultured Eubacterium sp.
TTAAAGAAAAGCCTGAAAAATCAATGATTTAGGGCTTGACATTATAGGAAGGAAGATTGTTGAAATGGATCAGATACAAATAAAGAAGGAAAAGTTATTATGTGGAGCGGCTTTTCTTTTTTTGTGTTAATCACTGCGCATAAATTGACAAATGCGCCATTGTGGTTCGATGAAGCTGTGGAATACTGGTATTCTAAGGTTATGGTTGGTGAGCTGCCATACGATGGATATACAAACATGTATCAAAGGATAGTTTCCACGTTTCAGCCGCTTCTTTATAATGTAATCATGTATTTCTGGCTGAAGATCAGCGACAGTGAATGGTGATTTCGATTTTTTGGTGTATTTATTGAAGTTGCCAAGCAGGAACTTCTGCGTTTAGGTTCCGTTTAGATTTCCATGATATATTAACTTAAAATGAAGTGGTAAACTCTTTATTTCACCACTGGTTTTACCACTATTTTACCACTTTTGGCATAAAAAATATGCCAATTTATGCAAAGTTATGCTACACTTATATCTCGTGAAACACTGCATAAATATGGACTGTAATAAAAGAAAGCGAGGATTTATAAGATATGATAAAGGTACTTGCAATTTGCCACGGCAATATTTGCCGCTCACCCATGTGTGAGTTCATTTTAAAGGATATGGTCAGAAAAAAGGGACTGGAAGATGAGTTTTATATCGAGTCTTGTGCCACCAGTACCGAGGAAATCGGACGCTCGCTGCATCCGGGCGCCAAGCGGAAGCTTGATGAGATGGAGATTCCCAATGAGAGGCGCCGGGCAAGGCAGTTGACCAGACAGGATTATGATAAGTTTGATTATCTGCTCTGCATGGATGAGTGGAATGTCCGCAATATCATGAGGATTATAAAAAAGGATCCGAAAGATAAAGTACATATGCTGTTGGAGTATGCCGGGGAGCGCAGAGAGATTGCGGATCCGTGGTATACCGGTAATTTTGATGAGACCTATGAAGATCTGATCAAAGGATGCGTGGGATTTTTGCATTCCCTGGGAATCCGGTAAGATTCGGCAGAGCAGCATCGGGAATTTTTTGAGATTTGGCAGTATTCACGGATATTGAAGAATTCGGACAGAATCCGTGAACCCGGCGGACACAGCAACTTGCGTAGTTTTTGACAAAAAGAAGAAAAGAGGGGAAACTAATCAGAATGCTTCAAATTAAACAGCTCTGTAAGGAGTACAGGACGGGAGGGTTGATCCAGAAGGCTCTGGATCATGTGGATTTGAATTTCCGGGATAATGAAATGGTTCTTCCTTAACTATTAGTATTTGCCTATTTTATGATATTGGGGTCAAAAGCCTGTCTATACAGCGTGGCAAGTTCCTTTTCGGTGCTAAGATAGCAGCATTCAGAAATCCCGGCATAATACTACAAAACTTGAATTTTTCAAGGTGCCATAGGAACAGGGCGCAACTAATTATATAGTTTCGACCCCAACATCATAAATATATGATGTATGGTTTTTTGGAGATCTTGGACGAAACTCCATGAGCCATTTTCTGAATATCCTGCAGCCAGAGACCGCTGGCCGCGATGAGATTAAAAATCCAGCTCTTTTTTAACTTCATTAAAAAATAAATTGGCCGCCCGGGAGAATCTCTGCCTTTTTTTCCAAACAAAACAAAGACCAGTTTCCAGAACCGGGGAGAGGGGACGGAAGCACAGAGACGGATCTCCGGCGGTATTGATAATCTTATCGAGGGCCAGAGCGTAGCCCAGTCCGCTTTTCACAAAATGCGAAGCATTATACAGAAGCTCATAGGTGGCGACAATGTTCAGTTTGGATACTTCTCTTTTCAGCCAGGCGGACATCTCGCTGCTGTCGGCAGTCTGGTTGGATAAAAGCAGCGGTTTATCCCACAGATTCTCGGCGCAGATATGATTTTTTGATGCCAGGGGACTGTCTCTTCGCATCAGGACGCCCCAGGTATCTTTCGCCGGAAGACGGATGTAGTCATATTTTGTAATATCAACCGGATCCAGCAGCAGGCCAAAATCAATGAGACTTCGATCCAGATGCTCGGTGACAAAGGAGGCGTCGCCGCTATAAATGTGATAATGGATCAGGGGATAGTCCTGCTGGAGCCGCCGGGCCGCCCGGGAAAGAAAAGAAATACCTTCGGTCTCGCCGCTGCCGATATACACTTCTCCATTAATATTTTTATCGGAAGATCGAATTTCATCTTTTGTTTTTTCAAATAATTCAATCAATTCTTCGGCTCTTTTTTGAAGAAGCATACCGTCCTCCGTCAGCGTAATCCGCTTGCTTCCTCGGATAAAAAGCTGCTTACCGAGTTCCTCTTCCAGTTCTTTCAACTGCCGGGAAAGGGGAGGCTGGGTGATGTTTAAAGTCTGCGCCGCCCGGGTGATGCTTCCTTCCCTGGCGACAGCGAGAAAATACTGTAAAACACGGATATCCATAAGGTTCCTCCTTAAAAAATATATGATAGCTTCTTCGCGATGCAGATACTTGTTGCCCTGTCCCGCACTGGGGTTTACTGCACAACAATATACTTAAATTGATTATAGCAAGCCTTTTCAGTCCTTTCAAGTATGGTTAAATATACATAACAGATATTTGCCATCTGGTAACTTCCTTCGTATAATAAATTTGTACAATAAAAAAGATACCGTATCTTTGATAGAACGCACCTATGTGTCCCTACATTACCAAAATATTAGATACAGGGAGGAATTGTCATGAATATGAATGAATTTTTAGAGTATATGAGAGAAGGAAATGTTGTGAAAGGCGGCTCTGAGCTTCATCAATATATGCACATCCTGGCGTCGGACGCCATGCGCCTTACGGCGAAGCTCAACAATTCTTTCCATGAGCCGGAGGAAATCCGCGAGATTTTTTCCGAAATCATCGGGAAGCCGGTGGATGAATCCTTTGCCATGTTCCCGCCCTTTTACACGGACTGCGGAAAAAATATTTTTTTAGGAAAGAGAGTATTTATCAACAGCTGCTGCCATTTTCAGGACCAGGGTGGCGTCTACATCGGCGATGATGTGCAGATTGGTTCTCAGGTGGTCTTTGCCACCATCAACCACGGCAAGCGTCCGGAGAACCGTCGAGACAACTGCCCGGCGTCAATCCATGTGGGCAGTAAAGTCTGGATTGGCTCCCATGTGACGATTCTGCCGGGTGTGACCATCGGGGACAATGCCATTGTGGCGGCGGGAGCCGTGGTCACCCACGACGTGCCGGAAAATACAATCGTAGGCGGCGTACCGGCGAAAGTTCTGAAGAAAATTGACGAGTAAATCATGCTTCCGGTAGAGTAATGGCGAATAGCATGTTTCAAAAAAGTAGCAGAGAGGACTCTTGTTTCTTGTTCCTACACTTACATCTTGATTTACCTGATGCCGAAATTTTGCCATTTTGCGTTGGATTTTCCGACGTTGGATTATCCGTTGTCGGATTTTCATTTATAAAATTATTTTTTTATAAATATAAAAGCTGTTGTCCTGATGTGCAGCCCTTCTGTGAGGCCATGCAATGCACCGCCCCGCAGGAGGGAAACATATGATCAGGGAGCAGTTTTTTTAATTTCAGCAATAAAGATATCTTTCATGTAATCACAGAGATAGGCGTTGACAAGAGGGGGATTGTCTTCCGGACGGATCTCGGTATGCTCTATCAGGCTGGGATTTTCATGTAGACCGGTTTTTTCTTTCAGGACGATACTCTCATGAAAAATCGGCTGCATTTCCACAAAAGAATATTTATCTTTGTAGTCATTTTTATAAAGTGTGAGAGAATCTGCATAAGACTTCTGCGATGTCCGGATGCCCTTATATTTCTGCTCCGGAAAGAACGGGAGAAATAAACCGTCTTTGCGGATGTAGCAGGTGGATGGTTTTGCCTTCTCGCGAAACTGGCTGTCCACATAGCAGCCGACGGATTTATGGATGGCGCGGTCTTCTTCGGGAAGATAAAAATAATTTTTATAATCCGGATAAAAATATTTCAACGTTCCGCGAAAAACCGGAATGGTGAGTAGCATTTTCTGACCGTCGATGTTCACGGCAGACAGTCCTATGACGCCATCGCCTCCGACATCGGCCAAAAGCCCATCAGCCAAAGAGCAGCTTCCGTCAGAAAAATCTGCGCCCGCCCGGAGTACTTCCGGCAAAGGAGTTTCTAATTGGCAGACGGCGGTCAGATGAGGATATGTCTTTGCAGAAGAAACATCCGTGAAAACAGTGAATCTTTCCAGCGTGAACTGTCCGTCCAACAGCGCCCCGTAAGCGGTGAGGGGAAGCAATGTCTCCATGCCGCGGATGTCCTCCATGTTGTGAAGCAGGAGAAGATTGAGAAGTTCCGGCTCCTTTTTCATGAGATATTTCTTATAGATGCCGATGAGCTGTCCGCCATTATACTGGTCTTCTCGGTCAATATCCAGAAAATGTTCCCAGTCTTTTTGCTTGCCGCCGGGAAGATGAAGCAGAGCCTGGAACGGGCGGAGCATCCGGTAAAGATCCAGAGACCCGGTCAGATTCAACCGGTAATCCATGCCATTTAGCTCATAATGGCGGTTTAAGTATGGAATATCAAAACTTTCCCCGTTGAAGGTGAAAAGCGGAGCCGGATGTTTTGTGAGAAAGTCTTGAAGAGCCAGAAGCATGGCAGGTTCGCTGACGCCGTCGTCGTTAAACCATTGGATGATGCAGAAATTTTCCCTCTCATAATATCCGCAGCCGATGAGATAGAGAATGGTGGCATCCCGTTTTAATCCGGTTGTCTCAATATCTATGAATGTATAGCGCTTTCCCGCGGTGGCCGCTTTTGGAACGCCGGAGGGAAAGCGGTACTGTTTTATAAACATAAACAATCCTTTCTGTAAACAGGTTTTTTCCGAAAATAAAGAACAATCCGGTCAGTTTTGTCAATTGGAATAGTATCAAAGAATAAAACGGCTGTCAAATATGCGGAACTGATATTATTGCTTATGCAGCGACCGGTAACGAACTGTTATGTTTTTTTGGCGGAGAAGAAGTCGTTGGTTGTATTTCACCGGGAAGTATGGTATCATTTGATAGAATATAAGTTCGAGACAGGAGTAATATGAGTTGATTGCATATATAAAAGGCACTGTGGTTTACGCCAATGAGGAGTGCATTGTATTGGATAACCGGGGCATGGGATATGAAGTGCGGACTTCCGCCGCCACTTGCAGTCAGGTTTGCATGGGAGAGGAAGTAACGCTTTACACTGACCTTTATGTGCGGGAGGATTTGATTGCTCTCTATGGATTTTTATCTCGGGAAGAACTCCGGATATTTAAACTTTTGCTGGGGGTCAGCGGAATCGGGCCGAAGGTGGCGGTGTCCATTTTATCGACCCTGCGGGTGGAAGATTTGTACTATGCTGTGATCAGTGAGGATGTCAAGGGTATCGCCCGGACGCCGGGAATCGGACCGAAGGGAGCCAGACGGCTGATCATTGAGCTGAAAGATAAGATGAATCTGGCAGATTTAGGTATCGGGCAGGAAGAAGAGCCGTCTGCCGCCGCGGAATTGCCGGGAGAAGGCAGTCAGATTACAGATACGATGGAAGCGCTCATCGCCCTTGGCTATTCCAACGGAGAAGCCTACCGGGCGGTGCATAAGGTGTCGGGCGCGGAGAACATGGACGCGGAACAGCTCCTGAAAGAAGCGCTGAAAAGAATGATGACATTATAAGGTAGATATGGTATTTTACTGACATTGCAGGTGACAAGATGGATAGAATGATAACAACAGAACTGTTGGACGAAGACGTTGCCGTTGAGGGAAGTCTTCGTCCGGCATCATTGACAGAATATATCGGTCAGGAAAAGGTCAAAAAGAATCTGAACGTCTTTATTCAGGCGGCGAAGATGCGAGGAGAGCCCCTGGATCATGTGCTTTTGTACGGGCCGCCGGGACTTGGCAAGACGACCCTTGCCGGCATCATCGCCAATGAGATGGGCGGACATTTGAAGATTACTTCTGGACCTGCCATTGAGAAACCAGGAGAGATTGCCGCTGTTTTAAACGGACTTTCAGACGGAGATGTACTA
Source organism: uncultured Eubacterium sp. (assembly GCA_964445535.1). Lineage (GTDB taxonomy): Bacteria > Bacillota > Clostridia > Lachnospirales > Lachnospiraceae > Anaerobutyricum. Next base: position 6,084 of record CAYULX010000023.1, read on the forward strand.
TTTATCGACGAGATCCACCGGCTGAACCGGCAGGTGGAGGAAGTTCTCTATCCTGCCATGGAGGATTTCTCCATTGATATTATGATTGGAAAGGGAGCATCCGCCCGCTCAGTCCGGCTAGATCTGCCACATTTTACGCTGGTGGGAGCCACCACCCGGGCCGGTATGCTCACGGCACCTTTAAGAGACCGTTTTGGCGTGGTGAACCGGCTGGAGTTTTATACCGATGAAGAACTGAAGACCATTGTGGAGCGGTCCGCCGAGCTTCTGAATGTAGAGATTGACAGAGAAGGGGCGCTGGAAATTGCCCGTCGAAGCCGGGGGACGCCGCGGCTGGCTAATCGCCTGTTAAGGAGGGTGCGGGACTTCGCTCAGGTCAAGTATGACGGAGTCATTACCCGTCAGGTGGCCGGGGATGCCCTTGACCTCCTGGAGATTGACGCGCTGGGGCTTGATATCACGGACAGAAATATTCTTGATACGATGATTGTCAAGTTCGCCGGAAGACCGGTGGGTCTTGACACTCTGGCGGCCGCCATCGGTGAGGACGCCGGAACCATTGAGGATGTATGCGAGCCTTTTTTGATACAGAGAGGTCTCATTAAACGGACGCCGAGAGGAAGAGCGCTGACGCCGTATGCCTATGAGCATCTGGGTCTCCCTGTTCCGGAAGAAGTTTTTTAGCAGCAGTCGTTTTGGCAGATTTGCGCGTGGCACGGGTCTGCATGGATGGACAACATGGGGGATAAAAAATGGAAAACAAAACAAAAGTATCTGTGGTCATTGACGGAAAGGTTTATATGCTGGCGGGAAACGGCAGCGAACCCTATATGCAGCGGATTGCTTCCTATGTGGACGGCAAGATCAGGGAATTAAAGCAGCAAAGCGACTATGGCAAGCTGCCTCAGGAATACAAAAGTATTCTGCTGGCGTTGAATATCGCGGAAGATTATTATAAGCTGCAGGATGAGTTCAATATTTTCAATCAGGAGCATCAGGAGAATAAGCAGGAGTTTTATAAGCTCAAGCAGGAAATGGTAGACAAGGAGATGCGGATAGACACGGCGAATAAGCTGGTCATTGAGTATAAAACCAAGGTCAACGAGCTTCAGAAACGTATCATCGAATTGGAAACACGGAGTGAGCTTCATGAGACAAAACGAAATGAAACAAAACGGAATTAGGCTGCCGGAGCTTTTAGCTCCGGCAGGTTCATTTGAACATTTAAAAGCTGCTGTGAAGGCAGGGGCGGACGCTGTCTATATGGGTGGACAGCAGTTCGGAGCCAGGGCATATGCGGATAATTTTACCAGGGAGAAACTGGTGGAGGCACTGCACTATGCCCATTTTTATGAGAAACGTTTATATTTGACAGTCAATACTCTGATGAAAGAAAAGGAGCTGACAGAACAGCTCTGTGACTTTTTGCGGCCATTTTACGAGGAGGGGCTGGATGGAGTAATCGTGCAGGATGTGGGAGCGGCATCAATCATCCGGCAGAATTTTCCCGACATGGAGATTCACGGGAGTACCCAGATGACGATTACAGATGTATACGGTGCCAGAGCCGCCGCCCGTATCGGCATGAACCGGGTGGTTCCGGCCAGAGAAATGTCCCTGGAGGAACTGTGCCGTATAAAAGAAGACACCGGACTGGAACTTGAAGTCTTCGTTCACGGAGCCCTCTGCTACTGCTATTCCGGCCAGTGCCTGCTCAGCAGCATGTACGGGGGCCGCAGCGGAAACCGTGGGCGCTGCGCGCAACCCTGTCGCTTGCCATATCGGGTGTTTGATGCAGATGGGAACTTCTTCGCTTGCGGTGGTACAAAGAAGATGAGAGCGTCCACGTCGCCCGGCGGCAAAAAAAAGCAACGGGAAGTACTTTCTTCCCGTTCCGGGAACCATGTGCTGAGTCCGAAAGATCTCTGCGCTCTTTCTGTGCTGCCGTCATTGATTGCGGCCGGTATGAATTCTTTGAAAATTGAAGGCCGCATGAAAAACGTGGAATATGTGGCGGGCGTGACCGCCATTTACCGAAAATATCTGGATGAATACAGGATGTCTGTGGAGGAAGAACGGCAGTGGTTAGTTTCACGGAAGGATTATACGGCCCTGGAAGAGCTGTACAGCCGGACTGGGTTCACAGACGGTTATTGGCAGCGTCACAACGGAGCAGAGATGATGTCCACAATACATCCCAGGAATCTTGGAAGACAAATCGGCCGGGTGCATAAAGTATACTATGGGAAGATTGCGGTGGAAATTAAAAAAGATACCGTTCTTCATCCGAGAGATGTGCTGATTCTGCCATTAAAGGAGCAGGAAGAAATCGCCTTGACCGTCCCGGAACAGTTACAAAAAGAAGGCGGTTTCTGTATTCTGAATGTTCCGGGAACAAAAGGTCTCCGGCCGGGCATGGGAATATACCGCAGAAAAAACGAAGAGTTGTCTGCCTGGATTCAGAATGACATTCTGGCAAAAAAGATAAAATATCCGGTAAAAGGAGAAATAGCAATAAAAATCGGAGAACCGTCCATGCTTGTGCTGCGCTGCCGGGGAGAAGAAATCACTGTGCTCGGAGGCACAGCGGAACCTTCTTCAAAACGTCCGCTGGGAAAAGAGGACATTATCCGCCAGATGAATAAGACCGGCGAGGTGCCATTTTATCTCGATGATTTGCAGATTTATCTGGAAGAAAATGTATTTCTGCCTATGTCGGCCTTAAAAGAGCTTCGACAAAAAGGCTTTTTGCTGTTGAGAGAGCGGTTGGAGCAGGCGTTTACAAAAAGGACACAGGAAAAAAATAAAATAGACAGAAAGATTTCCTTGCAATCAGGGGGAAAAAGTGATACTGTTATTTCACTAAATAACAATAAGAATTTTGACATTTTCGCTGCAAATGATAATTCAGGCGCGAATGATGTTGCAGTAGTTAAGAAAAAAAAGATGGCAATGGTATATGATAAAAAGCTGTTTTCTTTCTGTCTCGGCCACCCGTTTTTTGACAGCATCTGTCTTCCGGTGGATTTTTGGGAAGAGGACGAGCTTCCCGTTTTGGCAGAGAAAATATGCCAGAGTGGAAAGAGTGCCTTTCTTTCCATGCCGCTGATTCTCAGAATGGATGCCGAGGCGCAAAATGGTATGGTGAAGACAGAGGATGGAATCCGGCGAGACCAGCATTTTTATCCGGATTTATGTAATCTCTGTGAGTTGCCGCTTTGGTCCGGCATCTATGTCCATGGTATCGGGCAGGCACAGTTTTTGTGGGAACGGAGAGAGAGAACTGCGCTCATCTACGCCGCTGCTGATTTTTATCAGTGGAATCATCGTTCTCTGAGAGAGACCGGGAATCTTTTTTCTCTGGCGGGAGCGGAATTACCGGTGGAGTTGTCCGGAGAGGAATGTCAGGCGATGCTGGAAGAAGCTATGCGAGAAAAAATTAACGGAATCCGGACAGAAGCCACAGTGTACGGCCGGGCGCCGCTGATGCGTTCCGCCCAGTGCATAAAAAAAACAAGGGGCTGCTGTGATCACAGGCAGGAGATTCTTTTTCTGGAGGACAGGAAGAAAAGGCGTCTGCCGGTGGTTAGCCATTGCAGATACTGTTATAACAGTATCTGGTCGGATCAGCCGAGGAACCTTCTGGGAGAAGAACACGGAAAAATAGTAAAAGCTCTGGACGGGGTGACGTTTCATTTCTTTCTGGAAGAGGAAGAAAGCGCGGAAGCGGCGATCCGGAAGTATGAGCGGTGGGAAGAAAACAAGTTTCATCCTGTCAAAAGAAAAGAACCGGATGCATACTGGAAATTTGGAATTGAGTAGGTGAGGTCATGTTAAACATTATATCGACAGGGTCCAATTACATCTTTATGATTATGTGCGCGATTTATGTCGTATCGAGTTTTACTGTATTTCTTCCTTCCACGGAGGAACAGCAGATAAAAAGAATGAACCGCCAGGAGCGTTTTATGTTCATTTTTCATTTTATCTGCTATGGCGTATTGTTTATAAAGACCTTCGATGTGAAGATTCTCATCTTATATGTGGTTCAGGCAGTGTTTTTTAAGGCGCTTATTTTCATTTATGGACGGGTATATACCGACTGTTCCCGCATTTTGATGAACCATACCTGCTTTCTTTTGCTGATTGGTTTCGTCATGCTGACCCGGCTGGACTTTGAACAGGCGGTGAAGCAGTTTGCCATCGCCGCGGTCAGCTCTTTGGTGGTGCTGGCGGTTCCCTTTATTCTGGAGAAGGCTTACTGGCTAAAAAGGCTTCGTTGGATATATGGACTCATTGGTCTTGCGCTGCTGGCTTCGGTATTTGTCATCGGAAGTACAAGAAACGGATCGACCAACTGGATTTCTTTGGGTTCTTTTGCCATTCAGCCGTCGGAGTTTGTCAAGATCGCCTTCGTATTTTTTCTGGCGGCCATGCTGGAAAAACCGGCGAACTTTAAACGGGTGCTGGTGACGGCGCTCTTTTCCGGCTGTCATGTGATGGTGCTGATTCTGGAGAGGGATCTTGGCGGCGCCCTTTTATATTTTGTGATATTTATCTTCCTAAGCTATGCCGCCACCGGACGGGGAATCTATGTGCTCGGCGGTATGGCGACGGGTACGCTGGCGGGAAGGCTGGCATACATATTGTTTGATCATGTCCGCGCCCGTTTTGACGCCTGGATTGACCCCTGGTCGATTATCGAGGGGCGGGGGTATCAGATTACCCAGTCCCTCTTTGCCATAGGAACCGGAGGCTGGTTTGGTCTGGGGCTGACCCAGGGGCGACCATCCGATATCCCTGTGGTGGACAGCGATTTTATTTTTTCCGCCATCGCGGAAGAGTTTGGCGTCTTTTTTGCCATCTGTCTGATATTTATTTATCTGGGAGTATTCGTGCATTTCCTGCAGATTGCCATGGATGTGAAAGGACGTTTTTATAAGCTGGTGGCCTATGGGTTTTCCATCTGTTTTATTTTTCAGGTATTCCTCTGTATCGGAGGGGTCACCAAATTTATCCCGTCCACCGGCGTGACGTTGCCGTTGATCAGCTACGGAGGAAGTTCCGTCGCCAGTACCCTGATTATATTTGCGATTATGCAGGGCATTTTTATGATAGCCTATAAAGAAGACGAGGAAGTGGAAGAAGATGAGCAGACATCAGAAATCAGCCCGCAGAGACAGGCAGGCCGCTAGGCAGTCAAATACAACAGAATCCATGAGCATCTGGGAGCGGTTGGCCTCTTTATTTGTGCCAAAAAAGGGGCGGAAGCTCCGGACAAACCGATATATGTTCCGCACAAGCCTTTTTGTGGTGGTGATTTTTCTCGGGTTAATCGGTTACCTGGTGAAGTTTACCATTTATGACGCGCCGGAAGTGATTAACAGTCCTTATAATAAACGTACCACAGTCTTATCAGAGAAAGTACGCAGGGGCAGTATCAAAAGCGCCAATGATAAGATTCTGGCGGAGACTACCGTAGATGAGGACGGAGATGAGACTAGGGAATATCCTTATGAAAATATGTTCGCCCATGTGGTGGGTTATAATTCCCATGGAAAGGCAGGGCTGGAATCCGCGTATAATTATGATCTGCTTACTTCCCACGAGCAGTTGGTGGAGCAGATTAAGGAAGGGGTTTCGGGTGATAAAACAGTTGGCGATACCATCGTGACTACTTTGGATACCCGTCTGCAAAAGGCTGCCTACAATGCGCTGGGCGACTATCAGGGCGCGGTGGTGGCCATCGAGCCAAAGACCGGGAAGGTTAGAGCCATGGTATCTAAACCGGATTTTGATCCCAATGAACTTGACGATATCTGGGAAGAAATTAATTCCGACGAAGATAACAGTTGTCTTTTAAACCGGGTGACCCAGGGACTTTATCCGCCGGGTTCCACTTATAAAGTGGTCACGGCCCTCGAATATATTGAGGAGCATCCCGGCTCCTATGGAGATTTTACTTATGACTGTACCGGTGAGACTGTGGTGGACAGCGTCCGCATCAGTTGTTACGAGGACGAAGAACACGGTCAGGTGGATTTGCAGGAAGCTTTTACGAAATCTTGTAATACGGCTTTTGTCACTCTGGGAAGCACTCTGAATCTGAAGAGGTTTGCCGCCCTCAACGAGACTCTTTTATTCGGGCAGAGTATTCCTTTTGATTTGTCTGTGAAACAGAGTCAGTTTGAACTGAATGAAGATTCTCAGAAAAGCGAGGTGCCGCAGACGGTCATCGGTCAGGGAAATACGCTGATGACGCCGTTTCACAATGCCCTTTTAATGTGTGCCATCGCCAACGACGGAGTGCTGATGAAGCCGTATCTGGTGGAAAGCGTGGAGAGCGCGGACGGCACTGTGGTAAAAGAGACAAAACCGGAAGAATATAAAACTCTGATGGAGGAAAAAGACGCGGAGATTTTAAAGAAAATGCTTCAAAATGTTGTGACTGACGGTACCGGCTGGGTGCTGGATACCGACTTGTATACAGCCGCAGGTAAAACCGGAACGGCTGAAAATGAAGGGGAACGTGCCCATTCCTGGTTCTTTGGATACTCCAATGTGGAAGATCCGGATCTGGTGGTCTGCGTCATCGTGGAAAACAGCGGAGCCGGCAGCGAGTACGCGGCGCCAATCGCCAAGGAGGTCTTTGATTCCTATTATAATAACGAGATGAAGGATTATTACTCATAGAAATATCTGCAAAAATCAGACAGCTTTCTTGCAAAGGACGTATCTATTTGCTATACTGTTACCAAGTGTAATACACACCAGAATTGTTTGCATAGGAGGAAAGGATATGATACAGGCAACAAGTTGTGGTGGTGTGGTCATTTTTCGCGGGAAGATTCTTCTTTTATACAAAAATTATAAAAACAGGTATGAAGGATGGGTGCTTCCAAAAGGAACAGTAGAGGAGGGAGAAGAGTATAAAGAAACCGCACTGCGGGAAGTGAGAGAAGAAACCGGTGCGAGAGCGTCCATCATTAAATATGTGGGAAAGAGTCAGTACACCTTTAACACCGCCCATGACGTGATTGTGAAGGATGTTCACTGGTATCTGATGATGGCGGACAGTTATTATTCCAAGCCACAGAAGGAAGAGCATTTTGTGGATTCCGGTTTTTATAAATTTCATGAAGCCTATCATTTGCTGCGTTTTCCCAATGAAAAACAGATTCTCGAGGATGCGTACCAGCAGTATCTGGATTTAAAAAAGGCGAATCTGTGGGGAAGCCGGAAATATTTTTAACAGTGGAAAAAGACTGAGACTGTTGTGAAGAATATATGTCATACGGAATATTATGCATATTTCAGATGTAAATACATAATATTTTCAATGGACAACATATTTTGCAGTAGTCCCGGTCTTTTTCTGTTATCTGGTTTTTCCTTCTATGCGAAACGTAAAATAATCTTGCAGGACTTTTAATATGTAAAGACAGATGCTTGACAATCCGGAAATTCTCAGATTTTCATTCTAACATAAATGAAAAAAATTTCTTGACATTTTAATGTGAAAGCATATACTAAGTATTAATATAATAAGAATGCTTAGTATAATTGTGGAGGAAAAATGGAAAGTCTTCATTATCTATTGATGAAATCCCATGCGATGTTATCAAAAAGAGTGCTTTCTGAGGCTGGCAAGCTGGGACTTACTTCCGGTCAGCCGAAGGTGCTTGATTTTCTGCTTAAATATCACGAAGCCGATCAGAAGACCATTGCGGCGTACTGTGAGATAGAGCAGGCAACAGTGGGAAGCATTTTATTGCGTATGGAAAAAGCTGGTCTGGTTCGTCGGAGGAACCGTGAGGGAAACCGCCGTTCTCTATATGTTTCTTTAACGGATAAAGGACAGAAGGCGGCGAAAAAAGTGATGGACGTGTTCCAGAGAGAGGAAGAAAAGGCAGTGTCCGGTCTTTCCACGGAAGAGGTGGATACTCTGAAAAATATTTTGTTAAAATTATGCGGGAGCATAGAGCAAGCTCCAAAAGAAAAGAGGACAGAACTATGAGTGATAAGATTTCTAATAACGAAAAGAAAACAAGAATCAACCATCCGATTCTGCGGTTTATTTTTTTGTGTTTGGGACTGACAATTATGGCTTTCGGCGTCGCCTTTTCCATTAAGGCGGATTTAGGTATCTCGCCCATATCCACCGTCCCTTATGTGACCTCGCTGATTTCTGATTTATCGGTGGGAACCACGACGATTATCATGAATTTTCTTTTTGTGCTGATTCAGATTGGGATTCTCCGCAGACAGTATGACTGGTTTCAGTTCTTACAGTTTCCGGCTGCCGTTGTATTCGGGACGATGATTGATGTGGCGGAATATCTGCTGCAGGGTCTTTCGGTTTCCAATTATCCAGAGGAATGGCTGTTTTGTATCATCGGTATCGTGCTGATCGCCCTGGGCATCAGCGTGGAAGTCATGGCAAATCTGGTCACCACGGCCGGCGAGGGCATTGTCCTTGCCATCTGTAAAGTGGCTCCGGTAAAATTCGGCAATATGAAGATGGGGTTTGATATTACTCTGGTCTGCATTTCCGTTGTGTTGTCCTTAGTGTTTCTCGGCAGTGTGGAAGGCGTCCGGGAAGGCACGTTGGCTGCCATGATTTTTGTGGGGCAGATTACGAAGGTTACCAATAAGATGATGAAGAAAGTGGGCGATGTAGTGCTGGCATAAATGGAAATGTGACGGCAGGGATATGTGATGTCGGCATAAAATCCTTGACAAGTATTTCGGTTTGTGCTAAAAATTTGTATGAATATATAACTGAGGATCTGGCATTGTTTTAGTGCGGGTTCTCGTGCTGCAATAAAATGCTTGCCGCCGGGTAAGAGCAGAAGCGTTGATTTCGTATCGTTAGGCCATTGAAGATACGAAGGTCAATGCTTTTCTTTTTGTCTTTTTTCGATGAGTAATGAAAAAGATGTTAAAGCAAAAAACCTAAGGCGGGAAGGATTTTGCGAAAGATTGTAAGGAGGAAAAAAATGTTTCGGGAAATGAGAAGAAACAAACAGCAGCTGTCGAAAGAAGAGTGTATGGATATTTTAAGAGAAGGAACCTCCGGGGTGCTTTCTCTTGCGGGAGATAAGAGGTATCCCTACGGCGTGCCGTTAAGCTATGTGGCAGATGGAGATAAGATGTATTTTCACTGTGCCAAAAGCGGCCACAAGCTGGACGCCATCCGCAGCAATCCAAAAGCGTCGTTCTGCGTAATTGCCCAGGATCAGATTATGCCGGAAGAGTACACCTCGTATTTCCGGAGTGTTATTATTTTTGGAACGATCCGTATTCTGGAAGAGGAGAAAGAGAAACGTCTCGCCATTGAGAAACTGGCGGTAAAATATGCTCCGGAAGATACAAAAGAAAACAGGGAGAATTTTATCAGGATGGAATGGGAGCCCCTCTGCATGCTGGAAATGAGTATGGATCATGTATCCGGAAAGGAAGCCATTGAGCTTGTCAGAGCAAGAAAGGAGTCATAGAGCCATTTTTGCTGTGTGATTCTGACCGATGTAAAGTTCACAGGATCATAAGATGGATTTTGGGAGGTTTATATGAAAAAGAAAAATCGACGGCAGGAGTTTGCGAGATATGTGTCTCTCAATGTGATGGGCATGATCGGCCTTTCCTGTTATATTCTTGCCGATACGTTTTTTGTATCCAAAGGACTGGGGACAGACGGTCTTACCGCGCTCAATCTGGCCATTCCCATTTACAATTTTATTCACGGAAGCGACCTGATGATCGGAATGGGTGGCGGTACCCGCTATTCCATACAAAAAAGCCAGGAGGATCATAAGGCGGCGAACCGTACATTTACCCACACTCTGTATCTGGCAGTTGTATTTTCTGTGATTTTTGTGGCAGTGGGCCTGCTCTTTGCAGGGGATATCGTGTATCTGTTCGGCGCCAGAGATAGTGTATATACCATGTCAAGAACATATCTTTGGGTCATTCTGCTTTTTGCGCCGGTGTTCCTTCTCAATAATGTTCTTTTGTGTTTTGTGAGAAACGACGGCGCGCCGCAGCTTTCCATGGCATCCATGATTGGGGGAAGTCTCTCCAACGTGGTTCTGGACTGGGTGTTCATTTTTCCCTGTGGTATGGGAATCTTCGGAGCCGTATTCGCCACCGGATTGGCGCCGATTATCAGTATGTTGATTCTGTCGTCGCATTTTATCCGGAGACATAACGGATTTTATCCGGTAAAATGCCGTCCCCAGCCGGGACAGGCCGGATGGATTTTATCAAGTGGCGTTCCGTCTCTGGTCACGGAAGTTTCTTCCGGCGTGGTCATGATCGTATTTAATTTCATCGTTATGAACCTTAACGGAAATGTGGGAGTGGCCGCTTATGGCGTCATTGCCAATCTCTCCCTGGTGATCATCGCCATCTATACGGGAATTGCCCAGGGTATCCAGCCGCTTTTAAGCCACAGCTTCGGAGGCAGAAATTATGAAGATATCCGGGTGTTTTTGCGCTGTGCGCTAACAGTTATGGCGGTGTTTTCTGTCTGCATTTACCTGCTGGTATTCTTCGGCGCGTCTCCGATTACCGCGGTGTTCAACAGTGAACATGACCCCATGCTCCAGACCATTGCCATGGAGGGGCTGCGTCTTTATTTCCTGGCCTGCCCTTTTGCCGGATTTAATATTATTATATCCATTTATTTTACATCAACAGAGCGGCCGCTGCCGGCGCATATTATCTCACTGCTGCGGGGATTTATCGTAATCGTTCCCATGGCTTTCCTGCTGTCTTTCCTGGGACAGATTCGGGGCGTCTGGTGTGCTTTCCCAGCTACGGAATTGCTGGTGGCCCTAATTGGAGCGCTTTTGTTCTGGCGTTGGTATTTGGCTTGATTGCCGGAGGAGTAATGTATGGAGTCAATGCCGTTGGAAATAGAATTTACGGCAAGAACAATATTTCAAAAACAGCTACGGAGGAAAAGGACGCATCACAGGACACAAACAGCGGCAGGAATGACACTGCGGACAATAACACAGACGACAGTACGGATGATACAATGATTGAGGTTACAAAAAATGCGATGCCTTGTGTGGTGACGATTTCCACCATATCAGTGGAAGAAATGAGAAACGGCCGGAAGGGAAAGAAGATGAAAAAAACGGAATATTTCGGAAAATAATAAAGTTTCCGGACCAGAGAATAAAGATATGAAAGTCATGAGAGAGACTTATTGACAAAGAATAATCCGGCTGGTATATTTGTTTTCTGGAAATAATAAACATAACAATAAAAAAAGAACGACAAAGGTGTGTTCACTATATCGGTGAATACGCCTTTTTTCATGAGATCACAGCATGAGTCTAACGTGAAAGGAAGTCTTTTTATGAACGAGCCAATGAAACTGATTCAGCCATATTTTGTCATACATACGGATTACTATTATAAGGCCATCTGTGCCCGGTATGGTATCTTACATTTCTATCAGTGGACGATGCAGGAGAAAGAAGATATCTCGGCGGTGCCAGATGGCTGCATTGACCTGGTTTTTGAGTATGGAGACAGGGTTATGAATGCCCTGGCCTGCGGCACGGTGCTGGCCTGTCATAAAACGATTTTTCAATATGGACACACTTATTTTGGAGTGCGATTTCTGCCGGGAGTAAGGCCATGCATTCTTGACACCTCTCCCAGAGAGCTGGTGAGCTGCGAGGTGAATCTCCGGGAGATTACCAGCTGCATGGACTTTCTGGAAAAAATGGAGGAACAGACAACCTTTACGGGATGTGTGCATACTTTTCTGGAGGAATACGGGCGCGTGTTTGAGAAGGAGCAGCAGAAGACGGTTTCCTGCGCCCATGTGCTGGTGGATCATTCCATTGGGATGATTTATCAGACTGGAGGAAGGATTAAAGTCAGCCAGATGGAGAAGGAGACCGGGTATAGCTCACGATATATCAACAAGGTGTTTAACGAGAAGCTTGGGTACGGGCCGAAGTTTCTCTGTAAGATCGTGCAGTTTCAAAATGTACTGACCTGCATGAATTCCATGGAATCACGGCTGGAAAAACATAAGGGGAGACTGACCGATGTGGCGATGGACTTTGGATACTATGACCAGCCCCAGTTAATCCGGGACTTTAAGAAATTTGCCAGTGTGACGCCGAAAACCTATGAGAAGCTCATCTGCAAGGCGCAGTACAACCGGCATCTGATAGAACAGAAAATTGTCTGAGAGACTATGACGAACATAAAAAAACAAATAAAAAGTTTGGATGAGGACTTCTGTGGAGCTGCCGCAGGAGTTCTTTTTGCATCTCAGGAGATAAAGGGGAAATATTGAAGGACGGGGAGAAAAAGAGGTAGTTCCGATTTTTACAATTTTTTTCCCGGAATCGTGGTAAACTTTAAAACCGTAAGAACAAAGGCGTTGGAACAAGATTTCCGGCGCCTTTTTACTTTCAATAAATAAGGAAAAGGGGTAGTAAGTTTGGAAGTAAACTTCCAAATAAATCTACCAGGATTGACGCAGCAGGCGCGTCAGGAAAGGAGAAAAGATGAGCGTATATCCAGAAGTTGATTTTTTATATTTGAACGAAGAAGATATGGTGAAAGCCGGCGTGAAGGATATGCCGGGATGCATCGGAGCCATTGAGGAAATGTTCCGACTCATGAAGAAGGGCGACTACCGCATGGGCGGCGCCAACGGCAACTCCCACGGTGTGATGATGGTATTTCCGGAGTCGTCCCCGTTTCCGAACATGCCGACGGACGGACCGGACCGGAGGTTCATGGCTATGCCGGCGTACCTGGGCGGTAAGTTCGATATGGCGGGCATGAAATGGTACGGTTCCAACATTGAAAATCATAAAAAGGGTTTGCCCCGTTCCATTCTCATGCTGACCTTAAATGATAAGGACACCGGCGCTCCGCTGGCCTACATGTCCGCAAATATTTTAAGCGCATACCGGACCGGAGCGGTACCGGGAGTCGGTTTTAAATATTTTGCCAGGGAGGATACAGATACCGTGGGAATCATCGGGCCTGGCGTCATGGGAAAGACAGCCTTTGCCGCCGCCATGGCGGTGCGGCCTTCCATCACAAAGGTAAAGATTAAGGGGAGCAGCCTGAAATCCAAATCTGCCGTGGAGTTCGCGGAGTTTGTCAGAGAAGCATACCCTTCTGTGAAGGAAGTTCGTATTGTGGGAACGGATGAAGAAGCGGTCAGGGGCAGCGATATCGTGAGCATCGCCACCTCAAGTCCGACGGGAGATATTTCCCAGTATCCGTACATTAAGGAAGAGTGGATTAAACCGGGAGCCGTATTGAGCTGTCCGGCGGCGGCCAGATTCGATGACGACTTCCTCATTCACAGGGCGAGAAATGTGGCGGACAACATCATGCTCTATGAGGCGTGGGAAGATGAGATGCCATATCCGGCCTACGAGTCCATCCCGATTCCCGCAGTCCACTGCATGGATCTGATGCATGACGGAAAGATGACGAAAGATCAGGTGGATGATCTGGGAGATGTGATCACCGGAAAGGTTCCGGTTCATCGTAAGAAAGATGAGATTGTGGTTTATTCCGTGGGAGGTATGCCGGTAGAAGATGTGGCCTGGGGCACGATCTGCTACCGAAACGCCCTGAAACGAGGAATCGGAACAAAACTTAATCTGTGGAATCATCCGCAGTTGGCGTAGGAAGGAGGTCGCGCAAATGGATATGGAGAGAAGAATTTCGGAACATCCCATTTTAGGGAAAATAGAAAAAGGAAAGCAGGTGGCCTTTACCTACGACGGAAAGACCTTGTACGGCTGTGAGGGAGAACCCATCGCGGCAGCTCTGAAGGCGGCGGGCGTCATGATTCACCGCTATACGAAGCGGACTCATAAGCCTCGCGGTATCTTCTGCGCCATCGGGCGCTGCACCGACTGTGTCATGGTGGTGGACAGCAAGCCGAATATCCGCACCTGTGTCACTCCTTTAAAAGAAGGAATGGATGTGCGTACCCAGTACGGAGTCAGCGCAAAAAAGGAAATGTGAGGTGGAGAGGGATGGAAAGATTTGATTTGATCGTTGTGGGCGCCGGCCCGGCGGGGCTTTCCGCAGCCATTGAAGGGGCGAAGAAAGGAATGCGCGTGGTGGTTTTTGATGAAAATGACCGGCCTGGCGGACAGTTATTTAAACAGATACATAAATTTTTTGGTTCCAAAGAACATAAAGCGAAGATCCGCGGATTTTGCATCGGACAGCAGCTCCTGAAGGAAGCGGCGGACGCCGGCGTAAAAGTAGTGCTGGGCGCCACCGTGGAGGGCCTTTATCTTGATAAAGAAGTCACTGTAAAAATCGGAGAGAAACTCTTCCACTATAAAGGGGACGCCATTCTCGTGGCCACCGGCGCTTCGGAAAATATGGTCACATTTCCTGGATGGACTCTTCCTGGGGTCATCGGCGCTGGAGCGGCCCAGACCATGATGAACCTGCACGGCATGAAACCCGGCAGTCGGATTTTGATGCTCGGCACCGGAAATGTAGGTCTGGTGGTCAGCTTCCAGCTTCTCCAGTGCGGCTGCGAGGTGGTCGCTCTCGTGGATGCGGCGCCGCAGGTGGGCGGCTATGGCGTCCACGCTGCCAAGGTGGCAAGAACCGGCGTTCCGTTTTATTTGAGCCACACCATCGTGGAAGCGAAAGGCGATGACTGCGTTACCGGCGTCACCATCGCACAGGTGGATGAACATTTTCAGTTTGTGCAGGGAACGGAGAAACATTTTGATGTGGATACCATCTGTCTGGCTGTGGGACTCTCTCCGATGTCCCAGCTTCTGAAGATGGCAGGCTGTCAGATGGAAGATAATCCGGCAAAGGGCGGTCAGGCGCCAATCTGTGATGAAGACGGGCAGACCTCCGTTCCGGGAATCTTTGTGGCCGGCGACGTCTCCGGCATCGAGGAGGCTAGCTCCGCCATGATCGAGGGCAGAATGGCCGGACTTGCAGCGGCGAAATATCTCGGCTATGTGGATGAAAAGGAGGCGGAGACGGGAAAAGAGACTCTGGACGAGCAACTTTTTAGTCTCCGTCAGGGAATGTTCGCGCCGGGACAGAAAGGAAAGAAAATCGAGACAACGCAAGAAGGTATCCATGTTTCTGAGAACCTGTTAAAACACGGCTTTGTAGCTGACGATGAAATCATGCGCTTTCCAGGCGTCACAAAGAGAGTCGGCATTCATCCGGTCATGGAATGTACCCAGAACATACCGTGCAATCCTTGTCAGGACGCCTGTCCTAAGGGATGCATTTCCATCGGAGACAATATCACGGCGCTGCCGTTCGTGGTGGATGACGCGACGTGTATCGGATGCGGCATGTGTGTGGCGGCCTGTTCCGGCCAGGCGGTGTTCCTGGTCAATGAAGATGTGGGCGACGGCTTTGCCAGCGTGACGCTGCCCTATGAATTTCTGCCACTGCCGGAAAAAGGAGAGACGGGAATGGCGCTGGGACGGGATGGAAAAGAAATTTGCAAGGCCAGTGTTATTGATGTAAAGACAGCGAAAGCCTTTGATCAGACTGCGCTTCTTACCATAAAAGTACCGGCCGAAATGGCTATGAAAGCCCGGTTCTATAAGAATCCTTCCAGAGAAGGAAAGGATGCCCCAAAGGAAGGAGGAGCAGCATAATGAATGACAGATCAAGAGATATCGGACCATTTGTACCGGCGCCGGATGACGATATGGTCATTTGTCGGTGTGAGGAAGTGACAAAAGGAGAAATCCGTCAAGCTGTTCACGATGGAATGTTTACCATCGCGGAAATCCGGCGTTATCTGCGGGCCGGCATGGGACTTTGCCAGGGCCAGACCTGTTCAAAACTGGTGAAAAGTATCGTGGCCCGTGAACTGAACGTATCTCCGGCGTGTCTGGAACCGGCGACCTCCCGGGCGCCGATGCGGCCGACAGAAATGTATATTCTGGCAAATGAGGAAAGGGAGGTGTGACGCCATGAACAATCATGTAGATATCATTATCATAGGCGGAGGAATCATCGGCTGTGCCGCTGCCTATTATCTTACAAAAAAAGGATGTTCTGTTCTTGTGCTGGAAGGAAGCAAGGATATCGGAAATGGAGGATCCAGTCGCAACGGCGGCGGCGTGCGGCAATCCGGGCGTGACCCGAGAGAGCTTCCGCTGGCCATGTACGGCATAAAGAACCTGTGGCCGACCCTATCTGAGGAACTGGAAGTGGATTGTGAATACCATCAGGACGGCAACCTGCGCCTGGGAAAGACTGAGAAACACATGGAAATCTTAGAGGGGCTTACCGGCCGGGCAAAGGCTTGCGGCCTTGATGTGTGGATGATCGACGGCGACGAAGTTCGCGCCATTAATCCGTACCTATCTGACGAAGTGATTGGAGCCAGCTGGTGTCCGACCGATGGTCATGCCAACCCGCTGACCACGACCCTGGGATATTATAAGATGGCCCGCCGTCTGGGCGCTCGGTTCATCACGGAGGAGCCGGTGTTAGCCCTGCGTAAGATTAAAGGCCATCTCCGCCAGGTGATCACGGGGGTCAACGTGTACGAAGGCGATATGGTGATTCTTGCCGCCGGCCTTGGCAGCAGAGACATCGCCGCCACGGTGGGTATTGACATCCCTATGCAGCCAGCCATGCTGGAAGCCCTGGTCACGGAGGCTCAGCCGCCGATGTTTGACCAGATGCTCGGCACAGCAGAGGCGGACTTCTACGGACACCAGACCAAACACGGTTCCTTCGTCTTCGGCGGCACCTCCGGTCTTGAAGGTTTTACCAAGGATAACCATACGCCGGTGACCACTAGCATATCCGCATCGAGCACCTGCCGGGGCATCATCCGATATTTTCCGATGCTGCGGGACGCCAAGATTGTGCGGACCTGGGCGGGATGGATGGATCTGTGCGCCGATAAGGTGCCGGTCATCAGTCCGGTTCCGGAAGTACCCGGCCTGATTCTTGCCTGCGGATTTTCCGGCCACGGCTTTGGCATTGCGCCGGCAGTGGGAACAGTGCTTTCACAACTGGCGCTGGGCGAGCCGCCGGCGGTGGATCTTCATGAACTTCGCTATGACCGCTTTCGGGCGAAGTCTTAAAAAACTACATATACACTGTCGGCAGTATCCGCCGACAATTTAACATAAATGACAAAATATAACAGAAAAAAAGTTGATAGGAGAGTGACTACTATGAAAATGTCGAGAATTGAAATTATAACATCCATGTATCGTTTAGCTGCTTTAAAACATGCGTTGAGCAAAATCGGCGTTCACGGCATGACCGTGATTCAGGCCATGGGCTGTGGTACGCAGAAGGGAACTTATGAATATGCCGCCGATGTGGTGGAAGATATGGAGCTTCTGCCGAAACAGATGATCATTCTTTATGTGGAGAATGAAAAAATAGATTCTGTAGTTGATGTGGTAAAGAAAGAATTGTATACAGGACATATCGGGGACGGCAAGATTTTTATTTCTGACGTCAGCAATATCATAAGAATCCGTACCGGAGAAGAAGGTACTTCCGCGCTGATGTAAGGAAAGACGTCTGAATCAAGGGAGGCGATATGTATGAATGAAAAGAAATTAGGTCTGCCCAGCATCATAGCGGTGGGCGTCGGTCTGATCGTGGCTACCAGTTGCCTGATGTCCTTAGGACAGGGCGCCGGAAGTCTGGGAATCAGCTTTATCATCGCCATGGTCATTGCCTGTTTTGTCAATATCATGACGGCGCTGTCTTTATCAGAGCTCAATGCGCTGATGCCAAATCTGACAGGCGGTCTGGCTCAGTACACGCTAGCCTGTATGGGTCCCTTTGCTGCCATCATCTCTATGGTGGGAGGCTACCTGGTCTGCAATACCATCTGCGGCAGCGTGGAATGTGCCATGTTCGGAAATACCATGAACAGCGTACTGAACACGGGAATTCCATCCAACGTATTTTGTGTCATCCTGCTAGTGGTGCTGATCGCCGCCAACTTAAACGGTCTTGATATCTTTGCGAAGATACAGAACCTGGTGGCCTACGGTCTGATCTTTTCCCTGGTCATCATGGGACTGCTGGGTATTTTTGGTATCGGTACCGGAACGCAGGTGGAACAGCCGCTGACATTGACTATGGATTTCGGAGAGATTTTCTCCTATGTGGGTCTGGCGTTCTTCCTGTTCCTGGGATGTGAATTTATCATCCCTATATCAAAGGACGTGAAAAATCCCCGGAGAAGTATTCCGCTGGGCATGATTTTAAGTCTGATTATTGTCTGCGTCATGGAAGTGCTGGTAGTTCTCGGAATGCACAACTATACGCCATGGGAGGTTCTGGCCGCCCATAATTCTCCTCATGTGCTTTACGGACGGTCGCTCCTCGGTAACGCCGGGGTCATCTGGATGGCGTTGGTCTCCATCTTCGCCGTGGTCAGTACCGTCAATTCAGTCATCAGTTCTCTGTCCTATATTTGTGTGGGGATGGCGAAGATTAATCTGCTCCCGGCAGTATTTGGGCGGAAAAATAAAAAGGACGCGCCGTATGTGGGTATTCTTGCCATCGGCGGAGTGATGATCGTCATCAATGCCACAGGATTATCCACCACCAATCAGTTATCTTTCCTGATTCTCATTGGATGCGTGTTCTGGATGATCGCTTACATTATTTCTAATATCAACGTGCTGATTTTAAGACGCCGGTTGCCGAAGGCTCCCCGGACTTTCAAGGCGCCGGGAGGCATCCTCTGTCCCATCATTGGCGTGGCAGGAAATGTATTTATGATCGTAAACATTGACTCTGACCCGGCCACAAGACTTCGGATTTATGTGATCTGCGCCGTCATTTTTGTGGCGCTGGGCATCTATTCCACCGTCTGGATTAAAAAGGTCATGAAGCTTCCTCTCTTTAAGCCGCTTCCGGTTCATCAGGTGATGGCCATGGAAAATGACGCCTATCAGGTGGTGAGAAAAAGAAAAGAACATCAGATAAAAGTTGACAACGCCCATCTTCATGTAGTAGATTATTAAAGAAAAGAAGAATATAAGGCGAAGGCGCTCAGAATATTTGGTTCTGAGCGCCTTTTCCTGTTGAAGGAGGAAACAATAGAGATGAAAGAATTGATGGAGCACGCGGATGGTATCAATCGTCTGATGACAAGGTATGGCGTGAAGTTCGGTATTTACAAAAACGGAGAATTTCACGAGCAACTGTTTCCTTTCGATGCGATTCCAAGAGTCATATCTCATGAGGATTTTACGAAACTGGAAAAAGGTCTTATCCAGAGAGTGGACGCACTGAATTTGTTTTTGAAAGACATATACGGAGAAAAGAAAATCATAAAAGATAAGATTATTCCAGAAGAATTTGTCTTTACTTCGTCCGGCTATCTTCCGGAATGTGATGGCATCTGTCCGCCAAAAGACATTTACAGTCATATTTCCGGCATCGATCTGGTTCTTGGGAAAGACAATGAATGGTACATACTGGAGGACAATCTTAGGATTCCGTCCGGCGCCTCTTATCCGCTCATCGCCCGGGAGATCTGCAGAAGAGTCTCGCCGGCCACTTTCAGCAACACGCCCATTGTAGATAACAGAAACTACGCCTCACTGCTGAAGGAGACCCTGGCCTGGGTCAACACGGGAGGAATTCCTGTCATCATGACGCCGGGACGATATAATGCCGCTTATTTTGAGCATTCCTACCTGGCGGAGAGGACCGACAGTGAGCTGGCCACCTATTCGGAATTGTTCGTGGAAGACAATTACCTGTATTACCGGGACTACCGGGAGAAAAAACAGAAAGTGGGAGTGATTTACCGGAGAATTTCCGATGAATATCTGGATCCCATGACATTTCTTCCGGAATCGCTTATCGGTATTCCAAATATCATGGATGTGTACCGCAGCGGTCATGTGGCCATCGTCAATGCGCCGGGCAACGGTATCGGTGACGATAAGGGGATCTATTATTTTGTGCCGAAGATGATCCGCTATTACCTGGATCAGGAACCAGTGCTTAAAAACGCGCCGACTTATCTGCCGTTCTTTGAGGAGGACAGGAATTATGTTCTTGATCATCTGGAGAATCTGGTCGTAAAAGATGTGGCTGAAGCCGGAGGTTACGGAGTGATTTTTGGAAATACACTGAGCAGGAAAAAGCTTTCGGAGATGAAAGAGATGATTCGGAAAGAATCCCGCCGGTTTATCGCCCAGGAAGTTATTGATTTCCAGGATATGGACGTCAGTGAGAACGGTGAGATCGTCAGGCGGAAAGCGGATCTCCGGGCATTTGTGCTGTCGGGCAGAGAGACGAAGGTATGGGCCGGCGGTTTGACCAGATTTTCCCGGGACCCGGATTCTTTTGTAGTTAATTCATCACAGGGAGGAGGATTTAAAGATACATGGGTATTATATCAGTAGAAAAAGTTGACCATCTGTACTGGCTGGGACGTTACACGGAGAGGGTGTACACAACTCTGCGTCTGTTCTTTCATATCTATGACAAAATGATCGAGCAGCCGGAAGGCGTGTATGCAAAGTATTGTGAAAGATTAAATATTCCGGATATTTATACATCCAACAAACAGTTTGTGCAGTCTTATCTATTCGGAGAGGACAATCCGGACTCCGTTTTTTCTAACATGAAAAGAGCCTATGACAATGCGGTTGTGCTGCGGGATGAACTGAGCAGCAACGTGCTTTCCTATGTGGAGCTTGCCCTCAATACTTTTGACGGCTGCCGGAAAACCACGGCTCCTCTGCTGGAGCTCCAACAGGTCATTGATTATCTTCTTGCTTTCTGGGGCTGCGCCGACGACTATGTGGAGCAGGAAGACTGCCGGAACATTTTGAAATGCGGAAAATACATTGAGCGCCTGGATCTCTGTATCCGGCTGGATTACCACAGAGACGATCTGGAAAAAGAATATCGTAAGTTGATCAACCGCCTGGGCAGAACAAATCTGTGTTATAATGAGATTAATCTGAGCCGTCTGGAAGATATGATCAATTACAGAGCGGATCAGAAAATTCAGAAACAGGAGGCGCTTCGCTGTCTGAGAGGGCTGATTTCTTAAACATAGTGTATGCATTCTGGCAGACAGCGTACAAAAAATGAAGATACTTAAATTTATATATACCATGGAGTTGCATTTTTCTTCTCCGATAAAAAATCATGCCTTTGCGCTCCGTTGCATTCCGGGAGATTCCACCCGACAGGCTATTAATTTTACGGAGCAGACCATCACTCCGGCAGATTATATATCGAAGTCGACAGACGGTTTTGGAAATATTCTCTTTAGCGGCTGTGTGGATGGATTTCACGATTCTTTTTCTTATAAAATCGCGGGCACCGCAAAAGTACAGGGCGGTATGCAGATGCAGGAGGAAGAACTGCACCCCATGTATCGTTATCCATCCGCTTATACGCAGTATACGCCGGAAGTCGTTGCCTTTGCAGAGCGGGAGATATTATCCTGTCGGGAAAAGGGGGCACATACCGCCATGGATAAGGCAGTCTGCGTCATGAATGATCTGTATGAAGATTTTACCTATATCCCGGGAGTGACAAACATTCATACTACCGCTGGGGAGGCGCTGCGCCTTGGCAGCGGCGTCTGTCAGGATTACGCCCATATCATGACGGCGGTACTCCGGTACATGGGGATTCCCACTCGATATGTGAATGGACTGATGATTGGGGAGGGCTACACCCACGCCTGGGTAGAAGTGTACATCGGTGGAGGCTGGTACGGGCTGGATCCGACCAATAACCTGCATATTGATGATTATTACATCAAGCTGGCCCAAGGAAGAGATTATAAGGACTGCCCGGTGGATAAGGGATGTTTTTGGGGAAATGCAGACCAGGAACAGAATATTTATGTGAATGTGGAGGAAATAGACGATGACAGAGACAGTGGTGGCCATGGAGCTTCCGGTGGATGAAAGTCTTCGGATTAAGAAGAACAGGATCATGCCGGTTCATCCCACAGGAAATGAAAAGAGGATTGCGGTGGTGACCGGAACCCACGGGGACGAGCTGGAGGGACAGTTCGTCTGTTATGAGCTTTTAAGGAGGCTCAAGGCGGAACCTGGACAACTCAGGGGGATCGTGGACGTATATCCGGCTTTAAATCCCCTGGGTATTGATTCTATTTCCAGAGGGATTCCCATGTTTGATTTGGATATGAACCGGATTTTCCCGGGAAATGAACAAGGAGCGATGATGGAATCCCTGGTATATCATCTGACGGAAGACTTAAAGGAAGCAGATCTGTGCGTGGACATCCATGCCAGCAATATATTTCTCATGGAATTGCCGCAGGTGAGAATAAATGAAATGACGGCAAAGACGCTGGTTCCGTTGGCGGAGAAAATTAACGTGGATCTGGTGTGGGTACACGCCAATTCCACGGTACTGGAATCCACCCTTGCTTATAGTCTCAACCAGGCGGGCACCCCCACGCTGGTGGTGGAGATGGGAGTCGGTATGCGGATTACCAGAGAATACGGGTACCGTCTGGTGGACGGCGTCTTAAATGTGATGCGGGAGCTGGGACTCTGGAAAGGAGAAACCGAGCCGGTGCGGGAGCCGGTGATTTCCACGGATCGGGCGGTCAGCTATATAAATGCCGATAAGGCAGGCATTTATGTGCCGCAGGTGCAGATTGGAGAACAGGTAAAAAAAGGGACTCTTCTGGGTGAAATTCTGAATCCTTTGACGGGCGATGTGGAACAGGCGGTGACTGCGCCGGCGAATGGATTATTATTTACAAGAAGAGAGTACCCGGTTGTGTACAGCGGTTCCCTGTTGGGACGGATACTGGGAGGCAGAGAAGCATGAGAAAAACAGAAATTTACAGTCTGAAATCTCCTTACCGGGACGCGCTCAGTGTCAGCGGATACTGTTTCGGACACGGACAAAAGGCCGCGTGTATCGTGGGAAGTCTGCGGGGCAACGAGGTGCAGCAGCTTTATATCTGCTCACAACTGGTCTGCAAGCTGCAGAAACTGGAAGCGGCGGGCGCTGTTTCCAAAAATAAGGAGATTATGGTGATTCCGTCGGTCAATCACCATGCCATGAACATCGGCAAGCGGTTCTGGCCGGTGGACAACACGGATATCAACCGGATGTTTCCGGGATATGATCTGGGAGAGACCACCCAGCGGATTGCCGCCGGCATCTTTGAAAAAATAAAAGATTATGATTACGGTATTCAGTTTGCCAGTTTTTATATGCCCGGCGACTTTATCTCCCATGTGCGGATGATGGACACAGGGAGACAGAATACCAGTCTGGCGGGACTTTTTGGTCTTCCTTATGTGGTGATAAGAGAGCCAAGGCCCATTGATACCACGACGTTGAATTATAACTGGCAAATCTGGGATACCAGCGCATTCTCTCTTTATACCACGGAGACGGACTTTATTGATGAGAAATCTGCACAGCAGGCTGTTTCAGCGGTTCTCCGTTTTCTCACCCGCATGGGAATCCTCAAATATAACAGCCACAACGGTTATATTTCCACCGTGATCGGCGAGGAAGAACTGACTTCGGTGAGAACAGATGCCGGAGGCATATACCGTCGCCTGGTTTATCCGGGAGATGAGGTACACCGGGGTGAGCCGCTGGCAGAAATTGTCCATCCCTATGAAGGAGATGTGATTGCGACGATATTGTCTCCCACAGAGGGAGTCGTATTTTTTATGCACAAAAAACCGCTGGTGACGGAGAACGAGATTGTTTGCCGGATTATCCGGCGGATGCATAATTAATATAGAAATAGATTCAACTATAACACCTATAACCATGTGCGCCCACACAGCTATAATGGATACCGCACGCCATACCAGACACGGACAGCTCTGATAGATTTCAAGCAACAATCTAAGGGGTTTTTAGCCACAAGTGTTACAAAAAAGCTTGACTATTACAATAAATTCCTCTATGATGAAAAAATAAGCAGTTGTGTGTATAGATCAGAAACCGCACCAGATTTTGGGAAGATCAGGGAGCCTTTGCCAATAATTCCCGGAAGGATATCATGTATTCCGATACCGAAAAGATTACCGTAATGATTAGTATAATCCATTTTAATTGACTTTTTGTTTCAAAAGAGTTATAATATTTTAATGATGTTGGGGTCGAAACTATATAATTAGTTGCGCCCTGTTCCTATAGCACCTTGAAAAATTCATATTTTGTAGTATTATGCCGGGATTTCTGGCATATATTTACTACAAAATATATGAACTTTTCAAGATGTTATAGACAGGCTTTTGACCCCGACATCATATCATAAGGTTAATATACTATCATACCTGAAGAGAGTTTTTTAACAAAAGAGTGTCTTGAAGATCGGCACAGGCTTACACTACGTGTGAAGGGTGTCTGAAACAGAAAGATGAGACGAGAGGGGACAAAAGAAGATAACTATGAAATTATGTCTGGTTGCTTCTAGGGGAGGACATATAGATGAACTGGAGTTCATCAGGGATATGAATTGGGAGCATGATTATTTTCTGATTACTGAAAAAATCCCGAAAGAATTAAAAAACTGGAATCGCGTGTATTATGTGGAACAGATTAATCGAAAAGAGCCATTAGCGTTATTCAAAATTATTTGGCTTTTTATTATTGGAAGCAGGATATTGAAAAAAGAAAAACCGGATTGTTTTATTTCTACCGGGGC
>CAYULX010000024.1:0-30269 GCA_964445535.1 uncultured Eubacterium sp.
CTATGTTTTTTATTCGGACATTTATGGAGAGCCGAATGATAAGATGGTGCGTGCGGCATTGGAGACATATATAAGCAATGGGTGTGACTTTTTGATCGCCCTTGGTGGCGGAAGCCCTCAAAATACGATGAAAGATATTTCAGAAGAAGATATCATTGAGATTTATAAACGAGTTTGGGTGAAAGAGTAAGCGCATATCTACTTTCCCAAAAAGAATGGATCATATAAATATAAGAGGGGAGAAAATACATGCAGTATATCAGCCATTATTCTTCTCCGCTGGGGAAGATCTTGCTGGCGGCCGACGAAGAAGGACTTACTGGTCTCTGGTTTGAAGGCCAGAAATATTATGCCTATCAGCTTTCTGATGAAAGCAGAGAAGAGGAGGCGCCAGTTCTCACACAGACAAAGCAGTGGCTTTCCGATTATTTTTCTGGCAGGGAACCGGACTTTATGCCGCCGCTGCATCTGAAAGGTACAGATTTTCAGAGAAGTGTATGGGATATTTTGCGAAGCATACCCTACGGAGAGACCATCACCTACGGGGAAATCGCAGGGAGAATTGCAGAAAAAAGAGGACTTCCACGCATGTCGCCGCAGGCGGTGGGCGGTGCGGTGGGACGCAATCCCATCTCGATTCTGGTGCCCTGCCACCGGGTGGTGGGAAGTAATGGAAGTTTGACCGGATATGCCGGAGGGATTGAAAAGAAAATAGAACTTTTATCCCTGGAAAATGTTTCGTTGGAAAAATTCTTCACATCAATAAAAGGGGAATCTAATCCTGACGGATAATAAAAAACAATGTATTTGGCTGTCAAAACCTTGTGTCAAAAATTCGCAGAATAAAAACATGGCGGGAAAAGGTATCAAAAGAAAAAGATTTGTGCTATAATAGGGAGCGGTGAGGGAGCGCAATATGGACTATGAATTTAAGCTGGGAGAGATTACAGATCTCCCGCAGGTATACGATATTATAGATATTATAGATGAAAGGATTCGCTGGATGGATCAGGTGGGCATAAAACAATGGAATGTGACTGACTACTGGGACTGTTATCCGGAATCTTACTATAAAAATGCGGTCAGTAACGGCAATCTTTATGTTTTGAAGCGGAAAGACACAGGACTGGTGACGAGCGTGGCTGTTCTTTATGAGGAAGATGCCCGCTGGCAGACAAAGCAGGGACCGGCAGCTTATTATGTCCATCATCTGGCCACGAGAATCGGAGAAAAGGGCGCCGGAAAAGTGATGGTTGACTGCTGTGAGAAGCTGGCGGCTGCCAGGGGAAAAGAGTATCTGCGGCTGGACTGCGCCATCGATAATCCTAAGATTAACGCCTACTACGACAGGCTGCGATACGACTATGCGGGAACCTGCATGGATGGGAAATATGAGGGAAATCTGAGAGAGAAGAGAGTGGAGCAGTAAAAAGCGGCATAACCTTATAAAAAATTTGCAATGATTTATAAAAATGTAGAGAAAGTGTATTCATAAAGAACTTGTTTTAGAATCACCATGCCCCGGTCAGACCAACAATTATATTGGTCTGGCCGGGGCATTTGTCATGTGCACATGGCAGAACTCTTTATTCAGGGTGCAGATCCCGGATTTATCCGGCAGCGGGAAGATTATCCCTGCTTTTCTCCGGCGTCCAGCGGAAGAAAGCTGATGAGAAGGTCTTCGGAGTTTACCTGTTCGCCGGTGGA
This sequence comes from uncultured Eubacterium sp., assembly GCA_964445535.1. Taxonomy (GTDB): domain Bacteria; phylum Bacillota; class Clostridia; order Lachnospirales; family Lachnospiraceae; genus Anaerobutyricum. The sequence continues at coordinate 1,708 of CAYULX010000024.1, forward strand.
GACGTAGATCTTGTCGACGATGGCGTCCATGGTCGCCACCACGGTGGTCTCCATCTTCATGGCCTCGACGGTCATGAGAGGGGTGTTTTCGGAGACGCGGTCGCCTTCTTTCACAAGAATCTTGTCCACGGTGCCCGGGATGGAAGAACCAAGGTGAAGAGGATTATTCTTGTCGGCCTTCAGTTTGCGGTCGGCCTTGACTTCCTCATTGTGGTCCACAATCTGGACTTCACGCATGGAGCCGTTGACCTCGAAGGTCAGAGTGCGGACGCCCTGCTCGTCTGGATCGGACATATCGATAAATTTGAGCAGAAGTTCCTTTCCTTCACCGATCGCCAGCGTGGTTTCCTCGCCTTTGGCCAGACCGTAAAAGTATACATGACTTTCCAGGCGGGAAACGTCATTGTATGCCTCGAAGTGTTCGCAGTAGTTTTCGTATACCTTCGGATAGAGGGCATAGCTGAGGGCTTTCTGTTCCATCTCGTAGTCCGTGAAGGCGGACATATCAAACTTCTCTTTCAGGTGTTCTTTGATGGCTTCAAAGTCCACCGGCGGAAGAAGAGTGCCCGGGCGGACGGTGATCGGCTCTTGTCCTTTTAAGACAATGGACTGGAGTTCCTTTGGAAAACCGCCGTCCGGCTGGCCCATCATGCCTTTAAAATAATCCACAACGGAATCCGGATAGGAGAGATTCTTTCCTTTTTCCAGAATATTGTCTTTATTGAGACCATTTTTCAGCATGAAGATGGCAAAGTCACCGACCGCTTTGGAAGAAGGCGTCACTTTGACAATGTTGCCAAGGAGGTCGTTGGCTTCTTTGTAAAGCTGCTTGATTTCCTCGAAACTGTCGGCGGCGCCCATCTCCGTAACCTGCGCCAGCAGGTTGGAGTACTGGCCGCCTGGAATCTCGTATTTGTATATTTCTGTATTCGGCGCATCCATCTCGCTCTCAAAAGTTTTGTAGAGCTTGCGTATGCGGCCGTAGTAACGGCTTAATTCGTTTAATTCATCAAAGTCAAGGCCGGTATCCCTTTTTCGTCCCCGGAGGGCTTCCACCACAGCGTTCATGGAAGGCTGGCTGGTTAAGGAACTCATGGATTCAATGGCAAGGTCGGCAATGTCCACGCCCGCCTCGGCGGCCATCAAAACGGTGCTGACGCCGTTTCCGGTGGAATCATGGGTGTGGATATTGACCGGAATGTGCAGTTCGGATTTCAATGTGGAAAAGAGTTCCTTCGCCGCGTATGGCTTCAGAAGTCCGGCCATGTCCTTGATTGTAAAGATATGACAACCCAGCGCTTCCAGCTCTTTGGCCTTATCGACATAATAGTCCAACGTATATTTGGTCTCGGAAGGACTGGATATATCACCAGTGTAACAGATGGCGCCCTCAACGATTTTGCCGGTTTTCAGCGCCTCTTCTATCGGCATCTTCATATTTTCCACCCAGTTTAAGCTGTCGAAAATACGAAAAACATCAATGCCTTTTTCAGCGGAAATGCGGATAAATTCTTTGACCACATTGTCCGGATAATTGCTGTAACCCACCGCGTTGGACGCCCGGAGCAACATCTGAATTAAGGTGTTTGGCATCCGTTCCCGCAGAAGTTCCAGTCTCCGCCACGGGGATTCCTTTAAGAAACGGTAGGCGGTGTCGTAAGTGGCTCCGCCCCAGGCTTCCACGGAAAATGCATTGGCAAGAAATGCGTTGGCGGCTTTGGAGGCGCCGGCCAGATCCTTGGTCCGCATCCGGGTAGCCATCAGCGACTGTTGGGCGTCCCGCATGGTGGTATCTGTAATGTAAAGCTTTTCTTCCTGTAAAATTTTCTGGGTAAAGTCCTTGGCGCCCAGTTTTAAAAATTCATCTCTGGCGCCGTATACCGGTTTGGAGGCGTCGTATTTCGGCAGAATCCGATTTTCAAAAAACGGTTTTTCCTGCCGGGAAATATTGACTATCTTGTTGCCTAAAAACTCAAGAATCTTTGTGGCTCGGTCCTGGCTGACTCTGAGGTCAAACAGTTCCGGCGTATCCTCGATGAAGTTTGTGTAACATTTTCCTTCCTGAAAAACTTCATGATTAAGTACGTTGATCAGGAAAGGAATATTGGTTTTGACGCCGCGGATACGGATTTCCTTCAGAGCGCGGATGGACTTGCGGATAGCGCCCTTAAACGTCCGATCATGGGAGATGATCTTTACCAGCAAGCTGTCGTAGTACGGAAGAATCGTCGCTCCTGCGTAGGAGGTGCCGCCGTCCAGACGAACGCCGTAACCGGAGCCGGAACGGTACACGGTAATCTTTCCGGTGTCCGGAAGGAAATTGTTGGCCGGATCCTCGGTGGTCACACGGGTCTGGATGGAATAACCGCTGCAGGTGACAGATTCCTGGGAATCAATGCCGATATCCGGAGAATTCAGCGGAAATCCTTCCGCAATCATAATCTGTGCCTGCACAATATCGATGCCGGTTACCATTTCCGTTACGGTATGTTCCACCTGGATTCTCGGATTCATTTCAATAAAATAAGGGTGGTTGTCCTTGTCTACCAGAAATTCCAGCGTACCGGCGTTGCGATAGCCTACTTTGCCGGCGAGGCGCACCGCACTGTCAAAAATAATCTGTCTGGTACTTTCCGGCACGGTGAAGGCCGGAGCAAATTCCACTACTTTCTGGTGACGTCGCTGTACGGAACAGTCACGGTCGAAAAGATGCACTACATTCCCATAATTGTCGGCGAGAATCTGCACTTCGATATGCTTCGGCTGTTCCAGATATTTCTCCAGAAAAATCTTATCGTCGCCGAAGGCTTTCTTAGACTCCTCCCGGGCTTCCCGGTATTCTTTGATCAACTGTTCTTCATCGCGGACAATCCGCATACCCCGGCCGCCGCCTCCGTTGGAAGCCTTGAGCATGACCGGATAACCAATCTTATGGGCCGCTTCTATCACGGCTTTCTCGCTCTTTAAAGCGTAGTCTACGCCCGGGATAATGGGAACATTACACTCGATGGCCATCTGTTTGGAAGAAATCTTATCTCCCATGCGTTCCATGAGTTCTTTGGACGGGCCGATAAATGTGATGCCGTTTTCCTCGCAGGCTTCCACAAACTCCGGATTCTCCGAGAGAAAACCGTATCCTGGGTGAATGGCATCGACATTTTTCGCTTTGGCAATCTTGATAATCTGCTTAATGTCAAGATACGCGTCGATGGGACCTTTTTCCGGGTCCAGCTCATAAGACTCGTCGGCCTTGGTGCGGAAGAGAGCGTACTTATCTTCCTTGGAAAAGATGGCAACCGTGGTGATGCCCAGTTCGTTTAACGCACGGAAAATGCGGATGGCAATTTCTCCCCGGTTGGCAACCATGACTTTTTTGAACTTTCGTATTGAATACTGCGCCATTACTGTCTCTCCTTTTTTGATTCTGTGTATATTTCTATTATGCGGCTAATTCTATATATTTACTGCTCCGGAGATTATTTAAGAAAAATCATGACAAACTTTTTAAATGCAGGAAATATTCTCAAATAATTCAAAATATAAAAAGGAATTTGTAAAAACCTGTCAAATGAAAGAAACAGGCGCCGGATACAGCATTGTGACTAGTATATATAGAGAGAAAGAAAAAAGCAAGCGAAAAACAAAAATATACAGTATAATCATAAAAGAGTATCATTTGAAAGTGAAAAATACGGGAAATGAAACTGTGAAATGAAAAAAAGATAAAAATGAAATATGAATGAGATAATATTTCAAAAAATTACTCCTGTATTCAAAAAAACTATAATAAAGTGAAAAAATAAGATTCACATAATTCTTAAAAATGAACTGAAAAGCGAAAGAAAAATTGTATAAATAATAAAAACCAGTTGACTTCCCTTCTCAAAAGTTCTATAATGCTAACTGTAAAAAACCACACCCCCGTGGGGTATTAGATGTGTTCCGGAATAGGAATTTTGACGAGACGAGGAAGGAGGGATTGGGTGCAGGCAGATAAAAGGAAGATGATTCGTCTTTTAAAAACTGCCAGAGGGCAGATGGACGGTATTTTAAAGATGATGGAGGAAGACCGGTACTGTATTGACATTTCCCATCAACTCATGGCGACGGAGGCGATTCTTAATAAGGTGAATAAAGAGATTCTGACGGCGCATCTTAAAAATTGCGTAGCCAATGCGGAGACTCAGGAGGAGAAAGAAGAGAAGATTGACGAGCTGGTTTCTATGCTGGGTCGTATTTTGAAATAGAGGTGAGAAATTTGAAGGAGAATTTTAACGTCACAGGTATGACCTGTTCGGCCTGCTCCGCGCGGGTGGAGAAGTGTGTGGCGAAGCTGCCGGGAACCGAGAAGGTGACGGTGAATTTGCTGACCAACAGTATGCAGGTGGAGTATGACGAGGGAACGCTTTCGAAGCAGCAGATTATTGATGCAGTGGTGAAGGCCGGATACGGAGCTTCGCCTAAGGAAGACCGCGGGGCAGGAAAGGCGGCGGGGGCTTCCGCATCTGCGGGCAAAGCCCGGGCGGTGGGCGGTTCCGGCAGTATTGTGGAGGAGCAGCTACAGGAGATGAAGTTCCGGCTCTGGGTATCTTTCGGATTTTTGGTTCCGCTCATGTATGTGTCTATGGGGCATATGATTGGTTTGCCTTTGCCGTACTTTTTATCGGGAATAGAAAATGGAGTAAGTTTTGCCTTTACACAGTTTCTTTTGTGTATCCCGGTGATTTTTGTGAACCGGAAATATTATATTAAGGGATTTCAGACGCTGGCGCATCTGTCCCCGAACATGGACAGTCTCATCGCCATCGGTTCCTCGGCGTCGCTGCTCTACGGTATTTTTGCCATTTACCGGATGAGTTATGGATTGGGGCAGGGAAATATGGAGCTGCTACACCGATATTACCATGATTTATATTTTGAGTCGGCGGCCATGATTCTGGCGCTGATCACTGTAGGTAAATATCTGGAGACCCGCTCCAAAGGAAAGACTAGTGAGGATATTACGAAACTGATGGATCTGGCGCCGAAAACTGCCTTTGTGGAGCGGGACGGAAAAGAGGTGGAGATTCCGGTGGAAGAAGTGCGGACGGGTGATATCCTTATGGTGCGTCCCGGCGCCAGCATTCCGGTGGATGGATTTATCATGGAAGGCAGTACCAGTATCGATGAGGCTGCCATCACCGGGGAGAGTATTCCGGTGCATAAGCAGGAGGGGGATACGGTCATCGCCGCCACCATTAATAAAACCGGATTTATCCGTTTTAAGGCTACGAGAGTCGGGGAGGATACGACATTTTCCCAGATTATCCGTTTGGTGGAAGAGGCCAGCTCCAGCAAGGCGCCTATCGCAAAAATTGCTGATAAGATTTCCGGTATCTTTGTGCCGACGGTCATCGGCATTGCCATTGTGACTGCGGCCGCATGGATGATTTCCGGAGCCACCTTTGAGTTCGCGTTGTCCTGCGCCATTAGTGTGCTGGTGATTTCCTGCCCGTGCGCTTTAGGATTGGCGACTCCGGTGGCCATCATGGTCGGTACCGGAAAGGGCGCGGAAAACGGCATTTTGCTGAAATCTGGCGAGGCGTTGGAGACCGCCCACAATATTCAGTGCGTGGTCATGGATAAGACCGGCACCATCACCCAGGGGAAACCGGTGGTCACCAACGTGGAGACCAATCTGGCGCTGGAGGAATTTCTGTCTGTGGCGGCAGGACTTGAGGTAAAAAGTGAGCATCCGCTGGCGGAGGCGATTCTGGAGTTCGCCAGGGACAGAAAAACGACGCCGACGGAGGTTACGGATTTTCATTCCATACCGGGAAAAGGTGTGGAAGGAAAGATTGACGGCAGAATATATTTTGCTGGCAATCAGCGGCTGATGGAGGAAAAACAGATTTCCCTTGGAAACTATGAGAAACGTCTCGCGACCCTGGCCGATGAGGGAAAGACCCCGATGCTCTTTGCCGGGGAGAAAGAGATTCTTGGTATTATCTCTGTGGCGGACGTGGTGAAGCCGACCAGCCGGGAAGCGGTCAAAGAACTGAAAAATATGGGTATTGAAGTGGTGATGCTCACGGGCGATAATCAACGTACCGCGGAAGCCATCCGGCGGCAGCTTGACATTGATCAGGTAATCGCGGAAGTTCTGCCGCAGGATAAGGAAAGAGAAATCGCCCGGCTCCAGCAGGAAGGCAAGACCGTCGCCATGGTGGGAGACGGTGTCAATGACGCGCCGGCTCTTGCCCGGGCGGATGTGGGGCTTGCCATCGGAGCCGGTACCGATGTGGCCATCGAGAGCGCCGATGTGGTGCTCATGAAGAATGACCTTCTCGATGTGGTGACAGCTATCCGGCTGAGTAAGGAGGTCATCCGAAACATCAAGCAGAATCTGTTCTGGGCGTTCTTTTATAACACGCTGGGAATTCCGGTGGCAGCCGGTGTATTTTATACGGCCTTCGGTCTGAAGCTCAATCCGATGATCGGAGCGGCGGCCATGAGCCTGAGCAGTGTCTTTGTGGTGACCAACGCGCTTCGTCTCCGGAAGTTTAAAACTTCAGCGCTGTTCGCGGATATCCCGGATGCAACGGAGGTGCCGGAAGCAAAGATTCGGGCCAAGGAAGAGACCAGCAGTACGACTGGCAGTAAAGCGGAGAAGAAGACAGACCGCACACTGGCCCAAGAACGTCAGAGAGTTTCTATAAATGAAAACCAAAAGGAGGAAAACGAAATGATAACAATGAAAATTGAAGGAATGGCATGTGGACATTGTAAGGCAGCCGTGGAAAAAGCGCTGAATGCCATCGACGGCGTGAAGGCAGAGGCGAATCTGGAGGCAAAGACAGCCTCCGTGGAAGCACCGGCCGGTGTGGATAAAGAAGCGCTGAAAAAGGCAGTGGAAGACGCCGGATACGAGGTAGTCGGTATCGAGTAAGATGGATGTGGCGTGATTGTTTTTTGCCATATAGACAAAAGATGTTATATCCCGGATTTCTTTTGATTTTCCGGTTACTTACTGACAGATGCGTCGTCAGCGTCGGCAGTTTCTGCGGCCGCCGCTGCCGCCTGCTGCAATGCTTGTTTTTTGTTGGTGTATTCCTTTATAAGCTGATAGAGAACGGCCACCAGCGGAATAAAGAAAACCATGCCGAGAATGCCGAAGAGGTTGCCGCCGATTAAAACGGCCACCAATGTCCACAGCGGAGCGAGACCTACGGAGCCGCCTACCACATGAGGGTAGATGAACTGGTTCTCGATGAACTGCACCACCTGATAGACGATGATGCTCAAAAGTGCCTGTAATGGATTGACCATCAGTACAAGGATGGCGCTGATAAAGCAGGCACAGAAGGCGCCGATATAAGGAATGAAAGAAAGTACTCCGGTCAGCACGGCAATCAGGATGGCGTAAGGAATCCTGAAAATGGAAAACGAAATAAAAATCAAAGCGCCGAGAATAATCGCTTCAATGCACTGCCCTGACAGAAAACAGGAATACGTTTTGCTGATCAGGCTGGCCACATAGTAAATCTTGTCGGCAACGGGTCTGCGCAGATGAACATAAAGAAGTTTCTTGCACTGTCTGCCAAGGGTTTTTTTGCTCAGCAGAATATAAAGGGCAATGACCAGCGCAAAGAAACAGTTGATGATCACGCTGATGGTGGATGAGGCGATACCCAAGGCGGAACTTAAAAAGTTTCCCGCGCCGGCCAGCACATTTTGTACGATATGTTCAATGTTAATCTGGCTTAAATTGAAAGAAGACAACTGCTGGGTAATCCAAGTGGTATCAATGCCGTATTCAGATAAAAACGCCAGCCAAAGCGGGCTCCTTGCCTGTATGGTCAGGTAAACGCTCCGCACGGAGTTGACCAACTGCGGGATGACCATGGTGGAAATCAAAACCATGATCAGCACGATGCAGGCCAGGGTGGACAGAAGACTGACCGTGACCAGCGGGCCGTTGTTTTTCGGCTTTACATTTAATTTTTTTAAAAGCCGGGCGTAAAGCTTCTCAAATCCCCGCATCGGGACATTGAGCACGAAGGCGAGGATCATGCCGCCGATGATGGGAAGAAGAAGACCGCCGATATTTTGAAAAAAGCCGATGACACTCCCGAAATTGTTGAGGCAGGCATATAATGCCACGCCAAAAGCAATCAGAAGCATACAATTTTTCATTTTTTTACTCATAATGCACATCCTTTTAGACTTTTATGTATTTGTTTGGTCAATGACGAAAAGCATCTTTTCGTTTTTAAGTGAAAAAACACAGAACGATGTTTTTTGTAAGTCTACTGTATCATTTTGCCATACCAAAGTCAAATCAGAAAAAATCCTTTTGACACTCCCACCAGAGTATACTACAATAGGACAAGAGAAAATTTACAGAAAAGGATGTTTCAATACAATGGAAAAGATTATTTTGACAGGAGACCGACCGACGGGAAGACTCCATGTCGGCCATTATGTCGGCTCTCTGAGACGAAGAGTGGAATTACAGGAATCCGGAGAATACGATAAGATTTTTATTATGATCGCGGACGCCCAGGCGCTGACCGATAACGCGGATCATCCGGAAAAGGTTCGCCAGAATATCATGGAAGTTGCCCTCGATTACTTATCCTGCGGACTGGATCCGGCGAAGTCCACCCTGTTTATCCAGTCCATGGTACCGGAACTGACCGAGCTTACCTTCTATTATTCCAACCTGGTGACGGTTTCCCGCCTTCAGAGGAATCCGACGGTGAAGTCTGAGATTAAGATGCGTAACTTTGAGGCCAGCATTCCGGTGGGATTCTTCACTTATCCGATCAGTCAGGCGGCGGATATCACAGCCTTTAAGGCGACCATCGTGCCGGTGGGCGAGGACCAGATACCAATGCTGGAACAGTGTAAGGAGATTGTTCACAAGTTTAATTCCGTCTATGGGGAGACTTTGGTAGATCCGAAAATTTTCCTGCCGGATAATAAAGCCTGTCTGCGCCTGCCGGGCATCGACGGCAAGGCAAAGATGAGCAAATCTCTTGGCAACTGCATTTATTTATCCGATACAGAGCAGGAAGTAAAAAAGAAGGTTATGTCCATGTTTACGGATCCGAATCATCTGAGAATCGAGGATCCGGGACAGGTGGAAGGCAATCCGGTCTTTATTTACCTGGATGCTTTCAGTAAACAGGAGCATTTTGATGAGTTCCTGCCGGAATACGCGAATCTTCAGGAGTTAAAGGATCACTACACCAGAGGAGGCCTTGGGGACGTGAAGGTGAAGAAGTTCTTAAATAAGGTACTTCAGACAGAGCTGGAGCCGATTCGCAAGCGGAGAAAAGAGTGGGAGAAAAACATTCCTGCCGTTTACGAGATTCTCAAAGAAGGCAGCATTAAGGCGGAAACCGTGGCAGCGGAGACATTAAAAGAAGTAAAGGCAGCCATGCGGATTAACTACTTTGATAACGACGATATGATCCGAGAACAGGAAGCGAAATATCAGAAATAATCAAACGACCGGTTTATTTGTCGTTTCTGTAAAATTGAGACGGGCGAAGGCATAATTACAGTGCTTTTCGCCCATCTTTTATCGTAAGGGAAATTGTTCTTTTTATCGCATTGATGCATTTATAGAGAAAGATTCTCAACAGACATATTGACGAATGAACGGCAGTTAGGTATACTAAATGTAAGTTAGTTATAACTAATCACTGTAAGGTAATTTTGTATTTGTTTTGTCTGTATAGAGAACGGAGGTATATCCATGAGTGTAGTAATCGTAGGAGGACACGACCGAATGGTGTCCCAGTACAAAAAAATTTGTAAGGCGCATCGGTGCAAGGCAAAAGTATTTACGCAAATGAGAGGAAATTTAAGCGCCCAGATTGGCCGCCCGGATCTATTGATTTTATTTACCAATACGGTATCTCACAAAATGGTTCGCTGCGCGGTGGCGGAAGCGGAGAAATGCAATGCGGATATCGTGCGCTGCCATACTAGCAGCAGCAATGCCCTTCATGAGATTTTGGATAACGCCTGTCAGGCATAATAGGGTTTTATTATTTATCAACCAGACATTCATATAAAAGCTCCACCGCTGCGGAAATGTGTTCTGTTTCCAGATAAGAATAATTGATAATGAAAATGTGTTCCACATTTTCCGGCGGTTGGTGGAAGTACTGGGACAAGCAGGCCAGGCGGAGTCCCCGGTCCAGTGCCCGTTTCATGATCACTGTGTCGGAAATTGTCGTATCAATTTGCATAAGAAAATGAAGGCCGGCATCCTCTTCCGTGATAGTAACGTAAGAGGAGAGCGGGCTTTTTTTTATGGCTATCAGAAGGCAGTCTCTTTTTTTGTGGTAGGTATTTCGCATCCGGTTGATATGTTTTTCAAAAAAGCCCTCTCGGATGAACCTCATCAGGGCGTACTGTTCAAAATTGGATACCGTACAGGAATAAAAGCTCATATTGTCAAGGAAACGGACAGCCAGGGAAGGAGGCAGCACCATGTAACTGATACGCAGGGTGGAAGAGAGGCTTTTGGAAAAAGTATTGATATAAATTACTTTCTCCATGATATCAATACTCTGGAGGGCGGGGATTGGCCGGCCTGTCATCCGGAACTCACTGTCGTAATCGTCTTCGATGATGTAGCGGGATTCTGATTTCGCCGCCCAGCTAAGAAGTTCATAGCGACGGCTTACCGGAGTGATGATTCCTGTGGGAAAGTGATGGGAGGGAGAAATGTGCACCACATCGGCGCCGCTTTCCTCCAGGCGGTCAATGCGGATGCCCTGCTCGTCCATGTCAACAAATCGGTAATCCACCTGATAACTGTCATAAATCTGCGCAATTTTTTCGTAGCCCGGATTTTCGATGGCGTAGACTTTATCAAACCCCAGGAATTGTACCAGAAGTCCGTAGAGATACTCCGTTCCCGCACCCACAAAAATCTGTTCCGGCTGCACATGAATATCCCGGAATTGCCGCAGGTATCCGGCGATGGCTTCCCGCAGTTCATAGATGCCGCCACAGGGAGATTTGGTCATCAGTTCCGTGTTTCTTTCCTGCATGGTTTCCCGGATTAGTTTCGCCCAGACAGAGAAGGGGAAATGTTCCGGGCGGGTCTGGTTGCTGGAAAAATCCGCAAAAAACTGCGGCCGGGGTTCTTGAGGGGCGGCGGAGGGTTTGGCGGCAGCCGGGCGGGGCATGAGCTCCGGCGAAAAAACCGCGACATAGTAGCCTTTTTTTGCGACAGAATAAATGTATCCTTCTGACAGGAGCTGGGCGTAAGCGTTCTCCACCGTGATAGGGCTGACGCCCAGGTTTTTGGCAAAGCTGCGCTTGGAGGGCAGCTTCATGCCTGTGCGGAGGGTTCCGTTTACGATATCATTTTTGATGCATTTATATAAATGTTCATAAAGGGGCGTGGTTCCGATATCATGAAATGAATAAGTAAGCATGGCGATACTCCAATCCGTTTTTGCCGGCATGATCCGTCTTTGGCGGCGTGTCGGCTTTCAAAATAAGTAATACCCTGATTATACCGGTTCTGTAAAAAAATTCAATGGGATAGGAAGTGCTTTTTCGCAGGTTTTATGATATGATACACATAAGAAAAATGCATAATAAATAATAATAAGATAGAAATGCCATGGTAAAATTTGGAGGATTTATGATAAAAGAACAGATAAAAAAGCTTTATGATTCAAAATTTATGAAAATGTATGACCTGCAATATAAAGAAGGCGCGCATTATTACTGTGCCAGCCGGAGAGAGGTAGAGAAGCTGCAGGCAGTGCTGCCAAAAGAAAAGTATGACAGCCTGCCGCCGGACGGCGTGAGCTGCGTGGTGGTCCTGCGGGTAAAGGGAGAGGAACCAAAGCTGCTTCTCAACTGGGAATACCGTTATCCGGCAGGGCAATATCTTTTAAGTGTGCCGGCGGGACTGGTGGAGCAAGAAATCTGGAACAGCGCCGAAGAAGCTGTAAAAAATACAGCCGTTCGGGAGCTGAAAGAAGAGACAGGTATTATTGTAGGGGAAAATGACGTGGTCAGTGTCATTAATCCTTTTGTATTTTCCTCGCCGGGAATGACCGATGAGGCCAACGCCCTGGTCTATATGTCCATTAACCGGGATACCATGCCGGAACTGTCCCAGGGCGGGGCAAAGGGATCTGAGAAGTTTGAGGGATGCCGGCTGGTTAGTCTGGCGGAAGCTAGAAAATATCTGGTGGACGGCAAAGATGAGCATGGAATCTATTATCCGGTATATACCTGGGCGGCGCTCATGTTTTTTGTGACTTATGAGTTTCTGAAGTTATAGGTTCCCGCATTCTGGGAAGCGTGGAGCACCTGTCCGTTTCCCTGAAATGCTATTTTCTATGGAAAATATCTGCGGATATTAAGGAGGAGAAATGAAACGAAGAGTACAGTCGCAGGTGACCATGCAAAAAGTGGTTCCCAATGTTACGGATGCGTACAGAGCATTGTGGGATATCCCGGAGAATCACGGGAGCGTTGGTTTTATCGCCTGTGATAACGAAGATGTGATGTGGCTCGCCTTGGACGACGCCACCAAGAAAGCAAAAATTGAGATTGTCCATGCGGAGACTGTATATGGAGGGGAGAAATATTCCTGGAGCCGGTACGGCGGAGAAATTACCGCTGTTCTTTCCGGAGAGAATGTATCCGATGTACAGAGCGGAATCCGATATGTGAGGGAGTACATCGAGAACAAATCGGCGTGGTATGTGCTGGATGAGGAGGGAACTCTCGGATACTACGCGGACTTGATTCCGAGGGCCGGCAGGTATTACCAGAAGAAACTGGGAATTTCAGAAGGAACATCCCTTGCTTATCTGGTCAGCACTCCGGTGGAGAGCACATTCGCTCTGGATAAGGCGCTGAAGGCCAGCAACACGAAATTATCAGAGCTGTTTCGTCCGCCGACAAGAGTCAATACCGGCGGCGGGGTTTTGACGGGAACGGAATCTGCCTGCCGGGCGGCGGTGCAGGCATTTGCAGAGGCAGTGGAATACTGTGTATTTCATCCAATGGAGGTAGAATAAATGGAAATAATCAGAATGCAGACCAAAATGCTCAGCCAGAAGATCATTGCTAACGTATCGGATGAATTTGCCAGAGTATATCAACTGCCGGAGGGACATCAGAGCGTCGGCTTTTTCTCCGTGGATAATGATGACGCCGGATATCTGGCCGTGGATGACGCCACCAAAAAGGCGGATATCAAAGTCCTCCATGCCGAGACTTTTTATGGAGGCAGCATCTGCTCCTGGAGTCGGTATGGCGGCAGTGTCTTTATTATGTTTTCCGGTCCGAAAGTGGCGGATGTAAAAAGCGGCCTTGCCTATGTGAAAGACTTTATTGATAAACGGACGGAGTTTTGCAGTTTTGACGGAGACAGGGGAACGGCCTTTTATGCTCAGTGTGTGCCTCGTTCCGGAAAGTTCTTTAAAGATTTCTGCGGCATTGAGGAGGGAACGGCTTACGCCTATCTGGTGGGCGGTCCCATTGAAACCAACTATGCTTTGGATAAGGCTTTAAAGGCCGGGGAGACTCGGGTGGCCAGATACTGGTATCCGCCGTCCCATGCAAACTCCAGCGGCGCGGTTCTTGCCGGAACGGAATCAGCCTGTCGGGCAGCAGCCCGGGCTTTTGTGGATGGACTCCATTATGCCATCGAACATCCGCTGGAAATCTAAAGGAATGATGATTTAATCACCTTTGCCTTGATAAAGAAATAGTGTGACAGTATAAGAATCAGAGATATCTTATGGGGAAAATATACAAAAAAATTAAAAAAATGTATTATAAAATGAGTAAAAAGTAAAAAAATAAAAAAATCTTGCAAAATTATAAAAAAAACTGATAAATTATATATAAAGGCATTAGATAACTGCATTTTGTTCGTGAGAAAGAGGGCTGATAAAATGTTTGAAAAAGGTGAATATATTATTTACGGTAGCAATGGCGTTTGTGAAGTCCAGGACTATATGAATACAGCGGGAGAAGAGGACAACAGAATTTATTATGTTTTGGTGCCGATACGTTCCAAGGGAAGCACAATTTTTTCACCGGTTGATAACCAGAAGGTTTTCATGCGTAAAGTAATGACAAAGGAAGAGGCCAGAGAGCTTCTGCGGGGAATCCCGGAATACGAAGATATGGAAATCCGCGATTCCAGGACACAGGAACAGCAGTACAAGGAGATTTTGCAGAGCGGCAATTCCACAGAATCCATCCGTTTGCTGAAAGCATTATATGAAAGAAAAAGAAAACGGGAGGCGGCCGGAAGGCGGATTACGGCGGTGGATGAGAAATATCTTTTTCTGGCGAAAGACTGTCTGCTCAATGAGCTGTCAATTGCACTGGATATGGATGTGGAAGATGTGGACAAAATATTGGCTGACAGGATGAAAGAAGAAAAATTACCTCTGGACAATTAAAAAGATTTATGATATGATAGCCAAGATAATTTGATAAAGCAATGCGATGACGAAGAGAAGTAGCGCGAATTATCGCTCCCAGTGAGCGGAGGACAGTGAGAACTCCGCAGAATGAATTGGCGTGAATAACACTTTACCAGCAGCAATCTGAAAACAAAGGAATCCGTCCTTTGGCAGTAGGTGCGCCGTAGCTGTGCGATAAACAGCAGCTGTGAAATTTGAGGGACTGTAGCAACGGGGCTGCGGTAATTCGGGTGGCACCACGGTTATATTCCGTCCTGAACATATGTTCAGGACGGTTTTTTTGTTTTCAGGATTTTTCCTGATAAGCAAAGCAAATTTGAGATGGCATGGCGAACAGGAATGCCAATGAAATTCCTGTCAAAACAAAAAGTCCTCCGGGCAAAATGCACACTCGCCGCCTGAAAACTGCCTCGAACAGAAAGGAGAAAATATGAGTACATCAAACATTTACAGAGACGTTACTTTAGATAAAATCAGTGAGCAGGATGTGGGAAAGACACTGCGGGCTGCCGGATGGGTGGAAAATATCCGCGACCACGGTGGCGTGTCTTTCATTGATTTAAGGGATATGTACGGAGTGCTTCAGGTCGTTATGAGAGATACTTCTCTTCTTGAAGGGATTAATAAGGAAGATTGCATTTCTGTAGAAGGTATCATGGAGCATCGGGATGAGGAGACTTACAATCCTAAGATTCCGACAGGAACCATTGAGCTGGAGGCTCATAAGGTGGATATGCTGGGAAAGGTATATAAGCCGCTTCCGTTTGAGATTGTAACCTCGAAGGAAAATCATGAGAACATCCGTCTGAAATATCGGTATCTGGATCTCAGAAACCGTAAGGTCAGGGACAACATGATTTTCCGTTCCAAAGTGATCAGCTATCTGCGGGAGAAGATGACGGAACTGGGATTCCTGGAGATTCAGACGCCGATTTTGTGTGCGTCCTCTCCGGAGGGAGCCCGGGATTACATTGTGCCTTCCCGAAAATTTAAAGGCAAATTTTATGCGCTGCCGCAGGCGCCGCAGCAGTATAAGCAGCTCCTTATGGTGTCCGGTTTTGATAAATATTTCCAGATTGCGCCTTGTTTCCGTGATGAGGACGCAAGAGCTGACCGTTCGCCGGGAGAGTTCTATCAGTTGGATTTTGAGATGAGTTTTGCCACCGAGGAAGATGTGTTCCGCGTGGGAGAAGAGATCTTTGCCGATACATTTAAAAAGTTTGCGCCGGAAGGCTATGCGGTTACCGAGGCGCCGTTCCCTGTCATCAGCTATGCCCGGGCCATGCTGGAATTTGGTACGGACAAACCGGATCTTCGTAATCCTCTCCGCATCATCGATGTGACAGAGTTCTTCCAGCGGTGCAGCTTCAAGCCGTTCCACGGTCAGACAGTGCGAGCCATCAAAGTATCCAAAAAAATGTCTAAAGGTTTCCATGAGAAATTGCTGAAGTTCGCTCAGTCCATCGGTATGGGAGGTCTCGGCTATCTGGAAGTGCTGGAAGACGGCAGCTACAAGGGACCGATTGATAAATTTATTCCGGAAGATATGAAAAAAGAAATGGCAGAGTTGGGCGGTTTGGAGCCGGGAGATACCATTTTCTTCATCGCCGATAAAGAAAAACAGGCGTCCCTCTATGCCGGACAGATTCGGACAGAGTTGGGAGAACGGCTGGATCTTTTCGAAAAAAATGCCTACCGCTTCTGCTATATCAATGATTTTCCGATGTATGAGTACGACGAGGAGCAAAAGAAAATTATCTTCACCCACAACCCGTTTTCCATGCCGCAGGGAGGTCTGGAGGCGCTTAATACAAAGAATCCTCTGGACATTCTGGCATACCAGTACGATATTGTCTGCAACGGTGTGGAATTATCTTCCGGAGCCGTGAGGAACCATAACCTTGATATTATGGTCAAGGCTTTTGAAATCGCAGGGTATACGGAAGAAGATTTACAGACAAAATTCGGAGCATTACACAATGCGTTCCAGTACGGAGCTCCGCCTCATGCGGGTATGGCGCCGGGAGTCGATCGCATGATCATGCTTCTTCGCAATGAGGAAAATATCCGTGAAGTGATTCCGTTCCCGATGAACGGAAATGCGCAGGATGTCATGTGTGGAGCGCCGAATGAGGTATCAGAGATGCAGCTTCGTGAGGTGCACATCAAAATCAGAAAGTAATTGGATATTTGCAAATGCATTATAATTTATAATATTAGGAAGGGAGTCGTCCGAAACCGGGGGCTCCCTTCCGTATTGTGAGGATGACTATCGGTTGCTGTTCGTTACTATTCACGCAGCGACCAGTAACAACAGTTTAGTCATGTCATTTTGGAAACAAACCTCTCCATTGACAAGGAGACTTTTCATGGGTAAAATATATAAAGAAATTTACAGATTCGTAAGGTTACTCGTAAGGTTATATGGAAAGTTGGGGGGAATATTATGCAGAATAGCAGATTAAAGAAAATCAGCATATCCTTCATGTTGCTTCTGGCGGCATTTTTTTGCATACATACCGGAGTACAGGCAGAAGAAAAGGGGGACCAGGCGAACAGCTTCCGGTACGGGAAGAGCGCTGTGGCAGAATCGAGCTTGTCTTTTGGCCTTTTGAACGTCGGGGCGTGGACGAGGTCGGACGATGCCTATTACAGCAGTAATGGCAAAGTGATCAAGGGAGCTTATGCCAGGGGCATTGACGTCAGCAGCAATAACGGAACCATAGACTGGGATGCGGTGAAGGCCGACGGTGTGGATTTTGCCATTATCCGCTGCGGCTACGGTATGAATCAGACTGACCAGGATGATTCCCAGTGGCTTGCCAATGTGACAGGATGTGAGGAGGCAGGTATTCCGTACGGCGTGTACATTTATTCCTATGCCAACTCCGTCAGCCGGGCAGTCAGTGAGGCAGACCATGTGCTGCGGCTCATCAACGGACGCCAGCTTTCTTATCCGGTTTACTTTGATATGGAAGACCAGTCCATTTTTAATACAACCACTAAGAAGCAGAGAGGACAGATTGCGAAGGCTTTCTGCCAGAGAATTGAAGCGGCAGGTTATGAAGCGGCTATTTATGCCAGCAATTATTCCTTTACCAACGAGCTTCCGGAAAAGATCTTTGATAAATGGGGCAGATGGGTGGCCCATTACAGTACAAAATGTGGTTACAAGGGGACATATCAGATGTGGCAGGCAACCAATCAGGGACGTGTGGCCGGCGTTCAGGGGCCGGTGGACATTAATTTTCTGATTTCGGATCAGATTTTTGTAAAGCCGACTGTGAAGGTGAGTACTGCAGGAAAGAAAGCAGTCAAAGTATCCTGGAAACCTAAGAAAAAAGGCAGCACTGCTCAGATTTACTATTCCAAATCTAAAAACGGAAAGTATAAACTGGTGACGAAGAATGCCAAAAAAGGTTCCGTGAAGATCAAAAAGCTTAAATCCGGAAAAAAATATTATTTTAAGATAAGACTCAGTCGCCAATTGAATGGTGTGACTGTATATTCAAAATATTCAAAAACCATATCTGTGAGAGTCCGATAAGGAGGCAAGTAGTTTTGGATAACGAAAAGAATAAGATAAATCAGGAAGACGCCGCCGCCCAGCGTCCGGGCGGAGATGTGGCGGACGTCATCAAACAGCTCATGAGCATTGACTCCGTGTTTCAGGATTTTATTGATGCGGAAACGGAGGGAATGATTATATGCGAGAATTGTTATGATAACGTATTCGATGACGATGAAGATATATGTACCTGGGAAAAAGACGGCATCGAGCATAGGTTCTGCTGCAAAGAATGTATGGAAGAATGGAAAGAATGGGAGACGGGGCAGCATGCGTAAGATTATGTTCATCGGCCGCAGTGAGGCGGGCAAAACAACCTTATCCCAGGCAATGAAAGGTGATACCGTCACCTATCACAAGACACAGTATGTCAATCATTATGATGTGATTATTGATACTCCGGGTGAATATCTCCAGTCTAAGAATCTGATTTCCGCGCTGGCGGTTTTTACCGCGGAGGCGGATGTCATCGGACTTTTGATGGATGCTACAGAGCCGTTCTCCCTCTATTCTCCTAATTTAACACCCGTTTGTAACCGGGAGGTGGTCGGCGTCGTGACAAAGGTTGATCACTGGGCTGCTCAACCGGAACAGGCGGCGGCATGGTTGACCCTGGCCGGTTGTCACAAGATTTTTTATACCAGTGCGTACACCGGAGAAGGAATTGCCGATATCCTTTCTTATCTTAAAGAGGAAAGAGATGTTCTTCCGTGGGAAGAAGTGAAGGCGCAGTATGATGAACTTGGATTTGGCAAGGGAGAAAATGAAAAAGATGAGAATCGTCATCAGATCATATAAACCCGGGTCTGAAATTTGTGAATAGGAAGCATATACCACGGAATCGAAATTTGTGAACGAGAGACGTGAAAATCCCCGGGTTTGAACTTCATGAATAAGAAATATGGAACTTGGATGAGAAATATATGACGGGAAACATGTAAAGAGGAATATTCGGAATGAGTGAAAAAAGAAAAGATGTCTGAACATATGAATAAATTGATTAGAAAAATATGTATTATTTTTGGTGTCTCCTTTGCCGGAATGTTTGCGCTGCTCTGCTTTTTTGTGAGTATCCGGGGGAGCAATCCTTTTAAGGGGCTTGATTATGACGCGGAGCTTACCTCAGATACGGAAGATACGACGCAGCAGCAAAACGACAGTTCAGAGGACGCGGACGGCGCCACTGAGGAAGAATCGCTAAGTGAAGGAGAAAAGCTGGCGCAGGAATGGGGACTGCGTATTTCATCCAGAGAGAAGATGGATTTTCACAGGGTTTTGCTGGAGGAAGACTACCGGCAGTTTGACGGACATGCGGCCAATGAAAACCTTGATGAAAGTTTCTCCTTTGCGTATCCGAAAAATCTGTATTATTCTGTGGAGGCGGAAGCCGACGATGTTGCCGGAAGGTACAGTGTCTCTTTTCGGGGGAATGATAACAGTGCGCTGCTTTCTTACAGTCAGCAGCGGCACGGAGAGGACGAAGAGGAGACCCCGATGGAAGAAATGTACGAGGAAGATATGGACGCGCTCACAGACGCCGAGACGCTGCTTCACCTGGACACCGTTTATGTGGTGACCGGATATGAAGACAACGGAAGCCTGGAAGTTTATAAGGTAGTTAAGGCCGACGAGGACAATCTTTATACTATGGTCATCAAGACGCCGGTGCCGGAGAAAGAAGACGCCCGTACGCTGGTATCTTTTTATACGGAATATCTGTATCGTTCCTGCGGGTTTTCCGGAAGCAGCAAAGAACCACGTTCCTATGTGGAATTCCTGCGCGGAGATGAGTGAAACATAACAAAACAGTAGATTATTCGCAAAAAATGCATTATAATAATAACGGTAACTGAAGAAGTTAATGAGGATGAAATGGGAGGTAGTAAAATGAGAGGTTACGAAGCAGCAAAACTTTTAAAAGAAAAAGGAATTACCATCGATGATGTCAATGCAGAGATTGCGTATCGGAAGGAGACCAACGCATTCAGCAATCAGCCGCAGAACGAGGCATTTATGAATATGACCTTAAATGAAGTGATGCGGGTGAAAGAGATGTGGGACATCGATTAAGGCCAATGGATTCCTTTACTGACAGCAGGAGGACTATATGAAGTTGACATCAGCGGAATATAAGGAGATAGCAAGGAATGCGCTCAAGGGAAACTGGGGACGGGCCATCGGAGCAATGCTCATAGCAGCCTGTCTGGGCGCATTTTTTACCTCTCTGTATTTCATCAGCCACTTTATGTTTGTGATGAGTATTGCCATCTGCATTTTTGAAAATCTTCCGCATTACTTTTTGATGCTGGTGGGAATCGGAATTGTGCTGGCGATATTCTTCTTTTTTGCAGGAGGCCCGGCTCGGTTTGGATATATCGATTTTAATCTGGCTCTTCTGGACAGAAGAAAAGCGGTTCCATCTATGGTGCTCGGCAAATTCTCTTTGATATGGAAGGGAATGTACATGAAGATTGCTCTTTTTGCCTACGAGCTGTTCTTCACCATTCTATTGATCATCCCGGGAATCGTCACCATGTACGCCTATGCCATGGTTCCGTATATTCTGGAAGAGAAAAGGGACTATACCGTAAGAAAGGCCATGAAAATGTCCAGAAAGATTATGCGGGGACATAAATGGAAACTGTTCTGTTTGCGGTTCAGTTTTCTTGGATGGTATGTTTTAAGTATTCTGACCTTTGGGCTGGCGTTATTTTACGTCCTGCCTTACATGAATACGGCAGAGGCCGTCTTTTACAATGAGATTTCCGGCAGAGCGGATGCTTTCTACGGAAGATAGCCCGTGGCGGAACTGGAAGCAAAATAGCGGCAGAAGGAGAAATCATGATCCATCTTTGCAGGGTAAGATATAGGACAAATGTCTTATATGTTACCCTTTTATGATGAAAATGATTACTCCGAGAAATAATTTCTTTTAATTTGTTCCACGGGCATCTCTTGTCCGGTCCACAGTTCAAAGGCAGCGGCACCCTGGTAGAGAAGCATGTAAAGTCCGTTGAAGAATGGACAGCCGGAGTCTTCGGCCATTTTGAGGAGCTTTGTCTGCCGCGGGTTATAGATAACGTCGGAGACGATGAGCTCGGGCCGCAGGAAGGAGGCGTCAGGAATCGGGCAGGCGTCGGTGTGCGGAGCCATCCCTAAGCTAGTGCCGTTGGTCAGGATGTCGCTTTTGGCGATGGAATCCCGGAGTTCCTCTGTGTCTTCCAGGGGAAGAACGCTGACTTTGCAGTCTGTCCGTTCGTTTAGCTGCCCGGAGATATGCAAAAGCCGGTCGAAGGAAGGGCTTTGCCGGTTGAAGACATGGATTTCTTTCATGCCGTCCAGCGCGGCCTGCACAAGAATGGCAGTGGCAGCGCCGCCGCCTCCCAGAAGTGTCATCACTTTGCCCGGCAGGTCGAAGCCGGCCTCCTTGGCCGCGCGCATGTAGCCGATGCCGTCGGTGGTATAGCCGGTCAGAATTCCGCCGTCGTTTACGACGGTGTTTACTGCGCTGCTGATTTCTGAGGCGGGAGACAGTTTATCGCAGAGTTCGCACATCAGATTCTTGTCCGGCATGGTCAGGTTCCAGCCTCTGGCGCCCATGGCGCGAAGGCCATCCACCGCTTCTTTCAGACGGTCGGTTCCCACGTCGAAGCACAGATATGCGTAATCGAGGCCGAGAGTCTGAAAGCTTTCGTTGTGCATGAGGGGGGAGAGGCTATGCTCCACCGGACTGCCCAGAAGACCGGTCAGCATTGTTGTTCCTGTGATTTTATATGACATTATTGTTGATACCTCCTGTTATGTTGCTGTTTATTGCCTACTATAACCCGGAAGAGGAAAAAAAGTCAAATCATTCGTTACCGGTCACTGCGTGAGCAGTGACAATGCACTGTCGGGAATTTCATTCAGAGAAAAAACATACTTGAAACACAAGTTCTATTTTGTTAGAATGTAGGAAATGTGTAACCGTTCAATCATGCTGCATTAGCAGCGGGTTTCCGGAATGCCATGGCTGAACTGTTACAAAAATGCATCGAGAACCGGGCGGCTGAGCGGACAGTATCAGGACGTGTCAGAGGAAGCCCGGCAACGAAGAAGAAAGGTTGGAGCAACAAGTATGGAGATTTTAGGAAAGACGCTGTCAGAGAAGGCAGAGAAGCTGTACAATGAGATTACCGGAGAGTTGATTTATCCTGTCGATATTCTCAAGATGGATCCGGAGAATCAGGAGGATTGCAGTCATCCGGTGGCGATGGATACGGGCAAGAAAGAGTTTATTATTAAGGTAGACAGCGGACTGGAAGATTACCTGTTTGAAAATGCGCTGGTGAGAGATTTGATTTACTGCCAGCAGATGAGCAACCAGGCTCCGTCTCTCACACCGGTATCCGATAAGGATATTGATGCTTACCAGACGGCCATGATGATCAGTTCCGTAATTATGGATATCGATGTGGAGAATAAGCTGAAGGCCAACGATATGCACATTGACGATATTGATACCATGCGTTTAAGCGATTTGTTCGCATTTTTAAAGGCGGGCATGTCTGATTACAACAGAGAGTTATATCATATTCTCGTGGGACTTCAGATTACCCTTCTTCTTTTTACAACTTCCAAGAAGGAAAATATCCAGCAGATTATAGAGACTTTCTATCTGTCTGATAAAGAAGCTATGGACATGATTGATAAATTTGTAGATATCATTGACAAATATGGCGTGGATGACAATCGTTCCATGATGCGCTGTATGAGAAAGATTGGCCTGGCCTGCAACATGAAAGGCCGGCTGAACCTGGAATACGAAGGAAAAATCACCGCATTATAATTGCTGTGAGCCTGCATACCGGTTCCTCGGACAACGGACGTCCGGAATGGCTATGCAGGTTTTTTATGTAGGAAGGATATCAGATCATGAAGATCAGAGACTATTTAAGAGAACATATCCTGTTGACAGACGGTGCCATGGGTACATATTTTGATGAGAAGACGGCGGGACAGTTTCTCTGTTCGGAGGAAGCAAATCTTTTCCGGCCAGATATAATCAGAGAGATTCACCAATCCTATATAGAAGCGGGAGCGACGCTTATTCGCAGTAATACATTTTCTGCCAACAAAAAGACTTACGGAGATATTTTGAGAAAGCATGGAATGACTGCGAGTGACGAAGGGTTTGTGCGGTTTGTGCAGGCGGGCTATGCCATTGCCAAAGAGGCGGCGGATGCGGCGGCAGAACGAGGACAGACAGTTTTTGCGGCGGCAGATATCGGCCCGATTTATGAGGACAGTGAGAGCAGCACGGAAGAAATGCAAAAAGAATATGAAGAGATTGTTGATGTATTTCTGGAAGCCGGAGCGGATATATTTGTGTTGGAAACATTTCCTGACACACAGTATGTGCTTTTCATGGCGGAATATATTCGAAAAAAGCGGCCGGATGCCTTTATTATTGGTCAGTTTTCTTTTGTTCCGACGGGATATGGCCGGACAGGTTTTCACTATAAGAAGGTTCTAAAAAAAGCAGCGGACAGCGGTTTGCTGGATGGAGCAGGGTTGAACTGTGGTATCGGCGTCGCTCACATGGAGCGGTTCTTACGTTCCTGGCTGGAGGAGTCCGCTATGCCGGAACAGATGGCATTGACAGCGCTGCCCAATTGCGGCTATCCGCAGATTGTCCGAGGACATGCGGTGTATTCTGACAGTGTTCCTTATTTTGGAGAAAAGGTCCAGAATCTGGCAAAGCTTGGCGTCGGTATTCTTGGCGGCTGCTGCGGGACAACGCCGGAATATATTCATGAGATAGCAGAAAGGATTCAGGAAGCTGGAAAGAACTATCCTAGAATCCGTCTGAAAATCGGAACAGGTATGAGGGGAACCGCGGCAGCCGAAAGTGGGACGAAGGAAACCGTGGCAGCCGGAAGTGGGAGGAAGGAAACTGCGGCAGTCGGACGAATCAGGGACGAGGGAGAGCGACTGCGGCGCAATACGTTTCGGCAGAAGCTTAAAAAAGGAGAAACGGTCTGCGCGGTGGAACTGGATCCGCCTTTTGATGTGCAGATGGATAAATTGATGAGCGGAGCACATGCCCTAGCGGATACTCCGGCGGATATCATTACCATTGCGGATTCTCCTCTGGCGCGCTCACGGGCGGACGCGCTGCTGACGGCGGTAAAGATTCAGCAGGAGACGGGAATCCCTGTGATGCCGCATCTTGCCTGCCGGGACAGAAACCGGATTGCCATTCGGAGCGGTATCCTCGGCGCCCATGTCAATAACGTCCGCAATATGCTCATTGTGACCGGAGATCCGGTGGGACGGGAGGAACGGACGTTTACGAAGAGTGTTTTTGATTTTAATTCCATTAAATTGATGGAGTTCCTTCAGAGTCTCAACGAAGAGCTCTTTGCGGATGATCCGATTTGCTATGGCGGCGCTCTCAATCAGAACGGAGCGCGGGCAGATAAGATTGCTGAGCGGATGAAAAGGAAGATGGATGCCGGTTGTCAGTTTTTCCTGACCCAGCCCGTTTACTCGGAGGAAGAGATAGAACGGCTTTCCTTCCTTCAGCAAAAGACCGGAGCGAAGATTCTCATCGGAATCATGCCCCTGGTCAGTTATCGGAATGCGTTGTTTATCAAAAATGAGATGCCGGGGATTCATGTGCCGGATGAAGTGCTTGAGCGTTACGACCCGGAAGGAAGCCGGGAGGAATGGGAACAGACGGCGCTTGCCATTTCAGGACAGGTGATATCCATGGGTAAAAATATAGGCGCCGGTTATTATTTCATGACGCCGTTTCACAGGGTATCCCTGATTAAGCGGATTATGGAAACCTGCCTGCCGGGTGAAAAAAGAAACTGAGGTGACAGCATGACGAGAGAAGAATTATATCGGAAATTAGCAGAGCGTCCGCTCATCCTGGACGGAGCCACAGGCTCCAATCTGCAAAAGGCGGGTATGCCGACCGGCCTCTGCCCGGAATTGTGGATTATGGAACATGAGGATGTACTCATAGAATTACAGAAAGCTTATGTGGAGGCCGGGGCGGATATCCTTTATGCGCCGACATTTTCCGGCAACCGGGAGAAGCTTAAAGAATACGGTTTGGAGGAACGAACGGAAGAAATCAATAAAACTCTGGTGAGCATCAGCAAAAAAGCGGCAGGCGGCCGGGCTCTGGTGGCCGGCGATATGACGATGACCGGCGTGGCATTGGAACCGGTGGGTCCGATGCCTCTGGAAACGCTCATAGATATTTATAAAGAACAGGCAAGATATCTTTGTGAGGCGGGCGTTGACCTGTTTGTGGTGGAGACCATGATGAGCCTGGCGGAGACCCGGGCGGCGGTCATCGCCATTAAAGAAATCTGTGATTTGCCGGTGATGGCGTCCATGACCTTTCAGGAAGACGGGAGAACCCTTTACGGTACGGATCCGGTGACGGCAGTGGTGGTACTTCAGAGTATCGGCGCGGATGTCATCGGCGTTAACTGTTCCACCGGGCCAAAGCAGATGCTTCCGGTGGTGCGTAAGATGAAGGAATATGCCGACGTGCCGATTCTTGTAAAGCCCAACGCGGGATTGCCGGAGCTTGTGAACGAAGAGACGATTTATCCTATGGAAGCGGAAGAATTTGCGTCCTACGGGCCGTCTTTTATTGACGCCGGCGCCGGTCTGCTCGGCGGCTGTTGCGGAACGACGCCGGAACATATCCGCCGGCTGACGGAAACAGTAAAAGACCTTGCGGTTTTGCCGCCGGAGAATCATCATCCGGCCATGCTGGCTTCCGAGAGAAAAAGCCAGGAGATTCTTCCGGACGGGAACTTCCTCATCATCGGTGAGAGGATTAATCCGACCGGGAAGAAAAAATTACAGCAGGAGCTCAGAGAAGGAAGACTTCGTCTGGTGGAAGAAATGGCGGAACAGCAGGAAGAGATGGGAGCGCATATTCTGGATATCAACATGGGCACCAATGGGATTGATGAGAAAGAAATGATGCTGAAGACCATTGGGAAGGTGACCATGGTGTCTGATCTGCCGCTCTGCATCGATACCAGTTATGTGGAGGTGATGGAGGCGGCGCTGCGCGCCTATCCGGGCCGGGCGCTGGTTAATTCCATTTCCATGGAGAAGGAAAAGATTGAGAAACTTCTTCCGCTGGTGAAGAAATATGGGGCGATGTTTATTCTTCTTCCTCTTTCTGACAAAGGACTGCCGGAAAGTCTGGAAGAGAAGAAGACGCTCATTCATCAGGTGCTGGAGAAGGCGGAAGCCTGTGGCATTGCCCGCGATCGGATTATCGTGGACGGTCTTGTTACCACCATCGGAGCCAATAAAAAGGCGGCGCTGGAAACACTGGAGACCATTCGCTACTGTAAGGAAGAATTGGGACTGCGTACCACCGTAGGGCTGTCCAATATCTCCTTTGGACTTCCGGAACGGGCGTATGTAAATGGAGCTTTCGCAGCCATGGCCATTCAGAATGGCCTTACCATGGCCATTGCAAATCCGTCCAACGGGCTTTTGATGGGGCTTTCCTATGCCTCTGACTTGCTTCAGAATAAACCGAAGGCGGATATCACATATATAGAACAGATAAGAAAAATTGAACAGAGGAAAATAGAAGAAAAGTCAAACGCCGCGACCGGAACCTCTGGCAGCGTCGAAGGTTCCACTGAGTTAAAAGATGCTGCCGGAGCTAAAGAGGTATCAACGGCGGCGGCTCCGGAACGGACGCCGGTGTTTGAGGCGGTATTAAAAGGCAATACCGAAGAAATCGTGGACCGGGTGAAGGAGGCCATTGCAGGGGGCGCGGCGCCGAAGGAAGTTCTTGATGGTATGCTTATTCCGGCCATCAATGAGGTGGGACGGCTTTTTGACATCCAGGCGTACTTTCTTCCGCAGTTAATCGCCAGCGCCAATGCTATGAAAGAAGGCATCGGATATCTGGAGCCGTTTTTGCAGGAAGATAAAGACGGGGAGAAGAAACCGGTCATCGTCATTGCCACCGTAGAAGGTGATATCCATGATATCGGAAAGAATCTGGTGGCGCTGATGTTAAAGAATTATGGATATCAGGTGTATGACCTCGGAAAAGATGTGCCGGCAGACCGGATTATCGCGGCGGCGGAGGAACATGAGGCTTCCGTCATTGTCCTTTCGGCCCTGATGACGACGACTATGATGCGGATGAAGGATACGATTCTGCTCAGAAATAAAAAGAATTTAAAGGCGAAAATCATCATCGGGGGAGCGGTGACCACCCAGAGTTTTGCCGAGGAAATCGGCGCGGACGGATATTCCAAAGACGCTGCCGAGGCAGTAAAACTGGTGGAGTCCCTGCTGGGAGAATAGAACGGCTCCGTGCAATTTCATATTTGCTGAAAAATGAAATGTCGTATTTGGCATTTGATGAATAATAAAGAAATGTTGTGCCGGCAGCCGGCTTTCGCATAAAGCCGGCAATATCCCGTACAAGGAGGATGGAAGTATGAAAATAGATGTAATCATTCCCACCTATAAACCGGATGACAAATTGGAAAAAAATCTCCGGATGCTCCGGCGGCAGACCTTGCAGCCAGACCGTATTCTCCTTATCAATACGGAAGAATCCCTGTTTCACAGCAAAGAGTTTGAAAAGCTGCCGCAGGGGGAGATTGTTCACATAAAAAAAGCGGAATTTGATCATGGTGGTACGAGAAACCGGGCGGCGGCCATGTGTGACGGAGATATCATGGTGCTGCTCACCCAGGACGCCATTCCCGCTGACGAATGTTTGCTGGAGAACCTCACGAACCCTTTCGAAGATCCGGAGGTCTGCGCTGCTTACGGACGGCAGATGGCTGACTGGAAAGACAATCCGGTGGAAGCCTATACCCGGATATTCAATTATCCGAAGGAGAGCCGGGTTAAGTCAAAGGAAGATTTGCCGGTGTTAGGAATCAAGACGTTTTTCTGTTCCAATGTCTGCGCCGCCTACCGGAAGTCTGTCTATGACGACATGGGAGGTTTCCCGCTGCACACGATTTTTAACGAAGATATGATTTTTGCCTCAAGACTTATTGAGGCGGGAAAAAAGATTGCCTACGCTGCCGATGCGAAAGTCTGGCACTGGCATAATTACGGAGCTGTGGAACAGTTAAAGAGAAATTTTGACCTGGCGGTTTCCCAGGTGGATTACGGTGGTCTGTTTACTTCGGTAAAATCAGAATCAGAAGGAATCCGTCTGGTAAAGACAACCCTGCTTTATTTTATAAAAAAAGGCCGGATAGCATTGGTTCCCCATATTATCCTTCAGAATGGGATGAAGTATCTCGGATACAAATTGGGCCAGAATTATAAGCGACTGCCCCGGTGGCTGATTCTGAAAATTTCTTTAAATCCGTCTTACTGGAAAATATAGAAAAACATTGAATTTTAAGAATTTTTATCTTGCAAACCCATAGAAAGTAGTATAATGTATAAAAAGAGTTTATTAGATGTGAAAGACTCGCAAGCAAGTTTTGAACTAAATTATTCTA
>CAYULX010000025.1:0-30206 GCA_964445535.1 uncultured Eubacterium sp.
CCCTTTGGAGGGCTAATGGCAAACCACCAGTTGAACTGGTGGTTGCTGACTTAGATTTCTTTATAAAATTGCCACAAAAGTTGTAGAATTTAAAAGATAAAATAAGAAGGGAAGATGAAGGGTGAAAATATCGACAAAAGGACGGTATGCATTGCGTCTGATGTTGGACATTGCATTAAACGAAAAAGAGGGCGAGCCGGTTCGCATTAAGGATATTGCCCGGAGACAGGATTTATCTTGCAAGTATCTGGAGCAGATTATATCCGCCTTGCATAAAGCGGGATACGTCCGCAGCATACGCGGCCCCCAAGGAGGATATCTTTTGACAAGAGCGCCGTCCCAGTATACGGCGGGAATGATTTTACGTCTGACCGAGGGCAGCCTTATGCCGGTATCCTGCCTGGACAGAGAAGAGAATCTTTGCAGCAGACGAAATGAATGCGCGACGATTATTCTGTGGGAGAAGCTCAATGACGCCATAAGCAGCGTGGTCGATACGGTGACTCTTCAGGATCTTATAGAGTGGCATTGTGACAGAAGCGGGAATAATTATGTAATTTAAAAGAGAGTGGAATTATGATTGGACAGTATTCTTTATATGAGTGGCTGATATTTTTTTACATTTATAGCTTCTTCGGCTGGGTTTTTGAATCTGCCTATGTATCATTTAAAAAAAGAAAATGGGTAAACCGGGGATTTTTGATGGGACCGTTTCTGCCGATTTACGGCGGTGGAGCCGTGATGATGCTGTTTGTGTTAGAACCTTTCCAGTCGAACTTGATTCTGACTTATTTTGCCGGAGCGGTGGGAGCTACCCTCCTTGAACTGGCAACCGGTGTGGTCATGGAGAGTATTTTCAAAATCAAATATTGGGATTATTCCTCCAGACGCTTTAACTACAAAGGATACATCTGTCTGGCTTCCGCCATTTTGTGGGGATTTTTTACCGTGCTGATGAACGAGGTGATCCATCCGGCGCTTCTCTTATTTCTGGAGACAGTACCGGCGGAACCGTTGTATGTTTTTTTTGGAATTATCTCCGTTTTTTTAATTTTCGATATCGTTATGTCTGTAAAAGAGGCGCTGGATCTGCGGAATATGCTTGAGAAAATGGAGAATCTCCGGGAGGAAATGCTGCATCTGCGAAAACGTGCCGATGAGGTAATTGCCTGCCTGGATGATAATTGGAAAAATTTTGTGGGAAAAAATCCAGCCATTGATAAGGTCGGGGAGATTTACAAAGACGTCGAACTTCGATATAATAAGCTTAAACAGAGTGTTATGGAACGGGATATCCTGACAGACGCACAGAAAGAAGAGCTGAGTGAACTGAGAGAACACTTCACGGCGGTTCTTGAGCAGATAGAGAGGTTCCGGAAGGCAAGGCTGCATCAAAAGAGCAGGAAACATCTGCGAATCCGGATTCTTGGCAATCCGACCATGACCTCCGTTCGCTATCGTTTTTCTCTGGAAGCTCTGAAGGAGAGAATAAGAGAATCCCGGGAAGAGGAGCCGAAAGAAGAATAAGCATGGCGGCAGATTTATAATTATTTTTTTTAAGAAAGGACTATATTATAATGAATTTAGACTTAAAAGGAATCAGAATTACCAAATGTGAGTTTTGCAATGAGATGGGGCCGAATACAAAGCTGAATTTGCAAGTAAATGTCAACAACCAGATTAAGCTTCCTAAGGAGCTGAAAGCAGACTCTGTCGGAACTGTGATCAGCAAAGTGATGGTAGGTTCTCCGCTTCACCCGCTGTATCTTTACCTGGAGCAGGTGAGCAGTTTCGCAGACAAAGATGAACCTCAGAGAGAAGCTCCGGATATGGAAAGCATGATGAGCCTTTATAAGACCATCTGTGTGCCGGTGGCCATGAGAGAACTGGAGGAAACCATCAAAAAGATTTGTGCGGTTTATCATATTCCTGAAATCAAGATTCAGAAAAATGATAACGCGGATAAAGGACGGCATGGTTATCTGAATTAAAATAATAATGCGGAAAGCTCATACTTACAATTTTATTATAATGAGTGAAGTTATTAATATAGTGTGAAGTTGCCGAAAAAGAATTGACGAATGATGGAAGATGCGGTACTGTTTATCATAAATAATTTATCAATAACCGGCTGACGGCTGCTCTTTTTCGGAAAAGAGCAGCCGTGTACGGCGAACGAGTTAAATTATAGAAGGAATCCGGAAGGTGATTTTTATGAGAGACAAATTACATCAATATAAACATGTTTTGTTGTTGCTATATTTTCCTTTTTATCTGGCAGTTTTTCGCTATCTTGAAAATATGAGCCCTGAGCGGGTGCACATCATCAGTTCTCCCCTGGATCAGTACATTCCGTTTATTCCGGTTTTTATTATCCCTTATCTTTTTTGGTTTGTGTATATTGCAGGACTGGGACTATATTTTCTGTTCTGTGAGAAGGAAGTATTCTGCCGGTTGATGTATTTTGGAATAATAGGGATGACTGTGTTTTTACTGGTTTCATGGATATATCCCAACGGTCTGGCCATACGGCCGGACAGTTTTGATGACAATACGATATTTACGCAGTTGATCCGATTTGTGTACAATGTGGATACGTCCACCAATGTATTACCCAGTATCCATGTGTTCAACTCCATTGGGATCTATCTTGCTGTGAAAGACAGCGAACGATTGCGTCAGAAACGGGGGATATGCGGCGCGGCTTTGATGACCACGATCCTCATTATTTTGTCCACCATGTTTGTAAAGCAGCATTCTGTGGTGGACGTTCTCACGGGTCTGCTGCTTTCTTATGTGGTATATGAGTTGATCTATGGCGGTCGTGCCGTACAGATCTGGAACAGTATGAATATGGTGAAATACCGAAAAAAAGAAGAACTGAAGTCCTGAGAACAGACAGCGGTGTCTGCCTGTCACAGGGGTGTATCGGGACTGCTTAGAAGGGAAAAGACAGCATGAGGAAGATTATGTTTGTGGGGCGGAGCGAGTCCGGGAAGACTACTTTGACTCAGGCAATGAAAGGGAAAAAGATTATTTACCATAAGACGCAATATGTCAATCATTACGATGTTATCATAGACACGCCGGGAGAATATGCGGAGACAAAGAGACTGGGAGGTTCTCTGGCCGTATACGGCGCAGAGTCAGACGTTATCGGTCTTCTCATAAGCGCCACGGAACCGTTTTCTCTGTATCCGCCCAACTGTACTTCCCAAAGCAACCGGGAAGTGGTGGGAATTGTGACGAAATGCGACCACTGGGCAGGAGACCCGGAGCAGGCGGCAGAGTGGCTTCGGTTGGCAGGCTGCAAGAAAATATTTTATACCAGCGCTTTTACAGGAGAGGGGATTGCCGATATCATCTCTTATCTCAAGGAAGAACATGAGACGCTTCCGTGGGAGACTGTGAAGGCGCAGTATGATAAGCTTGAGTATGGAAGCAATGCGTCAGATGAAGATATGAACATCAATGGCGTTGTGGTGTGAATCGTTTTTTATAATCACCATATCACAAAAAAGGAAAGGTAAGTGAAGGATTTTAGAAATGAAATGCCCTCTGCGATAAAAAGGGCAAAAAAATAAGCTCCCTGCCGGACTTGAACCGGCGACCTACGCATTACGAATGCGTCGCTCTACCAACTGAGCCAAGGAAGCTTGTCTGAACTGACTTGTCTATTCTACAATATTTCTGAATAAAAATCAATAATAAATTTTCGTTTTTTTTGTTGGAAAACAAAGACTTCTAATCTAAGAAATAGGTTGACAAAGAAAAGTAGGAATAGTATACTTTGAGCATCGAAAGAAATGTGATTTTAAACAAAAGGAGATATTTTCTAATGTTAGAGAAAATGAAAGAAATTATTGCAGAGCAGCTTGGTGTTGAAGAGGATGAGATTTCCCTTGAGACTTCTTTCAAAGAAGACTTGGGTGCAGATTCTCTCGATTTGTTTGAATTGACCATGGCTTTGGAGGAAGAGTATGATATCGAGATTCCTGCTGAAGAACTGGGCGAGATTGAGACTGTGAACGATGTTGTTGAATATCTAAAATCCAAAGGTGTGGAAGAGTAAGAGTCTGCAATGCGATAAGGAACACGAAGCGGGTATTGAAAGATGACGCATCTTTCAATACCTCTTTTTGTGTAAGATTGTCTTTCTTACATAATGTATACAAAACAGTCATTTTTATGAAGTTTGAAAAAAGTATTGGAAATTCGATTTATTTCGTTTATAATAACTATAAGTGTGCAAATTAATGAAAAGACAGGGCCCTCAGGGGCTCTGCTTCAGATAGATAGGATAAATTTAGAAAGGAGATTCCCAATGGCTACGGATATTGGAATTGATTTAGGTACAGCGAGTATTTTGGTATATGTAAAAGGCAAAGGCGTCGTTTTGAAGGAGCCTTCTGTGGTTGCCTTTGATGTGGATACGAGAAAGATTAAGGCAATCGGCGAGGAAGCCAGATTGATGATTGGAAGAACGCCGGGAAATATCGTGGCTGTCCGTCCGCTGAGACAGGGCGTTATCAGCGATTATTCCGTTACGGAGAAGATGCTGAAATACTTTGTGCATAAGGCAGTGGGAAAGAGTCTCTTTGGAAGGAAACCAAGGATTTCTGTCTGCGTACCGAGCGGCGTCACTGAGGTGGAGAAAAAGGCCGTGGAAGACGCCACTTACGCAGCGGGAGCAAGAGATGTGAAGATTATAGAAGAACCGGTGGCGGCAGCCATCGGAGCGGGAATTGATATTGCGAAACCATGCGGTAACATGATCGTGGATATCGGAGGCGGCACCTCAGATATCGCGGTTATTTCTTTGGGCGGCACCGTTGTCAGCACCTCCATCAAGGTGGCGGGGGATAACTTTGACGAGGCCATTGTCCGCTATATGAGAAAGAAACACAATCTGTTGATCGGTGACCGTACAGCGGAAGATATCAAGATTCAGGTGGGAAGCGCCTATGTGCGCGCGGAAGAGGCTTCCATGGAAGTTCGTGGCCGGAATCTGGTAACGGGACTGCCAAAGACTGTGACAGTGACTTCAGAGGAGACCAGAGAGGCGCTCAGAGAAGCGACCTCGCAGATCGTGGAAGCGGTACACAGTGTATTGGAGCGCACTCCGCCGGAGCTGGCGGCGGATATTTCTGACAGAGGTATCGTGCTGACCGGAGGCGGAAGTATGCTGCAGGGTCTGGAACAGCTCATTGAGGAGAAGACCGGGATTACGACCATGACGGCCGACGATCCGATGACGGCAGTGGCCATCGGAACAGGTCAGTATATTGAATATCTTGGCGGAAGATAAAGATGGCACATCTGGAAGGTTATGTAGGCCATATTCGATTTCATAATGAGGAGAACGGATATACCGTTCTGGAACTGGAGACGACCCACGGGGATGAAATCCTCGTGGGAACTTTTCATTATATCAATGAAGGGGAATATCTGTCGGTGGAGGCGGAATTTATGGAGCATCCGGCCCATGGCCCGCAGTATCAGGTGACTTCCTATCAGATGAAGGAACCGGAAGATAAGGAGGCCATGGAACGGTATCTGGGTTCCGGCGCTGTGCGGGGCGTCGGCCCGGCTTTGGCAGCTCGGATTGTGAAGAAGT
Organism: uncultured Eubacterium sp.; assembly: GCA_964445535.1. Taxonomy (GTDB): domain Bacteria; phylum Bacillota; class Clostridia; order Lachnospirales; family Lachnospiraceae; genus Anaerobutyricum. The sequence continues at coordinate 5,618 of CAYULX010000025.1, forward strand.
TCAAGGGAGATACCTTCCGTATTATGGAAGAGGAGCCGGAGAGACTGGCGGAAGTCAAGGGGATCTCTCTTCAAAAAGCCATGAATTTTGCCGTGCAGTTTCAGGAAAAGCAGGAGATGCGTCATGCCATGATGTTTCTTTCTGACTATGGTATCGCCAATCATCTGGCCGTCCGTATTTTTGAAGAATATGGCGATAAAATGTATGAAATCCTCAAGACCAATCCTTATAAGCTGGCGGAAGATATCCATGGCGTCGGATTTCACATTGCGGATAATATTGCAGCAAAGGCGGGCGTCGCCCCGGATTCAGAACACCGGATCTGCGCCGCAATCCTCTACACACTGCAGCAGAGCGTCAGCGCCGGCCATGTATATCTGCCAAAGGAGATTCTCTGCCGCAATACAGGGCAGATGCTTGGGGTGCCGCCGGAATATATCGGGGATTATCTTATGAATCTGGTGATAGATAAGAAGCTGATGATCCGTGTGGTGGATGATGAAGAACATGTCTATCTGAGCGCCTATTATTTTATGGAACGAAATACGGCGGCTATGCTCCAAAATCTGGATTTGAAGTTTCCAGTGGAAGAGGAATCCCTTGCCCGCCGGATTGCGGTTCTGGAGGAAGAGACGAAGATAGAGCTGGATGAATTGCAGAAGTCGGCGGTAAAACAGGCTTTGACAGAAGGAGTTCTCATCGTAACAGGCGGTCCCGGCACGGGAAAGACTACGACCATCAACCTTATGATCCGTTGTTTTGAGGCGGAGGATATGGAGATCGTGCTGGCTGCCCCGACCGGGAGAGCGGCAAAGCGAATGACCGAGGCCACCGGCTATGAGGCAAGGACCATCCATCGGCTGTTAGAACTGAACGGAGGTATTGAAGAAAGGGATTCTTATCATTTTGAGAAGAATGAAGAGAATCCCATCGAGGCGGACGTGATCATTCTCGATGAAATGTCCATGGTGGATATTTCTCTGATGTATTCATTTTTAAAGGCAGTTTTACCGGGAACCAGGATTATCCTGGTGGGGGATTCCAACCAGCTTCCCAGTGTGGGGCCGGGCAATGTATTAAAAGACATGATTGAATCTGAGGTATTTCCGGTGGTTCGTCTCACAAAGATTTACCGTCAGGAAGCCGGCAGCCGAATTGTATTGAATGCTCATAAAATCAATCAGGGGGAGCAGATTGTTCTTGATAATCGGAACCACGATTTCTTTTTCTTTGAGAAGAAAGATATCCGCTCTGTGACGGCGGGTGTAATCTATCTGGTGAAGAACCGTCTGCCGGAATATATCGGGGTGGAACCCTTTGAAATTCAGGTGCTGACGCCCATGCGAAAGGGAGAACTGGGAGTGGAACACATGAATCAGGTGCTTCAGTATTATCTGAACCCGGCGTCTTCTGATAAAGAGGAAAGAGAGGTGCATACCGGCGTCTTCCGGGAGGGAGACAAGGTGATGCAGATTAAGAATAATTACAAGATGGAATGGAAGATTGTCAACGAGAAAGGATTTTCCGTGGAGGAAGGTCTGGGCGTCTTCAATGGGGATTTGGGCGTTATCCGTAAAATCAACACATTCACGGAGAAGCTCACGGTAGTTTTCGATGAGAACAGGCAGGTGGAGTATCCGTTTTCCAACCTGGATGAACTGGAGCTGGCCTACGCCATCACCATACATAAGTCCCAGGGCAGCGAGTATCCGGCGGTGGTCCTGCCCCTTCTGAGCGGCCCGTCCATTCTCTGCAACAGGAATCTGCTCTACACTGCGGTGACGAGGGCGCAGCGGTGCGTGGCCATCATCGGCCGCCAGACCATGGTGGAACAGATGATTTGCAATGAGTCGGAGCAGAAGCGGTATACGGGGCTTAAAGATTGTTTGAGAGAAGGCATGGATTGATAAGCTGTAAAATCGCCGGGGATTAATCCCTGGCGATTCCGATGCAGACAGAATAAATATATACATTTTTTACCCCGGCGGCATGAAGGATGCGGGTGCAGATTTCCATGGTGGCTCCGGTGGTGTAGATGTCGTCGATGAGAAGAACCGTGTTTAGGCCGGCAAGCTTCTCCTGGCAGGCAGGATTGACGGCGAAGGCGCCTTGGAGATTGTTGAGTCTGGCCTGGGGCCGCAGCTGTTTCTGGGGAGCGGTGTCTTCTGTCCGCAGGAGCAGATTCCCCTGGCAGGGGATGTGCAGCAGGACGGAGAGATCTCTTGCCAGCAGGTCCGCCTGATTATAACCCCGCAGACGGCGCTTGTTTTTGTGGATGGGAACGGGAACCAGCAGATCCGGCCGCCAGCGCAGGATATCTTCTTTATGGCGGAGGAAGATTTCCCTGGTAAAAAACTGGGAGAGGACGCGCCGGTTCATATATTTGAAAGCGGCCATGACGGGACGGGTCTTTTCGTTGTAGATAAAAAGCGCCAGCCCCGCCTGGAAGCTTTTGGGAAAGATGCGGCAATCGTAACAGTACTCCTGCTCCGGCGAGGTCACCGACTTTCCGCAGGCGAAGCAGACCGGGCCCTTCACATAGGGAAGCTTCGACGCGCATTTCGCGCATACATAGACGCCGTAAGGAAGAACCCGTTCGCAGACCGGGCAGTGTCTCGGATAGAGTATCGGGAGAATGCGGTCGTAAAAATGATAAAAAAACCAGAAATGCAATTCCTGCATTTCCGGTTTTATCTTTTGCGCATAACGTAAAAACTTTAACATAAATTACGCCTTTCCTGTGCTGCCGAAACCGCCGCGATCAGAGTGCCGCAGCTCGGCGGTTTCTTCAAACCGGATGACCGGCTGATGCTTCATGATCCGAAACTGGCAGATGCGGTCATTGATGTAAATCTCGGTGTCCCGCACGGCGAGAACAGGCATGTACCACTGGTCATTGTCGCCGCAGTAAGATTCGTCGATGACGCCCATGTGATTGGTCTGGATGACGCCGAAATTCTTGAAAGTAGAGCTGCGGGGAACCACATGAGCTTCATAGCCCGCCGGAAGTTCCATGGCGACGCCCAGAGGAATGAGGGCGAACTCTCCTTTCTGCAATGAGACGTCTGCGGCAGCCCGCAGGTCGATCCAGTCTGATTTGTTTGCTATGTAGGTTAATTTCTCAATCTGGTCAGAGAAATATTTGATTCGTATGGTTTCCATAAATGTATTCTCCTTTTGCCGGCAGAAATCCAACGCTGAATACACAGATTACCGCGAAGTATCCGACGGAGGATCCAAGATGATGGTCCGCTGATTGCTGCTGCCGCGAAACTCAAGGGTCAGATCGCGCAGTTCTTCCACATAGGGGCCGTCCACCAGTACATTGGTGACGTCCAGCAGTTTCTGAATAGCAGAATCCTGTTTGGCTATCTCCAGCAGGTCTTCATAGACATAGCCGGTGTAGGTCATCACATGACCGCCGGTGGCGCGCACCATGCGCCCCAGGGCTGCCAGAGGCTCCGATTGACAGAAAGGTTCCCCGCCGGAAAAGGTAATGCCGGAGAGAAGAGGATTCTGTCTGTACTGCCTGAAAATATAATCAATGCTCTCCACATAGCCATCAGAAAAAGAGTGGGTCTGGGGATTGTGACAGCCTTTACAGTGATGCGGGCATCCCTGCACAAAAACGACATAACGGAGTCCCGGTCCGTCCACGATGGATTCTTCCACCAGACCGCTTAAATGTAATTCAAAGGCCATGTTTTACACGATCCCTTTCCTCGGCTTTTTTTGCGTTATTGAAACGATCCATGGTTCCCACCAGATATCCGGTGATCCTGCGGATGCGGTCAAAGTCAACATTTTTACCGATTGTAGTAGTCTCAGAAGTTTTGTTATTTAACATAAAAATGCTCCTTTCTATCTTTTGATAGGCGGGACGTCCGGATACTTCTTCTGCAGCTCCAGAAGCTTCTCGATGGAGATGGGTTCCCCGGCCCGCCTTCCACAACGTGGACAGATGTCGTTAATGACTCCAGTATACCCGCAAACCGGGTCGCGGTCAACCGGGTGATTGATGGAACCATAGCCGACGCCTTGCTCTTTCATGTAACGGATGATGGATTCAAAGGCCGAGAGATTCTGGCTGGTATCGCCGTCAAGCTCCACATAACTGATATGTCCGGCGTTGGTCAGCGCATGATACGGAGCTTCCAATTCAATCTTCCGGTAGGCCTTGATCGGATAATACACGGGAATATGGAAAGAATTGGTATAATATTCTCTGTCCGTGACGCCGGGAATCACGCCGTATTTCTTGCAATCCATTTTTACAAAACGTCCGCTCAATCCCTCGGCAGGGGTGGCGAGCAGGGTAAAATTAAGCTTTCGCTTCTGCGATTCCTCATCCAGCTTGTGACGCATATGTTCGATGATGGCAAGGCCGAGCTGATGTGCCTCCTCACTCTCGCCATGATGTTTGCCGATGAGAGCTTTGAGAGTCTCGGCAAGCCCGATAAAGCCGACGCTCAAAGTGCCGTGCTTTAATACTTCGCCGATGGTATCGTCGATGGACAGATGCTCAGAATCAATCCAGATGCCCTGCGCCATCAGGAACGGATAATTCCGTACCTTTCTGGCCGACTGAATCTTAAACCGGTGCAAAAGCTGCCGGATAACCAGATCCATCATATCATCAAGCTTCTGATAAAAGACGTCCAGGTCGCCGTGGGCCTCAATACCCAGCCGGGGCAGGTTGATGGAAGTGAAACTTAAATTGCCCCGGCCGAAAGTAACCTGTCTGTCCGGGTCATGGACGTTGCCAAGAACCCTGGTCCGGCAGCCCATATAAGCCACTTCCGTGTTGGGATCGCCCTCCTTATAATAAGCCAGATTAAACGGCGCGTCGAGGAAGCTGAAGTTCGGGAACAGCCGTTTGGCGGAGGTGTTGATGGCCAATTGGAAGAGATCATAGTTCGGATCGCCCGGATTATAATTGACGCCCTCCTTCACCTTGAAGATCTGTACCGGAAAGATCGGCGTCTCACCGGCGCCCAGACCGTCCATGGTGGATTCCAGAAGATTCCTTATGACCATCCGGCCTTCCGGGGAGACGTCTGTTCCATAATTGATGGAAGAAAACGGCACCTGGGCACCGGCCCGGGAATGCATGGTATTCAGGTTGTGGATCAGAGACTGCATGGCCTGCCGGGTCTGTTCCTCCGTGTACTTCATGGCCTGCTGCATACAAAAAGTATGCATTTCTTCCAGATTCTCCTGGAGACTGTCCTCCAGAGGAAGCTGTCGGAAGGCTTCCAGGAAAAGGTGTTCCTGTCCCATTTTAAGGGGAGCGGACACTGCGCCGCGAAGCACTTTTTCAAGGGTTCTGGCCTTAGCCTCGTCATAGCGGAGGCGAATCTCCACAAAGGAACGCAACGCCTTAAAAAATTCTTTCGTGTAAGTTTTGGAGACTCCTTCTGCCATGACGTAGTCAAAGTTCGGGAGACTCTGTCCGCCATGCATCTCGTTCTGGTTGGCCTGAATGACGATGCAGGCAAGGGCCGCGTAAGTGATGATGGACTGCGGTTGCCGGACATAACCGTGCCCGGTGGAGAAGCCGCTCTTGAACAGGCGGATCAGATCAATCTGACAGCAGGTCTCTGTCAGCATATAGAAATCCATATCGTGGATATGAATATCCCCGTTGGTGTGAGCGGCCCCGATGTCTTTTGGCAGGACATAATTGATGATGAAATATTTGGAACCCTCTGAGCCGTAGCGGAGCATGGTTCCCATGGCGGTGTCCCCGTCAATGTTGGCGTTCTCCCTCTTGATATTCTCTGACTTGGCGCTGGAATAAGTCAGACGCTCATAAATATTCATCAGATCAAACTCGGTGCTTCGGATCTTGGCGTGTTCCGCCCGGTATAGAATGTAAGCCTTGGCGGTGGATGCGAAATCATAGCGGATCAGCATAGCCTCCACAATATCCTGGATCTGCTCTACAGTGGGAACTTCCACATCTTCCACCGCATCGCAGACCTTCTGAGTTAAATAAGAAAGATCTGCGGGAGTCATATGGTCTTCGGAGGCGGTGCTGGCGCGATGAATTGCATTCAAGATCTTGATGGAGTCAAAAGGCGCTAGATCGCCGTTTCGCTTCTGAATCTGTTTTCCCATAATGATAATAATACTCCTTTAAAATGTTATATAGATAAAACACAATATATAGTGACAATACGTTAAATAAAACACAATATAATGAGTACGTACAACAATAGTATCATCGGACGGCGGTTTCGTCAACGGAAAATAGTTGTTGCGTTTTCCGGAAAATAGAGTAAGATATTATCAGAAAATAAAAAAATGTTTTGATAATTGGCAGATTTGTTTATAGAACGGGATATCCCGGAAAGTTATCCACATTTCAAAGACAGATTGTGTACAACCCAATGAATGAGGAAAACAGGCACTTATCAACAATAAAAAGGAAAGTTATCCACATTATCCACAAAATCCACAGAGGGATTGTGGATAGTTTATGCACAACAAAAATAGACGGTTGTAAAAAAGTGATTGACTCCGCCCGCTGGGTATGGTATATTAAGCTGGCGATGGAATAGGTCTTTTTTTTATGCCTAAAAAAGACCGATGCATAATTAAATAATTGGAGGTGGAAGTTGTGCGCGTGAAGATTACATTGGCATGTACAGAGTGCAAGCAGCGTAACTACAATACTACGAAGGAGAAAAAGAATCATCCGGAGAGACTGGAAACCAGAAAGTATTGTAGATTCTGCAGGAAGCATACTGTGCATAAGGAAACAAAATAGTTGGACCGTTTATAAGGAGTGATGGCATGAGCGACGATAAAAAGAAAACAGGAATCCGTGGATGGTTCCGTGGTCTTCAGTCCGAATTCAAAAAGATTACCTGGCCGAATAAGGACAGGCTGATTCGCGAGACAGTGACTGTCGCAGTGGTATCTGTAATCCTTGGTATCATCATTGCTACCCTGGATATGGTTCTTCAGTATGGAATTAATTTTCTTGTCTAGCAAAAGGGTAAAGGTGAATATATGTCAGAATTGAACTGGTATGTGGTCCATACCTACTCAGGCTATGAAAATAAAGTAAAAGCGAATATTGAAAAGACAATTGAAAACAGAAAGCTGCAGGATCAGATATTCGAAGTCAGAGTTCCCCTTCAAGAAGTTGTAGAGATGAAGGGCGGAGTTAAGAAAAATGTTTCCAAAAAGATGTTTCCCGGATACGTTCTTGTAAACATGGTCATGAATGACGATACCTGGTACGTCATTCGCAACACCAGAGGCGTTACAGGTTTCGTAGGCCCGGGTTCCGAGCCGATTCCTCTGACGATGGCCGAAATGAGAAATCTGGGCATCGCCGAGACGGAAGAAGAGGTTGAGATCGATGTGGAAGTCGGCGATCTGATCGAGGTGGTATCCGGAGCGTGGGAAGGTCGTGTGAGCCAGGTTAAGGACATTAACATGAGCAAGCAGACCGTGACCATCGAGGTGGATATGTTCGGTCGGGAGACTTCTGTAGAGATTGGATTTTTAGACGTAAAGAAATTAACGTAAAGAGACGATAAGACGTCCGAACAGGACAGTGGGAGGGAGATTCCCGCAATTACCACAATAGGAGGTTAGCTATCATGGCGAAGAAAGTAACAGGTTATATTAAATTACAGATTCCGGCAGGCAAGGCAACCCCGGCGCCGCCTGTGGGTCCGGCCCTGGGTCAGCACGGAGTAAATATCGTACAGTTTACGAAGGAGTTCAATGCAAGAACAGCAGATAAAGGCGATTTGATCATCCCTGTCGTGATCACGGTATATCAGGATAGAACATTCAGTTTCATTACCAAAACTCCACCGGCAGCAGTTTTATTAAAGAAATACTGCAACATCAAATCCGGTTCCGGCGAACCAAACAGAACAAAAGTGGCGTCTATCTCCAAAGATAAAATAAAAGAGATTGCCGAAATGAAAATGCCGGACTTAAATGCAGCTAGTATCGAAGCGGCGATGAGCATGATTGCAGGTACTGCAAGAAGCATGGGAATCACTGTCGAGGACTGATTGTAATTTTGAAGGATTTAGTTTGACGAAGTGGGAGGGTCGCTCCCGATAATACCACAGGAGGTTATTTTTAAGATGAAAAAAGGTAAGAGATATCAGGAAGCTGCGAAGCTCAGAGATAAAACCAATTTATACGAAGCACCGGAAGCTATCGCCATCGTAAAAAAAGCTGCCAGTGCAAAGTTTGACGAGACAATCGAAGCTCACTTAAAGATGGGTCTTGACGGACGCCACGCAGACCAGCAGATCCGTGGCGCGGTTGTACTGCCTCACGGAACCGGTAAAAAGATTCGTGTCCTTGTTTTCGCAAAAGGCGACAAGGCGGACGAAGCAGCGGCAGCAGGCGCAGAATTCGTAGGAGCAGAGGAATTAATTCCGAAGATCCAGAATGAAGGATGGCTTGACTTTGACAAAGTTGTTGCAACACCGAACATGATGAGCGTAGTCGGACGTCTGGGACGGATCCTCGGACCAAAGGGCTTAATGCCTAACCCGAAGGCCGGCACCGTAACCATGGACGTAGGCAAGGCCGTTCAGGAATTAAAAGCCGGTAAGATTGAGTACAGATTGGATAAGACAAACATCGTTCACGTGCCAATCGGAAAAGCTTCTTTCACAGAGGAGCAGTTAAACGAAAACTTCCAGACATTAATAGATGCAATCAACAAAGCAAAACCAGCGGCTGCAAAAGGTCAGTACATCAGAAGCGCTACCCTCACATCCACCATGGGTCCTGGCGTGAAGCTGAACACCGCAAGATTAGTGTAATATACGCAGCAAGCTTGAAAGTTTGCCTTGATTTGCAAAGAAGGCGAGACGGACAATTCTCATGGCCGCAGCAGCGACCGCGGGGATTGTCCGTTTTTCTTTTTCTGCTTTTCCTGTGGACAGAGCCTGTTTTAAGATAATAAATCCGCCCGTAACTTAGCTGATTCTGTTCTTTTCCCTGGGTATGTTTGCGCTGTTTCTTCTATAATAATATATAAGGAAGGAATAGCAAGTGTTTCGGAGATGGTGGTATGTACCACTGCCATGATGGGTTCCTTTGGCTCGGTGGTGGAAGAAATCCGCGAGGCGGCCAGGAAGGCTTCAGTGGATGGATTTATCATGACGCTATCGGAAGGTTACGAGACGGAGGTGGGTGAGCTGGTCGATACTCTCTCCGGAGGAGAGCGCAGGCAAAACCGTTGTGATTGTCTCTCACAGAGAGTCCATCATGCAGGTGCCAATGCAGTTAGTAAAAATGGGAACCGTAATGTGGGCGGTTCCCATTTTGCCGGTATGTATCGTTATCACAGCTTTGCGAACGTCTTCCGCCGCGCCGTCACACTGCGTCGTGGAAGGTTCGCATGATCACTTCCATCTGCTGTTCCCGGCTCAGGCGGTTGAAGTTTACGGCGTAGCCGGAGACACGGATGGTCAGTGTCGGATAATTGTCCGGATGATTCATGGCGTCAATGAGCAGGTCGCGGTTCATCACGTTGACATTGAGGTGATGAGCGCCCTGCACAAAATAGCCGTCCAGAAGCGCCATGAGATTCCGGGTCCGTTCTTCCATGTTTTTTCCCAGAGCGGGAGGCGTGATGGAAAATGTGTTGGAGACTCCGTCCTGACATACGGCCCGGTATGGAATCTTTGCCACGGAATTCAGGGAAGCCAGCGCGCCGTGGATGTCCCTGCCGTGCATCGGGTTGGCGCCCGGGGCGAAAGGTTCCCCGGCTTTTCGACCGTCCGGTGTGGCTCCGGTCTTTTTGCCGTACATCACATTGCTGGTGATGGTGAGAGCGGAAAGGGTGTGGATGGCGTTTCTGTACAGAGGATGTTTTTTCAGCTCCGCGGAGAAATAGGAGACCAGTTCCACGGCGATATCATCTACGGCGTCAACGTCGTTGCCGTATTTCGGGAAGTCGCCCTCCACCCGGAAGTCCACGGCGATGCCTTCTTCGTTGCGGACAGGGTATACTTTGGCGAATTTGATGGCGGACAGAGAGTCCGCCGCCACGGACAGACCAGAGACGCCGAAGGCGGCCAGCCGTTCCACCAGGGTATTGTGGAGAGCCATCTGGCTGGCTTCGTAGCCGTATTTATCATGCATATAGTGGATGATGTTGATGGCGTCCACATAAAGTTCCGCCACATAGGAGAGAACCTTTTTATAGTCGGCGAGCACACGGGAATAATCCAGCGTCTCTTCGGTGTTTTTCTCGATACCCGGAATCACGAGGGAGCCTTTCAGCTCGTCCACGCCGCCGTTGATGGCGTAGAGAAGACTTTTTGCCAGATTAGCGCGGGCGCCGAAGAACTGCATCTGGTATCCCACGGCCATGGCGGAGACGCAGCAGGCGATGCAGTAGTCATCTCCGTAAATCGGGCGCATGATATCATCGTTCTCGTACTGGATGGAGTCGGTGTCAATGCTCATTTTCGCGCAGTAGGCCTTAAAAGGCGTCGGAAGATTCTGGCTCCACAACACAGTCAGGTTCGGTTCCGGCGCAGTGCCGAGATTCGTCAGAGTGTGGAGATAGCGGAAAGTATTTTTGGTGACGAGGGTTCTGCCGTCGATACCCATGCCTCCGAGACTTTCGGTGACCCAGGTAGGATCTCCGCCGAACAATTCGTTGTATTCCGGAGTGCGGAGGTGGCGAACTAGACGGAGCTTGATGATAAACTGATCGATCAGTTCCTGGGCTCCCTCTTCATCGAGGATTCCTCTGTCCAGATCTCTCTGGATATAGATATCCAAAAATGTCGCGGTTCTGCCAAGGCTGGTGGCGGCGCCGTTATTTTCTTTGACGCCCGCCAGGTAGGCCATGTAAAGATTCTGCACGGCTTCCCGGGCGGTTTCTGCCGGCCGGGTGATGTCGCAGCCGTAGCGGATGGCCATGCGGCTCATGGCCTGGAGGGCTCGGATCTGTTCATTGACTTCCTCCCGCAGGCGGATGCGCTCGTCGGTCATCGGGCCGTCAAGACTTCGCAGGTCTTCTTTTTTGGACTCGATCAGAAAATTAGTGCCGTAAAGGGGAACCCGGCGGTAGTCGCCGACAATACGTCCTCTGCCGTAGGCGTCCGGAAGACCGGTGAGCAGACCGGCGGAACGGGCGATGCGAACTCTTTCAGGATAAGCGTCAAAAACGCCTTCGTTGTGGGTTTTTCGATAAAGCTTGAAGTTTTTTTCCACGTCAGGATCCAACTGATAGCCGTATTCAGCCAGTGCGGATTGGGCCATACGCATACCGCCGAAAGGATTGACGATCCGTTTTAAAGGCGCGTCAGTCTGTAATCCGACGATCACTTCATTTTCCCGGTCAATGTAGCCGGGAGCAAAGTTATCAATGCCGGATACCGTCCGGGTATCCACGTCAATGATTCCCTTCCTGATTTCTTCTTTGATCAGGGCGCTGGCCTTCTCCCAGACCCTTTCGGTGCGCGGACTGACGCCCGCCAGAAAAGATTCATCTCCGGTATAAGGACTGTAATTTTTCTGAATGAAATTTTGTACGTTTACCAGGTGACGCCATTCTCCGGTGCGAAACCCCTGCCAGGCGGTGCAGTTTACATCGATGCTCATTGATTTTCCTCCTTGTTTTCCTTGCATGGTTTGTTTGGATTCATGCGTTCCTGCCAGCGGGTCAGCGCTTCGGCGTCCTGCGGCGGTACGTCTTTAAGAGGGTATGGAATCTGCATACGGGCATATTTGTGTACGCCCAGAGTGTGGTACGGCAGCAGTTCCACCCGCTGCACGCCCCGGAGCGTCTGTATATAACGACGCAGACCTTCCAGATGTTCTTCGCTGTCTGTGAGACCGGGAACCACCACATGCCGCAGCCACAGCGGAATCTCCATTTTCTGTACCAGTGACAGAAAATGCAGGGATTCCTCCGGCGACCGGCCGGTGATGCGGCGATAGCCTTCCCCGGTGTAATGTTTGATATCGAAAAGCACCAGATCGGTATTTTTCAATATTTCTTCATAACCTCCGATGCCGCAACCCGCCGTATCCAGGCAGGTGTGGATCCCTTCCCGGCGGCACCGGTCGAGGATTTCTGTCAGAAATTCTCTTTGAAGGAGAGGTTCTCCGCCGGAAAAGGTTACGCCGCCTTCCGTTCCGTAGTAAGGACGAAAACGCCGCAGACGTGCCATCACTTCATCGACTGTTTCAAGGGAGCCTCCTTCTTTTGCCCAGGTGTCAGGATTATGACAGTATAGGCAGCGCAGGCGGCAGCCTTGCAGGAACACAACGGTTCGGATGCCTGGACCGTCCACCAGGCCCATGGATTCCCAGGAATGAATCTTCCCTGATATCATAGCGATCCTCCATTTCTTCGTAAAAACAGAAAAAGCCGGCCGTCCAGACAAGAATGCCCAGACGGTCGGCTTGGTAAAGTCATACTTCATGTGGTCAATTCCACAGTTCCGTCAGTCATATGACTGCCCTCATTGTAACGGGGAAAAGAGAATCTGTCAATATGTTTTTGCGAAAATATTTAGTGTTGAAGGAAGGGGAGGATATCGTATATAATGGTACGGAGCAATGCATATATATGGTACGGAGCAATACATATGCAGGAAGGAGATTAATGAATATGAATAAGATATTACGCATGGCAGCCAGCGGCCTTTTGATTCTCAGCCTTCTCGCCCCGGTATCGATTCCGGCAGCGGCGGCAGAGACACAGGCGGCGGAAGCAAATACCGGCGCAGACCAGTCAACCGGGAAGAAGAAAAAAAAGAAGAAAACGATTTTTATCGCGGCCGGTCACCAGGAGAGGGGCATCTCTTCCAGGGAACGGCTGGCGCCGGGGTCTTCCGCCACCAAGGCGAAGCTTACTTCCGGAGCCAGCGGCGTGAGCACCGGTATCCCGGAATATAAAACGAACCTGGCCATTGCAAAGGCCACAAGAAAGGCATTGAAAAAGGCCGGATATAAGGTGATCATGCTTCGCACCACCAACAAGTGTCCTCTGTCCAACCAGCAGCGAACAAAAAAAGCCAATAAGAGCGGCGCGGATCTGCACATTTGCATTCACTGTAACGCAGGTTCTTCCAGCGCAAAAGGGCCTCTGGTCATCGTGCCGGCAAGCTCCCGCTATGTGGGAAAGAAGATTTATAATAAGTCCTGCCGCCTGGGAAGCAGCCTCATCTCCGAGGTGGCGAAGTCCACCGGAAAGCGGGCCAACGCGACGATCCGATCCAATTATTACACTACCATCAACTGGGCGACGATTCCGACGGTCATCCTGGAGTGCGGATTCATGAGCAATGCCTCAGAAGACCGGCAGCTTAACTCTGCCAGCTATCAGAAAAAGATTGCCAAAGGTATTGTGAAAGGTGTCAATAAATATTTTGGAAATTAACGCTTGACATACCGGGCGCGGAATGTTAGTATACCAAGGTATGAACGCCGAAGACAGCAGGTGCCGCGAGGCATAAGTGATAACGCCTGCCGAGGAAGTTATATTCTGATAGTGAATATTTCTCACTCTCTGTCTTTGGACAGAGAGTTTTCTTTTTGCCTTCTGGACGCGGTGACGTCGGAGATACGGAAGGCATAGAGGCATCTCAGAGGATGTCGCGGCGGTACACACAATATTTTAAGGAGGTGCACCAGGAGAATGGCTAAAGTTGAAGTAAAACAGCCGATCGTTGACGAGATCAAAGCGCAGCTAGACGGTGCGAAATCTTTGGTTGTTGTTGACTATCGCGGAATTTCTGTGGCTGATGTGACAGAGCTTCGTAAACAGTGTCGTGAAGCAGGAGTGATTTATAAAGTTTATAAAAACACTATGGTAAAACGTGCTGTTGAAGGAACTGAGTTCGAGGGTGTTGTAAAAGACCTGGAAGGAACCAACGCTTTTGCAATTTCCAAAGAAGACGCAACACTGGCTGCAAGAATTGTTTCCAAGTTCATCAAGAAAGCAAAAGTCTGCCAGTTAAAGAGCGGCGTCGTTGAGGGAACTTATTACGACGCAAAAGGCATCGAGATGATTGCTACCATCCCGTCAAGAGACGAACTTATCGCCAAGTTCATGGGAAGCATTCAGTCCCCAATTGCCAACTTTGCCCGCGTGATCAATCAGATCGCAGAGCAGAAGGGCGGCGACGCTCCGGCTGAAGAAGCAGCGGCAGAATAATCTGCATACAGGTTAGTGACTGACAAGTCATAAGCGGACGAGAAATGTCCAGATTATATCAAGAATATTCATGGAGGGAATTAAGATGACAACTCAGGAAATCATTGAAGTTATTAAAGGTTTATCCGTATTAGAATTAAATGAATTAGTAAAAGCATGTGAAGAAGAGTTCGGCGTATCCGCAGCAGCAGGTGTTGTAGTTGCAGCAGGTGCAGCAGGAGGAGCTGAGGAAGCAGAAGAGAAGACAGAATTCGACGTTGAGCTTACTGAGGTTGGCGGACAGAAAGTTAAAGTTATCAAAGTTGTTCGTGAAATCACAGGTCTTGGACTTAAAGAAGCAAAAGCTGTTGTTGATGGCGCTCCTAAGAACATCAAAGAAGGTGTTTCCAAAGAAGAAGCAGAAGACATCAAGAAACAGATGGAAGAAGTTGGAGCAAAGGTTACAATCAAATAATTGGGCTTTTTCGACACGAAATCAAAACAATAACATTAAGACGCCTGTTTTCCCCATGGGAAAGCAGGCGTTTTTGCGCCATAAGCCCGGAGGACGGCCGCGTGCCCCCTATATGTGTTTAATGCCTGTGCGCGTGTTTAATTTGTGAAAATATTGGAAAAAATTCATATAAAACAGGAAAAAAATAGTTGACATGGCATTTTAGCTATGATATTATATTAAACTGATTCACAATGGGCTTATGTGCCTACATGAAAAGAAATGAAGTAACCAGAAGTTTATCAGCAAGATTGTTCAAGGGGTGAAACATCAATGGAAAAGAACAGACTGCGACCTATGCGAATTCCGGGAAGCAAAAATATCAGAATGAGCTATGCAAGACAAAAGGATGTACTCGATATGCCGAATCTCATTGAGGTGCAGAAGGATTCCTATCAGTGGTTTCTTACGGACGGACTGAAGGAAGTATTCAACGACATTTCTCCGATTACTGATTTCAGCGGGCAGCTCAGTCTGGAATTTGTTGATTTTCAGCTTTGCAGAGAGGACAGAAAGTATTCAATAGAAGAATGTAAAGAACGGGATGCCACCTATGCAGCCCCTTTGAAGGTGAAGGTACGCCTTCATAATAAGGAGACGGACGATTTTAAACAGCATGACATTTTTATGGGAGACCTGCCTTTGATGACGGAGACGGGAACTTTTGTCATTAACGGCGCGGAGCGTGTTATCGTCAGCCAGCTTGTCCGTTCCCCCGGTATTTACTATGCGATCAGCCACGATAAGACAGGTAAGAAGCTCTTTTCCTGTACGGTAATTCCGAACCGTGGCGCGTGGCTGGAATACGAGACGGATTCCAATGACGTTTTCTATGTTCGTGTGGACCGTACCAGAAAGGTGCCGATTACCGTATTGATTCGTGCGCTTGGTATTGGAACCAATGCCGAGATCAAGGAGCTTTTCGGAGAAGAGCCTAAGATTTTAAAGACGCTCGAGAAGGATACGGCGACCAACTATCAGGAAGGTCTGAAAAAGTTATATGAGAAGATTCGTCCGGGCGAGCCGTTATCTGTGGACAGCGCGGAGAGTCTTATCAACAGCATGTTCTTTGACGCAAGACGGTATGACCTTGCTAAGGTTGGACGTTACAAATTTAATAAAAAGCTGATGTTCCGCAATCGTATCGCGGGGCATGTTCTGTCCCAGGATGTAGTAGATCCTTCCACTGGCGAGATTTTATTTGAAACCGGCACGAAGGTGACAAAGGAGCAGGCGGATGAGATTCAGAATGCGGCTGTTCCGTTTGTATATCTGGAGACAGAAGAGCGAGAAGTAAAAGTTCTTTCCAATATGATGGTTGACATCCGCAGTTTTGTGGACGTGGAACCAAAAGAAGTTGGTGTAACGGAATTAGTTTATTATCCATCCCTTGAAAAAATTCTGGAAGATTATGATGATATAGAAGAGATTAAAACTGCCATCCGGAAGAGTATTAGTGAGTTGATTCCTAAGCATATCACAAAGGAAGATATCCTTGCTTCCATCAACTACAATATTCATCTGGAATACGGCATTGGCAATGACGACGATATTGACCATTTAGGCAACCGTCGTATCCGCGCGGTGGGGGAGCTTTTGCAGAATCAGTACCGGATCGGGCTTTCCCGTATGGAAAGAGTAGTTCGCGAGCGTATGACAACGCAGGATATGGACTCTATTTCTCCGCAGACGTTAATTAATATCAAGCCGGTGACCGCGGCGGTGAAGGAGTTCTTCGGAAGTTCCCAGTTGTCGCAGTTCATGGATCAGCACAACCCGCTGTCCGAGCTTACGCACAAGAGACGTCTGTCCGCGTTGGGGCCGGGTGGTCTTTCCAGAGATCGTGCCGGTTTCGAGGTTCGGGACGTACATTATTCCCATTACGGAAGAATGTGTCCGATTGAGACCCCTGAGGGCCCGAACATCGGTCTGATCAACTCTCTTGCGACCTATGCCAGAATTAACGAATATGGATTTATTGAAGCTCCATATCGTAAAGTGGATAAAACGGATCCGAAGAATCCGGTGGTAACCGATGAGGTTATTTATCTGACGGCGGATGAAGAGGATAACTATACAGTGGCGCAGGCCAACGAACCTCTGGATGAAGAAGGACATTTCATCCACACCAACGTATCCGGTCGTTACAGAGAAGAGACTTCGGAGTTCCCGAAATCCAGAGTGGATCTCATGGACGTTTCTCCTAAGATGGTCTTTTCCGTGGCCACATCCATGATTCCTTTCCTGGAGAACGACGACGCCAACCGTGCGCTGATGGGTTCCAACATGCAGCGTCAGGCAGTGCCGCTGATGAAAACCGAAGTGCCGGTGGTCGGAACCGGTATGGAAGCCAAAGCTGCCAGAGACTCAGGAGTATGTATCCTGGCGCATCACGCAGGTGTGGTCGAGTACTCCACCAGTAAAGAGATTGTGGTAAAACGTGATGACGGTATCCGTGATACCTATCATGTCATCAAGTTCTCCCGAAGCAACCAGGGCAACTGTATGAATCAGCGCCCGATCGTCAATAAAGGAGACCGTGTGGAAGAGGGAGACATTCTCGCGGACGGCGCATCCACCTGCGGCGGCGAGATGGCTCTTGGTAAGAACCCGCTGATTGGTTTTATGACCTGGGAAGGATACAACTACGAGGACGCCGTACTGCTCAGCGAGAAGCTGGTGCAGAAGGATGTATATACTTCCGTGCATATTGAAGAATATGAGGCGGAAGCCAGAGATACGAAGCTTGGCCAGGAAGAGATCACAAGAGACCTGGCGGGACTCAGTGAAGATGTATTAAAAGATTTGGACGAAAACGGAATCATCCGTATCGGCGCCGAGGTTCACGCCGGCGATATCCTGGTTGGAAAAGTAACTCCGAAGGGAGAGACTGAGCTGACGGCGGAGGAGAGACTGCTCAGGGCCATCTTTGGCGAGAAGGCAAGAGAAGTCCGCGATACCTCTCTACGCGTGCCGCACGGCGCTTACGGCGTCGTTATGGACACTAAAGTGTTCACAAGAGAAAACGGCGATGAATTGCCGCCTACTGTAAATAAATCTGTCCGCGTCTATATCGCGCAGAAACGTAAAATCTCCGTGGGAGATAAGATGGCCGGCCGTCATGGTAACAAGGGTGTGGTTTCCCGTATTCTGCCGGTGGAAGACATGCCGTTCCTGCCGAACGGACGTCCGCTGGATATCGTGTTGAATCCGCTGGGCGTGCCTTCCCGTATGAATATCGGTCAGGTGCTGGAACTTCATTTGAGCCTGGCGTCCAAGGTTTTGGGCTTTAATGTGGCGACCCCTGTATTTAACGGCGCCAACGAGCACGATATCATGGATACCCTGGAGATGGCCAACGACTATGCCAACAAGACATGGGAGGAGTTCTCTGAGCTTTGGGGAGATAAAATCAACGACGATATCATGCAGTATCTGTATGACAACCGCGACCACAGAGAAGAGTGGAAGGGAGTGCCGATTGACCGTACCGGCAAGGTTCGACTCCGTGACGGACGTACCGGGGAAGAGTTTGATTCTCCGGTCGCCATCGGTTTCATGCATTACCTGAAGCTTCATCATCTGGTTGACGATAAGATTCATGCCCGTTCCACCGGCCCTTATTCCCTGGTAACGCAGCAGCCGTTGGGTGGTAAGGCGCAGTTCGGCGGACAGCGTTTTGGTGAGATGGAGGTATGGGCCCTGGAGGCTTACGGTGCGTCATATACGCTGCAGGAGATTCTGACTGTGAAGTCCGATGATGTAGTAGGACGTGTGAAGACTTACGAGGCCATCATCAAGGGCGAAAATATTCCTGAGCCGGGTATCCCGGAGTCTTTCAAGGTATTGCTGAAAGAGTTCCAGTCCCTGGCGCTTGATGTCCGTGTCCTGAAAGAGGATATGACGGAAGTGGAAATTCAGGAGAGTACGGAGAATATCAATGAATCTCTCACTCCGATGATCGAGAGCGGTCCGAACGATAATCATTATAATAAAGACGAAGAAGACCTGGCGTCTTACGGATATAAAGAAAGTACATTGGAGGAGGAGGCTGGCGAGTCAGAGCCTCAGGAGTTCTTTGCAGCATCGACGATGAATTCAGATGATTCTGAATTTTAGGATAATATGGAAGGAGTAACCTATGTCTGATATGAATAATCAACCAGCAGAACAGCCAATCAATTTTGATGCCATTAAGATCGGACTTGCATCTCCGGAAATGATTCGTAAATGGTCCAGAGGTGAAGTAAAGAAACCGGAGACCATCAATTACCGTACCCTGAAACCGGAAAAGGACGGTCTGTTCTGTGAGAGAATTTTCGGACCAAGCAAGGACTGGGAATGTCATTGTGGTAAATACAAGAAGATTCGTTACAAGGGCGTTGTCTGCGATAAATGTGGTGTGGAGGTTACCAAATCCAGCGTCCGCAGAGAGCGTATGGGACATATTGAACTGGCGGCCCCGGTATCTCATATCTGGTACTTTAAGGGGATTCCGAGTCGGATGGGACTGATCCTCGATATGTCTCCTAAGGCATTGGAAAAGGTATTGTACTTTGCTTCCTATGTTGTCCTGGATCCGGGCAATACCAATCTCAATCAGAAGGATGTTCTCTCTGATGCGGAATACCGTCGTATCTGCGACGAGTATCGGTCAGAAGAGGACGGTCTTGGAAGTTTCCGCGTGGGAATGGGAGCAGAATCCATCAAAGAACTGCTCATGGAGATTGACCTGGAGGCAGAGTCCGCAGAGCTTAAAAAGACTCTGAAGAATTCCAGCGGACAGAAAAAAGCAAGAAACATCAAACGTCTGGAAGTAGTGGAGGCATTCCGTCTCTCCGGGAACCGTCCGGAATGGATGATTCTTGACGCAGTTCCGGTTATTCCGCCGGATATCCGTCCGATGGTTCAGTTGGACGGCGGCCGGTTTGCCACTTCCGATTTGAACGATTTATATAGAAGAATTATCAACCGTAACAACAGACTGAAACGTCTTCTGGAGTTGGGAGCGCCGGATATCATCATCCGCAACGAAAAGCGCATGCTCCAGGAGGCTGTGGACGCCCTCATTGACAACGGAAGAAGAGGAAGAGCGGTGACCGGCCCTGGTAACCGCGCGTTAAAATCCCTCTCTGACATGCTTAAAGGTAAACAGGGACGTTTCCGTCAAAACCTTCTCGGAAAACGTGTGGACTATTCCGGACGTTCCGTTATCGTCGTCGGACCGGAACTGAAAATCTATCAGTGCGGTCTGCCCAAGGAGATGGCCATCGAGCTCTTCAAACCGTTTGTTATGAAAGAGCTGGTAAGCAACGGTCTTGCTCACAATATCAAATCTGCCAAAAAGATGGTGGAGAAACTACAGCCGGCCGTGTGGGATGTGCTGGAAGACGTCATCAAAGAGCATCCGGTTATGTTAAACCGTGCTCCTACGCTGCATCGTCTTGGTATTCAAGCGTTCGAGCCGATTCTGGTGGAAGGTAAGGCAATCAAGCTTCATCCGCTGGTTTGTACCGCCTTCAATGCCGACTTTGACGGCGATCAGATGGCTGTCCATCTGCCGTTGTCCGTGGAAGCGCAGGCGGAATGCCGTTTCCTTTTGTTATCTCCGAACAACCTGCTGAAACCGTCCGACGGGGCGCCGGTGGCGGTTCCTTCCCAGGATATGGTTCTTGGCGTGTACTACCTGACCATGGAAAAGGATGGAGAGAAGGGAGAAGGGAAATGCTTCAAATCCGAAAACGAAGCATTCCTTGCCTACGAGAACGGAATTATTACCCTGCACTCTAAAATTAAAGTAAAAAGAAGAGGAAAGAGACCGGACGGAACCATGGGAAGCCAGATTATCGACTGTACTATGGGAAGATTGCTGTTTAATGAGATTATCATGCAGGATCTGGGATTCGTGGACCGCTCTGACCCGGAGAACTTCCTCAAGCTGGAGATTGATTTCCAGTGTGGAAAGAAACAGTTAAAACAGATTCTTGACCGGTGCATCAGCGTCCACGGCACCACAAAGACTGCTGAGGTGCTGGACGATGTCAAGGCTCTGGGATATAAATATTCTACCATCGGCGCGCTCAGCGTATCTATTTCCGATATGACCGTGCCGAAAGAAAAAGCACAGATTCTGGAAGATGCTCAGAAACAGGTTGAGTATATTACAAAGCAGTACCGCCGTGGCTTCATGACCGAAGAAGAACGTTATAAAGCGGTAGTACAGACCTGGTTCGCGGCCGATGAGGAACTGACCGATAAACTGATCAACGGTCTTGACAAATACAATAACATTTACATGATGGCGGACTCCGGCGCCCGTGGTTCCAACCAGCAGATCAAACAGCTTGCCGGTATGCGTGGGCTGATGGCGGATACATCCGGACGTACCATCGAACTTCCGATCAAGTCCAACTTCCGTGAAGGTCTGGACGTACTGGAGTACTTCATATCCGCCCATGGAGCCCGTAAAGGTCTGTCCGATACGGCTCTCCGTACCGCCGACTCCGGTTACCTGACCCGTCGTCTCGTTGACGTTTCTCAGGAGCTGATCATCCGTGAGCAGGATTGCTGTGAGGGAGCGGACGAGATTCCGGGCATGTATGTGGGAGCCATCATGGATGGAAAAGAGACAATCGAGACGCTCGAAGAGCGTATCACAGGACGTTATGCTGCAGAGGATTATACCGATGCGGACGGCAATGTGATCGTGGCGGCCAACTGCATGATCACGGCAAAACGCGCTGCTGAGGTGGTAAAAGCAGGATATACCAAGGTGAAAATTAGAACGATGCTCACCTGTAAGTCCCACGCGGGAGCCTGCTCCAAATGTTACGGCGCCAACCTGGCGACCGGCCAGGCCGTACAGGTCGGCGAGGCGGTCGGTATTATCGCCGCACAGTCCATCGGTGAGCCTGGTACACAGCTTACCATGCGTACCTTCCATACCGGCGGCGTCGCCGGTGACGATATCACACAGGGTCTTCCTCGTGTGGAGGAGCTTTTTGAAGCCCGTAAGCCAAAGGGGCTTGCGATCATCACAGAAATCGGCGGCTACGCAGAGGTTAAGGAATCGAAAGAAAAACGTGAAATCATCGTTACAAACAATGATACGGGCGAATCCAAATCTTATGTGATTCCATATGGGGCAAGAATTAAAGTTCTTGACGGGGCGTATCTCGAGGCTGGCGATGAGCTGACAGAGGGGTCTGTGAACCCGCATGATATCCTGAAGATCAAGGGCGTCCGCGCCGTACAGGACTACATGATGCGTGAGGTACAGCGTGTATACCGTCTCCAGGGTGTTGATATCAACGATAAGCACATTGAGATTATTGTCCGTCAGATGCTCAAGAAAGTCCGCATCGACGAGGCCGGTGACAGCCAGTATCTGCCGGGAGCGCTGGTAGATATTCTTGAGCTGGAGAAGACCAACAAAGAACTCGTTGCGGAAGGCAAAGATCCTGCCTTAGCAGAGCAGACGCTCCTTGGTATTACTAAAGCTTCACTGGCAACCAATTCCTTCCTGTCAGCCGCATCCTTCCAGGAAACCACGAAAGTCCTGACCGACGCCGCCATCAAAGGAAAGGTTGACCCGCTTATTGGTCTGAAAGAAAATGTACTCTTAGGCAAACTAATTCCTGCGGGAACCGGCTTGAAAAAATACCGTAACCTTCATCTGAATACCAGCGCTGCCCCTCAGATTGAGGAGGAAGAACTGGACGAATTCGATTACGAAGAAGGATATTCTTCCCCGGAAGAAGAGACCAATAGTGCACCGACGGAGGGAACCGTCCTTTCCCTGGAGGGAGATAAGACGGAAGAATGAAGGTATCATCAATAATGATGTGTTAGTTGTCATTATGTTTGAGCACTAATTATATAAAAAGCATATCTCGTGGAGTTTTGCGATTTTAACGCATGACTTTTCCGGGGTATGCTTATTTTTTTTGAAATTCGGTGAAAACTGGAAGTATCACAAAAAAACAATTTTTGAAGGATATAAATAATGAAACTCCATTTTTGAAAAAATGAAAGAAAATTTAAAATTTCATTCATAAATTAGAAATGACAGAGAATGGGTTGATTAAGTGATGGAAGATATATGAAACGGAAAAATAAATGAAGGACTGGATACAAACAAACAGATTCTGGATTTAAAGAAATCGGCCGAAGAATTTCAGAAAATGGCGAAAGACTATGATATGGAAATCGATCCGTGGGCCAAGGCATCCGATTTATCTGTGGGACAGCAGAAGCGTGTGGAGATACTTAAAGCTCTATATCGGAAAGCGAAGCTGCTGATATTAGATGAATCGACCGCCGTTCTGCTCGTCTCCACAGAGCTGGATGAAATCATGCAGCTTTCTGATCAGATTGTGGTTATGAATAACGGAAAGGTTATGGGAACGCTGCCGGCAGAAGAGGTAACCCGTGAGGAATTGGGACTGCTGATGGCCGGCGCATTGCGCTGCTTATTTTTCAGTTCTTTCTATAGTATAGCGATAAACCTTAGTATAGCGATAAACCTTTGCTTTCATTTCGCCGGTTGACGCGGCCGTATGATGAAAAACCCTTTCAATAAGCCCTTGACAAAGAATGGGAATGAAGATATAATCTAGAATTGTCTGCGGAGATATAACTATGTCCGCATATGGATATAATCAAAATGATTTGTCCATAGGCAATATGCCAAAGAAACCATCAGGCAACCACATTAGAAAATATGTATGGAGGTGAAATTCAGAATGCCTACTTTTAATCAGTTAGTGAGAAAAGGAAGACAGTCTGCAACAAAGAAATCTACGGCGCCTGCACTTCAGAAGGGGTTCAATTCCTTAAAGAAGAGATCGACAGACACCAGCTCACCACAGAAACGTGGTGTATGTACAGCGGTAAAGACAGCGACTCCTAAGAAGCCTAACTCAGCGCTTCGTAAAATTGCCAGAGTTCGTCTTTCCAATGGTATCGAGGTAACAAGCTACATTCCGGGTGAAGGACATAACCTTCAGGAGCACAGCGTTGTGCTTATCCGTGGCGGAAGAGTAAAGGACCTGCCAGGTACAAGATATCATATTGTCAGAGGTACTCTTGATACAGCCGGCGTAGCCAACAGAAAACAGGCTCGTTCCAAATACGGCGCTAAGAGACCTAAAAAATAATGCTTATCAGGCTTTGTCCGCAAGTGCGTAAAGAGGGCGCTGCTGACTGTCGGTTATGATAAGACAAAATTGAATCAATGCCGGAATAGCAATATTTTCTCTGTTGGTTGCAGGTAAATATAGATCGCAGTCCGAGCATGAACATGGGAGATAATTTCTCCGTGAGTACCGATGATTTAATATCTGATGCGAATCAGAAAGTTTTAATTAAGGAGGGAAGAACCGTGCCACGAAAAGGACATATTGCAAAAAGGGATGTATTACCGGATCCTATTTATAATAACAAAGTGGTTACAAAGCTTATCAATAACATTATGTTAGATGGTAAGAAAGGTGTTGCTCAGAGAATTGTTTACGGTGCGTTTGAGCGCGTAACACAGGAGACAGGCAAGGATGCTCTTGAAGTGTTCAATGATGCCATGAATAATATTATGCCGGCGCTGGAAGTAAAATCCAGACGTATCGGTGGTGCTACCTATCAGGTACCTATTGATGTCAGACCAGACAGACGTCAGACTCTGGCTCTTCGTTGGCTCACTCTTTACTCCCGCAAGAGAGGCGAGAGAACCATGGAAGAAAGACTGGCAAAAGAGATTATGGATGCAGCTAACAACACCGGCGCATCTGTGAAGAAGAAAGAAGATATGCATAAGATGGCAGAAGCTAATAAGGCTTTCGCACATTACAGATTCTAATTAGGAGGAAAGAGACTTGGCTGGAAGAGAATATCCATTAGAGAGAACCAGAAATATTGGGATCATGGCT
>CAYULX010000026.1:0-29874 GCA_964445535.1 uncultured Eubacterium sp.
AGCATTTCGGCTTGTATTTACTACAAAATATATGAACTTTTCAAGGTGCTATAGGCAGGCTTTTGACCCTAATATCATATTATATAAATACATAAATTAAGAAAGAAAAGAAGAGGAGAAAAGATATGCACAATACAAATACGGCGGAAAAACCGAGTGTGAAACGCCCTTGGATGAAGTATTATCCGGAGCCGCTGAAAAAAATACAAATTCCGGAATGCACGCTGACCCAATATCTGAAACGCAATTGCCCGGGAGAAGATGTCGAAGCGATGGAGTTCTATGGAACAAAAATTCCCTGGCGCGTCGTTTTTGAGCAGGCAGAGGCAGTGGCACGCTCGTTCAGGGTGCTGGGCTTTAAGGAGGGCGATCAGATTCCGGTTTTCCTTGCGCTCGTGCCCGAATTTTTCAGTGTCCTTTTAGGGGCTGAACGGGTCGGAGCGTCTTTGCTTTGCCGGGATAATACATTGGATGAGAATATAGATGCAGTGCGTCAATCTGGCGCAAGAGTAATGATCGCGCAGGATTATCTCTCCCAGGAGGAGCTGGAACGATATCTGGCGGAAACGGATGTTGAGACCGTGATCTTGTTAGACGCCTGCAACTCCTGCAAGCTTGGCGACATGCCGGATCATGTACGAGAGAGTCTGAAGCAAAGATATCCTGAGGAGCAGGCTCACGGCTCCAAAACAATGGACTGGGATCAATTTTTGGAGTTGGGTAGGACTTATGCGGGCGAGGTGGATGTGCCGGCCGACATCAACCGCCCGCTGTTTCGCGCCTATACCAGTGGCTCCACCGGACCCTCCAAGCAGGTAGTCCACTCTGCGTATACCATGATCGCCGTGGTGGCCCAGATGAATTTTTATGCCGACAACGATAGCTATCGCCCGACCTGGCTAGTGACGGTGCTTCCTCCGTGCCTGGTCGCTGTGGTGATTTCCATGACGCTGATGCCCCTGGCTTCCAACAAGCTGTTGATGCTGGATCCGTACTGTGCGCCGGAGGACGTGGATCTTGAAATGATGCGTTACCGTCCGAATGCCTGGCCGCTGATCCCTATGTTTATCGAGACGCTAATGCGGAGCCAGCGCATTCCCGCTGACTATGATATGTCCCATCTGATGGCGGCTGGCGTGGGCGCTGAGGCCAGCAATAATAATCAGCTGATGAGAGCACAGGATTTTGTAAAAGCACACAACTGTAATATCCGCATTACAACCGGTTACGGGAACAGTGAAGCGGGTTCGAATGTGACTTTACCGATGACGCCGCACCCCATGCGGGATGGGAACGTAGGCATTCCGCTGATTCATAATATTATCAGCATTTTTGAACCGGGCACACAGAATGAGCTCACCTATCATCAGATGGGTGAGGTCTGCATCAGTGGTCCCGGGCTGATGTTGGGGTACGACAATCCGGAGGCAACGGCGAAGATGCTGCAGGTACATGAAGACGGAAGGACCTGGCTCCATACCGGCGATATCGGATATATGAATGAAGACGGCGTCCTCTATGTTCAGACGCGGGGCAAGGCACCTCGTTACGGCGGAGGCGACCTAGCTACGCTTTCGATGGAGAACATTGTCGCTGACGCGGACATTGAGGGCATCGATGATGAATTTTTCGTATTGATTGCGGATGAAGCCCATCCCGGATGCTTCCTCCCATATCTGTTTGTGGTTCTGAAGAACGGCTATACCGTGGAGGACATTGTAGACAAGGTGAGAGACTGCCTGGAAGAGTATATGCATCCGGTGGAAATTATCCCGTTGGAGGAGCGTCCCTTCTTCCACTTCAAAACGAACCGGATCGGCCTGACGGAAGAAATCCGGTCAAGAAGTTCCCGGTAAGCGCGGGTTATGCCGAAAATACAGCGCCGATAGAAGTCCGTTTTGCTGTTGCATTTTGGGAGGACACATGGTCTATTTTCGCTATGAAGCTTTGTTGCCCTTCGGAGTCGCAGGTGTTTTGTGGTGAATCCATCAAGGGCTGACGAGGCTTCAACTTACAGTTCAGGAAAAATAACAAGAAGAAACAAAGGAAGAAGTACATGAAACTGGAGAGGATAGACTGTAGTTTATCCTCTCCGTATGTGTCGAGCATTTCTAAAAGATTCAGTTCTATATAATCCATTATAGTTTATCTCCGAAAAAAGCTTTAATATTTGGTAGATAGCGCGTACCTCGAAAAAGCAGTTCCATCCCACACATTTTTACACTTTCCTGTAAGTAAGTATTAAACTTTGCCGTAAGTATCGCACTTAAAAGTGCGTACTTGTTTTTCTTTCCGTTCTTGTTATGATTATAATATCAAAGGTGGACAAAGTAAATCCAGTCAACATGGAAAGGAGTTATAGCTATGTCAAAGAATCTGGGTGTTAAACCCTACTTGTTTCCTATGCCGACTTAATGCAAAAATAAAAAATTCAAAAAGCCTTGTGCTTTGAAAACTCATTTTATCACACAAAGAAAGGAATTGATTACAATGGAAAAAATCACTTTGCCTAAGGCTTCCGGGCTGACTTCACCAAACCCGGTAACGGTGGTATGCACCCAAAAACCGGACGGCTCCACTAATCTTGCTACGGTATCCTGGTGGACGTATCTCTCTTACAATCCGAATATGATTGCCTATGCTATGGCCAAGACTTCCTACAGCGGTGAGATGGTGAGGAATAACAAAAAGGTCATTCTGACTATCCCCGGTGCAGAGATTGCGGACGCTGTACTTGGTTGCGGCAGCACCACCGGGCGCAATACAGATAAGGTTGCCAAATTCAACATTGAATTGGCCGAAGTAAAGGGAAGTTCCATCAAAATCCCTGCCCACAGCCGCGTTGCCATTGTCTGCAACCTGAAAGAATATCACGAAGTGGGCGACCACTATCTGTATATCTGTGATGTAGAGCAGGTTTATGGGGACGAGAGCGAAGAAGCCCTGTTCGCATGGAACGGTTATTCCCAGCTTCGTCCGGCGAAATAAAGGGAGGGTTGGAATGGATTTTTTGCAACTTGCGACAGATTGCTATTCTGTCCGTTCCTTTTCATACCGTACCTGCATGGACTTCCCTCAGGTGGCGCAGTAGACCAGTCCATGGAACAGGTTATAGAAGGGGCTGCCGGAAAATAGACAGTTGAAAACAATGATATAATATGCTAATCCCTGTTTTGGGAAAACATTGAAACGTATTTGGAGACACCCTCACAGAGAACTCAGGTCAGAAATAACCTGTATTCTGTAGAAGGTGTCTCTTTTTCGTATGTCAGGGGTTAAAAATCGATATCAATCGACAGCGCCTTATATTTTGTTGTATGATCAGATTAGTTATCCTGATTCGAGATCACTTCTTTTACCGCATCCTCTACCATCTTTTTGGTAACAATCTCAACAGTATCGCGGCAGATCATTAATTCTTCGTTAGTCGGGATACAGATAACTTTCACGCTGGAATCCGGTGTGGAGATGATACGTTCCTGGCCGTGCATCTTATTGGCTTCGTCATCCAGGCGAATGTTTAAGAAACTAAAATGATCTATGATGGCGGA
Source organism: uncultured Eubacterium sp. (assembly GCA_964445535.1). Lineage (GTDB taxonomy): Bacteria > Bacillota > Clostridia > Lachnospirales > Lachnospiraceae > Anaerobutyricum. The sequence continues at coordinate 3,552 of CAYULX010000026.1, forward strand.
ACGAATAACGTCGTCGTTTTCTCCGATACCGGCAGTAAATATAATGGCGTCAACGCCGTTCATGACAGAGATAAAACTGCCGATGTATTTTACCACGGAGTGGCAGAAGATTTTGAGAGCGAGAGAGGCTCTGTAGTTGCCGCTTCTTGCCGCCGCGTCCAGATCACGGAAGTCAGAAGAAATACCGGAGATACCAAGAACACCGGACTTCTTATTGACGATTTCCATTACCTGCTCCAAAGTCAGATTCTCTTTATGTGCGATATATTCAATACAGCTTGGGTCGATATCGCCGGAACGGGTTCCCATAACCAGACCTTCCAGCGGGGTCAGTCCCATGGATGTATCCACGGATTTGCCGCCGTCCACAGCGGAAAGAGAAGAACCGTTACCCAGATGGCAAACGACAATCTTTAAGTCCTCCGGACTCTTTCCGAGAATCTCCGCGGCACGCAGAGAAACATATCTGTGAGAAGTTCCGTGGAAACCGTAGCGACGTACACCGTATTTTTCATAATATTCGTATGGAAGACCGTAAATGTATGCTTCTGGAGGCATGGTTTGATGAAAAGCGGTATCGAAAACACCAACCATCGGAGTGTCCGGCATTAATTCCTGGCAGGCAGCCACGCCGACTAATGTTGGCGGGTTGTGAAGAGGTGCGAGGTCATTGAAAGATTTTACGGTTTTTAAAACCTCGTCAGTAAGAAGTGTGGAGCAGGCGAAATCCTCTCCGCCGTGAACCATACGGTGTCCCACAGCGTCAATTTCATCGACGGATGTGAGGACGCCGTTTTCCGGGTCGATGAGTTGTTTCAATACCAGCTCAACAGCCTGACGGTGTGCAGGCATTGGAGCATCATACTTAATCTTGTCCTTACCGGCCGGCTGATAAGTCATGCGGCCGTCAATTCCGATACGCTCACAAAGACCTTTTGCTAATACATGCTCTGTCTCGGAATTAATCACCTGATATTTGAGAGAAGAGCTTCCACAGTTGATAACTAAAACTTTCATGTTCGTGTCTCCTTTTGATAAAATAGTTATTTTGTAAAGCGAAACTATAATTCCACTAATTATAAATTTACTATACAAAAATTGTAGTACGAAACTATTATTTTGAAAATGCATTATATTGCATAAAATCCGGGCTTTTTTGTTGTTTTGAGACGAGAAAATTTCATTTTCATATCTTAAATTGTTTCATAATTAACAATAATTGATTTTGTTTGAAAGTAAATACAATTCTTTTTGTACTAAAAAAAGTGCAATTTTATATGTAGAACGAATTCATTTTTGAGGGGAGTTGTTATTTTTTTTGATTTCAGGTATGATAGAGAAATCAAACCAGAGAAAGGCGGAATCATCGGTGATCACAGCGGGAATCATTGCGGAATACAATCCCTTCCACAAAGGGCACCAATATCATATTGAGGAGACAAGGCGGCAGACAGGGGCGAATTATATCATTGCCGTCATGAGCGGCGCCTATGTGCAGAGGGGAGAGCCGGCGATAGCGGATAAATATCTCCGTACCCGTCTGGCATTGTCCGGCGGAGTGGATTTGGTCATCGAGCTGCCGGTCGTTTACGCCACGGCCAGCGCCGAATATTTTGCCTCTGCCGGTGTGCGTCTGCTCCATAATCTCAATTGTGTGGATTATTTATCCTTCGGGAGCGAGAAAGCACAGATGGAAGACTTTACTCCTATCGTTAAGATTTTATCAGAAGAGTCCCCGATTTTCCGTCAGAGACTGCGGGAAGGGTTAAAAATAGGCAAAAATTTCCCGTTGGCAAGAGAGGAAGCGGTAAAGGCTTGCGCCAGGGAAGAATTTCCCGGTCAGAAACTGATGTGGGAGATTTTAAAGGAGCCAAATCACATCCTCGGACTGGAGTACTTAAAATCATTAAAGCATCTCCGCTCTCCCATTGAGCCGGTGACTGTAAAACGGCGAGGCGCCGGATACCATGATGAGGATATCCAGCAGTTTTATCCTTCTGCCTCAGCGATTCGCAGGACGCTAACGAAAGGGCAGGCAGAACAGGATGTTTTGACAGAGGCCATGGGCGAGGGAGCAGAACAGTTTCTCTCCTGTTGGGAGAAGAAGGATACGGTGAACTGGAACGATTTGATGGGATATCTGGATTATGCCGTCTTGATGGAAGAAGAGCGCACAGAGAGCTTTTTCGGATTTGACAAAGATATGGCGGCAAGATTTGAGAACCGGTATACGCCGGGCCTTACCCTGGAGTCCCTGATGGAACGGCTGCACACGAAGCGGCTGACGGATGCTGCCTGGCGGCGGGCATTATTGCACAGGGTACTGCATATAAAAAAAGAAAGTTTTTTAGCGCAGGCGGCGGAGGTTCCCGTTCCCTACGCCCGTGTTCTCGGATTTACCAGGAGGGCGGCGCCGCTTCTTAAAAAGATTCGTGACAGCGCCTCCATCCCTTTGCTGCAAAGGCCGGTTGGCGGAAAAGTCTTTGAGGAAGAAAGCGCCGCGACCCGCCTGTTTGCGGCGGATATCCGGGCGTCCTGTCTGTATGAACAGACGGCAGCGGCCAGGAGCGGACGCCGCCCCGTGTCCGAATGGGTGCGGCAACAGATCATCGTTTAGACAGAGTGTTGTTAAACGGATTATCGATAAGCAGTTCATTATATGAGTAGAGTGTCATTTTAAATTATAGCTAGAAAAATATAATATAATACAGAAGAAAGCAGGTGTTATTTATGTATCATGCAGGATTAATTTTAGAAGGCGGCGGTATGCGGGGCGTATATACTGCCGGTGTGCTCGATGCATTTCTTGAAGAAGAGATACAGTTCTCAGACATTTACGGCGTGTCGGCGGGAAGCTGCCATGCGTGCAGTTATATGTCCGGGCAGCAGGGTCGGGCGTACCGGGTGGCGGTGGATTACCTCGATGATTCCAATTACTGCGGCGCAAGGACCTTCCTGCGTACCGGAAATATTTTTGGTGTGGATATGCTTTATTCGCAGATTCCCAATGTCCTTGATCCCTTCGATTATGAAGCTTTTAAGAAATATCCGGGTACGCTCCATGCGGTTATCACGGATGTGGATACCGGAGAGCCGGTTTATGTGAAAGTGAGAGATCTCAATAAACAGATGTGGGCCATTCGGGCGTCCAGTTCTCTGCCCCTTGTATCCAAGTCGCTGGTTGTGGGCGGACATACTTATCTAGACGGCGGCGTGGCGGACAGCATCCCTATCCGAAAATCCAGAGAAGATGGCAACATAAAAAATGTGGTGGTGCTCACCAGAGAAGAAGGATACAGGAAGGAGCCAAATCATTTCATGCGCCTTGTAAAAATGCGTTATCCGCGCGCGAAGGCATTTGTAAAGAAAATGGCGAACCGTCACATCCGTTATAATGAGACGCTGACGTTCCTTGAAGAAGAAGAGAAGGCAGGAAGAGTGTTTGTCATCCGGCCGAAGGAGAAAGTGGTAGTGGGACGGGTGGAAAAGAATAAAGAGAAATTAGAAGCCCTTTATCAGATCGGATTAAATGACGGAAGAGAAGCTCTGGCGGCCATGAAGGAATATCTGGAAAAATGACGAATTATATATAGATATTTCACTGTGTTTTTGTTAAAATGATATTATATCAATATGATTTCATTCTATCTTATCAGAAAGGGATGTAGAGATTATGAGCAGAAAAAAAGTAGTAGTAGCACTTGGTCACCGGGCGCTGGGAACCAAGTTGCCGGAACAGTATGAGGCGACAAAACGGACGGCGAAGATTCTGGCGAATCTGGTAGAGGCCGGCGCGGATATCGTCATTTCTCACAGTAACGCGCCGCAAGTCGGCATGATTCATACGGCCATGAATGAGTTTGGCGCCAAAAGAGAAGACTATACGCCGGCGCCTATGTCCGTATGTTCGGCTATGAGTCAGGGATATATCGGCTATGATTTACAGAACGCGCTCCGGGCGGAGCTGTTGACCAGAGGCATTTCCAAACCGGTCTGCACCATTATCACTCAGGTGATGGTAGATCCGTATGACGATGCGTTTTCTGAGCCGGTGAAGGTCATCGGGCGTCTTCTTACCAAAGAAGAGGCGGACAGGGAAGAGAGGAACGGCAATTACGTCACGGAGGTGGAGGGCGGATACCGCCGGATTGTGGCGGCGCCTAAGCCGCAGGGTATCATTGAGATTGATTCTATCCGTGCGCTGGCCGATATCGGACATGTGGTCATTGCCTGCGGAGGCGGCGGTATTCCTGTGCTGGCGCAGGGCGTACATTTGAAGGGTGCCAGCGCTATTATCGAGAAAGATTATGCCAGCGGCCGTCTGGCGGAGCTTTTGAATGCCGATGAACTGATGATTTTAACCAGCGTGGAGCATGTTTCCATAGGATATAACACTGCGTCGGAGACACCGCTTTCTGAGATTACCGTGGAGCAGGCGAAACAGTACATAAGCGAGGATCAGTTCGAGCCAAACACCATGCTGCCTAAGGTGGAGGCGGGTGTTTCCTTCCTGGAAAAGGGAACCGGCAGGAGAGTTATTATTACGTCCATTGATAAAGCGTTGGAAGGATTCCTCGGCAAAACCGGAACAATTATTTATTGACAGAAGGAGGGAAAAAGGATGGAACAGAGTGGCAGGAACTTACAATGAGAAAGGATACATGTTATGCGCCAAAAAAGAAGAACGCTATCGTATTGAGTAAAAAAGCTGCAAAAAAATGTGGATGTAAATAAAAAAATACAAGAGATAGATTTTTACAGGGAGACCGTGAATGTATCTGCATTTCCTCGGTTTCCTGCTTTTTCAATAATCGAAATACGGAAAGGAGAAACGAGTAGAAACGATGGATTATTTAAAAGAAAGAAAAACAGACATCGCATATGAGAGAGGTAAGCTTATGGCGGCGATTGCAGTATTTGCTTTGGTAGTGTTCTTTCTGTGCGCGGCTCCGGTATCAGCCGCCAAGGTGGATTTAAACGGAGTGGAAATTAAAGGACAGTGGAACCAATTGGCCGGAACCTTCAATGAGAAGGGGCAGATTGTAATGAATGTGTGTACTGAAAGTAAGAATGGGCGAAGCGCCGGTTATATCAATTCCAGTACCCTCAATACATTATGCAGCGGCGACCAGGCAAAAACGATTGTGATTCCGTCGGGCTCCACGGTGAAACTTACCAACGTGGTGTATCTGGGGAGCAATACCACCATTATCGCAGATGGAGCAACTATCGTTATGACGTCAAAAGATAAGGGAATCCTGTCTAATAAACCGGATGCAGTCAATTACAGGTCGCTGGTAAATGTAAAGATCCGGGGCGGCACCTGGAAGATTACCGATAAAAAGGAAGCCTGCTCTGTCATGGCTTTCAGCCATGGAAGCAATCTGACCATTGATAATGTAACGATTCTATCCAATTATCAGTCCCATGCTATTGAGTTGATTGCCATGAAAAACACCACAGTAAAAAACAGCACTTTGAAAGTGCGGGGAAAGAAGAGTAAAAACTCTGTGGAGGATGCGATTCAGATTGATGTGGCTGCTCCGAAGACCGCGCCGGTCGTGGCACAGTATGGAAAGAAGTATGTGAAGGGACAGACCTGTAAGAACATCAAGGTGTTGAATAATACCATTGAGGGAAGTAGGGGAGTTTGCGCCAACTACTCCCCTGCAGACGGGGCGGAATATAAAAATAAGTTCCATGAAAACATTACAATTAAAGGAAATACGATTATCGGTTATAGTGCAGAAGGATGCACTCTCTACAATACTTTAAATGCGGTGGTAAAAAATAATGTGATTATAACAAATAGTACCCGGAGAAATGAATCGTATTCCGTGGGATTAAATATCACTATTCAGGGAAAAGCCCCTGCGAAAAAATTAAACAAATCTAAAGTGACCGTGTCGGGCAATACGGTATATGGATACCGACAGGGCATTCAGGTAGTTACCCGGTCATCTTCCCGCTATAAAACGGCGGTGCTAAAAAATAATAAGGCGTATGCGTCTTCCAAAGGAAGCGCCATTGTAACCAGCGGCGCAAGAAGCGTAAGAAGCAAAGGAAACCGTTCATATAAGCGTTAATATCCGGTCTCCATGGAAAGATTCTAAAAAGGAGAAGGGGAATAAAAAAGGAGGTAGAGAATGGAGATTAAAAAAATCTGGGCGGCGTCTTTCAGTCCCACAGGCGGCACAGAGCACATCGTCAGTCTGCTGGCGGAGGAAATAGGAAAATGTCTGGGACTTCCGGTACATAAGATTTCATTTACTCTGCAGGAGGAAAGAAAGAAGAAGTATACATTTACGGGGGAAGATTTATTGATTCTTGGTACGCCGGTATATGCGGGACGTATCCCTAACAAGATTCTCCCCGATGTAGACAGTGGATTTGAGGGGGCCCATACTCCGGCTGTGGCGGTCAGCGTGTTTGGAAACCGGAGTTTCGATGATGCGCTCATGGAGCTTTCTCTCTTATTGGAAAATCACGGGTTCTGTGTGACCGCCGCAGCTGCGGCGGCAGCCCGCCATGCTTTTTCCGATGATATCGGCGCTGGCAGGCCGGACGCCGAAGACGAAAAGGAGCTGAGGGTTTTTGCCCGGGAGGCGGCAGAAAAGATAGGGAGAGTATCTGGCGCCGCAGCCCTCAAAATCACCGGACATAATCCGGTGGGACCGTATTATACGCCGCTGCGTACGGACGGACAGCCGGCAAAGTTCTTGAAGGCCAGACCGCTGACGGACAAAACACACTGTGATAATTGCGGTGTTTGCGCTGCAGTCTGTCCCATGGGCAGCATCAGTACAGAGGATTATTCGCTGGTGAACGGCGTCTGTATCAAATGCCAGGCGTGTATCCGGAAATGTCCCGCGCAGGCAAAATATTTTGCAGATGAAGACTTTCTTTCTCATAAAGAAATGCTAAAAAGGAATTATAGGAGAAGGGCGGAAAACGCTTTTTTCCTGTAAAGGAAATGAAAATACCCCTGTCTTTCGATGAAACAATAAGACAGGGGTATTTTTATGTATTATGTTTGTGCGGGGCACATACACATTTATTTATTGCATTGAAGCTTTTACTTTCCTTCTGACAATAAATGCCGCAACCAGTGAAATCGCTGCCAGTATACATGCGATCAGGAAAGCAGTAGAGTAATCTCCGTTATCATTAAGAGTAACGGCGATGCGCGGGCCGATGAGACCGGCGATACCGAACATCAAATACATAACGCCGTAGTTCTCTGTGATGTGTTTGGAGCCGAAGAGATCAGCAGTAATCGGCGTGATGGTTCCTCCAAATCCACCGTAGCATAACGCTGTGAGACACATGCAGATGATGGCCGGAATCATACCCGGTGAAGCTGCAAGAGCTCCCATGCTGAGAACTGGAATCGCACAAATGATACACAGGGTAACATACTTGTCAGTGTGATCAGTAACAGTGCCCCATAAGATACGTCCGATCAGACTCATAAAAGAGAAAAGAGAAACGTAAACTGCTGCCTGAGTGGCGGAAAGACCATAGCTACTTTGAATAATCTGTGATGCCTGGCTGATGACCATCATGCCGGAGGTCAGTCCGAAAGCGAAGGCAACGGCGGCCACATAAAACATGCTTGTCTTAACCATCTGTCCTCTGGTGAGATCCGGAACGGAAGGTTTTGGCGCTGGCGCTTTTTCATTGGAGCTATCCGCTACGACAGTCATCTGCGACTTCTTATATTCCACATACCCTTCCGGTACTGGCTGGATAATGAGCGATACTAAAATCAGTATGATCAGAGCTCCAATACCGATGATATTAAAAGCAAAAGTCAGTCCGCCGTATTCAATCATATTGGCGAGAATCGGGGACCAGATGATGGCTGCACCGCCGTAAATACCGGACATCAGGCCGGCAGACATACCAGGTCTATCCGGAAGAACAGATGCGGAATATCCCATGAGGGTCGGATAAATCAGACCTGCACCGATACCGGTGCCAAAACCGTAGGTGACAAACAACAGAGGCAGAGTGGTAATATGTCCACAGAACAGATAACCAAGACCAAACAGTATTCCACCGATCAGAATCATCTGGCGGATGTTCAGGTGTTTGGTGAAGCCTCCTAAAATGGTTGGCGACATGGTGGAACATAGTACAGTGACTGTGTAACACAGGGCGACAGTGGCCGTCACCGATTCACCGCCCAAGGCCTGTACGATCGGGGTCTGTACTACGGACCAAGTATATCCGAGACCCGCCATAAGAGCGGCAACCAGTCCAGCGACAAAATACAGTACTCTTTTCTTTTCAAATGCTTCATATTGTTGTGCCATATACTTTCCTCCTTCTTTATGTATATGAATGACCGACAGCTCGCCGAATAATAATTATCCGAGAACTTTTGCCGGATTTGTCACGAAGATTTTTTCAATCTGTGCATCGGTAACGCCTCGTTCTTTGAGCATCGGGATGACGCGGGACGGGATATTTAAGATATTGGCGTGAGCCATGTCCGGAAGATCATCCTTCGGAACCGGACGAGGACGTCCAAGCTCTACGGTTACGGAGTCGTGGCTCATGAGAATCTGATCTTCATAGCCCTTGCTGATCAGTGTGGCGATGACGTCGCAGCGCTCCTCATCGGTCGGAGTGTGGAACAAGTCGCCCTCAAGACCGAAACGGTCGAAGCAGTCAAAAACGCCCTGCTGCAGAACGCGCTCATGGTAGTCGATGTCCGTGCTGCCGCACATATGGCCGATGGAGATATCTTCCGGATTGGCGCCGTTTTCAATGAGGAGTTTCGCCTGCTCCGGCCCCATGGTGCCAAGCTCTGTGTGGGTGATGATGGTGGTTCCGATTTCCGCATTGACTCTCGCTGCCGCCTTGAAGAATTTTTCTTCAAACGGTGTGATGACGCCATTGCTGGAAGCCAACTTGATAACGCCCGCTTTGATGCCGGTGTTGCCGATGCCCTCGGTAAGCTCGGCTTTCATCATCTCGTAGATCTCTGTCTCCACGTCAGCAAAGCCGCTGCGGAATTTCCAGTACATGAATGCGCTGGCAGGCTCATAATAATAGCCGGTGGAACAGATGATATTCATGTCCAGAATGGTCGCCATCTTTGCCAGGAAAAACGGGTCGCGGCCACATTCATTGTTGGTGGCGTCCACGATAGTCTTAAAACCGTATTTTTCTTTCAAAGGGGTGAGCCACTTCATATTTTCTTTGATACAGTAAAGTTCATCAAAGCCGCCCAAGGTTGAATCACCCTGAAAACCGCAGAAACCGTAAATCAGATGCTCATGCATTAAAGTTTTGCCAAGGTCTTTTGCTTCGATTGGTCCAAGAACGGTGTTAATTGTTTTGCTCATATAAAGAATCTCCTTTCTACTATCTGTTTATTCCAGAGGATATTTCTTCATACCATAAGCCTGTCCCCATGCGCATACGCCGCAAAGAACCAGACCAAACAGCATACTTAACATCAACCCGAGAATATTGGCGTAATCCAGGAAGCCGATGCCGCAGCCAAAGGTCAAAGCAACGCCAGCGAAGATGATCGGAACATCCCGGAATGGTGTTTTGTCAAGAAACGCAATGTGAATCACCATGGTGATTGCTGTTCCCACAAGAATCGGGAAAAAGCCTGCCAAAGCGCTGCCAAATACGCCGAAGGTCATGAGAAGAAGATCCACCTGTCCCCAAATCGGACCGCAGATGGCGCTGGCCATCATGTGAGGGACATCTTTTACTGTGCTTCCCATGCCGAAGAATACGGCAAGGCACACAAACATAATCCATGGATGTCCCTGGAAAGCGGGAATCAATGTGTACACATAATTAAAAACGGAACACCAGAATGATGTCCATATTGCAAAAAATACTGCTGCTTTCTTACTCAATAGATACAATCCTCCTAATTAATTAATTTAATTAATTTAATTAATATGTAGGTTAAAAAAATATGGTTGACAGAGTTTCTATTTCTTGATTTCTGCAGAAACGTTATATTTGTATAAAAGCAAATGTCATACCAACTTAAAGAAAACTTAAAGAAAATGTTATATCAACCTGCTAAATACTAAATAATTGCTAAATACTAAAATAATGATTACTAAATAGTGTGATTACTGAAATAATGATTATAGAGAAACAGGAGGAAAAGAGGAATGTTTTTCTTGAAAAATTATTCAAAAAAAGATTTTATAAATAAAGACAGCATATGGAAAATGCTGTTTTGTTGTAAAATCGAACATTTCATAAAAATATTCGTTCGAAAAATGCACAAAAATCACAGGAAAAGTTGGTTTTTCATTTGAGCTTTTTGTAGAATTTGTAGAATCATTGAAAGAAAGTAGAATATAGAATAATGTAGGATAATTGAAAGAAAGTAGAATAATATTGAAAGAAAATCAGAGAAAAAGTTCTAAAACTACAGAGAGAATCCCGTTATATAACGATAAAAAGATTAAAAAATAACCGAAAAAAGTAAAAAAAGTAAAAGTAAAAAAATAGATTAAGTGAGATTGAGAAAAAAATTGTAATAGTTGGCATCTGTTGTGCTTGCTATTTATATATAGAAACGCAGAATATTTTATTTTTTTATTTAAGGAGGAATTTACAATGAATGAAAAATTACCTTTTGAAATGCCGTCATTTGATTTAAATGGAAAAGTGGCAATCGTCACGGGGGGAACCAAAGGCCTTGGATACGGGATTGTTATGACGCTGGCATATTATGGCGCCAAGGTGGTTATCACCAGCCGTCATCAGAATGACTGTGACGCTGTGGCGCAGGAAGTCAAAGACATGGGCGGCGAAGCCATAGGAATCAAGACAGATGTGCAGAATATAGAGGAAGTTCAGAATCTGGTTAATAAGACCGTGGAGAAGTTCGGACGACTGGATATTATGGTCAACAATGCCGGTATGGCAATAACCAAACGTTTTACTGAGATGACAGAGGAAGAATACAAAACAGTGATGGATTCCAATTTAAAGAGTGTGTTCTTCGGTTCCCAGATTGCGGCAAAACAGATGATTGAGCAGGGTGAGGGCGGCAAGATCATTAATATGTGCAGCATCGGCGGTGTCAAAGGAAATAACCAGCTGTCCACCTACGGCGCGTCTAAGGCGGGAGCTATCAACTTGACCAAAACCATGGCTTGGGAGTTGGGACGTTATAATATTAATGTAAATGCTATCTGTCCTGGTTATGTGGAGACGGCTTTGAATACGGAGGCTTTGAATAATCCAAAATTCAGAGAGAAGACTCTGAAAGGGATTCCTCTGAGAAGATTTGGAACTGTACAGGAAGTCGCAGCTCTGACACTATTTTTGGCGTCTGATTGCTGTAATATGCTTACCGGAGAATATATTGTGGCCGACATGGGCGCTACTCTTGGAGGAAATGTATAAGAAAGATATATATAGCGACGCAATAGAAACTCAAAAATACAGCTCATATTCTCATATATGAGTCTCCATACAGAAACCTTACAGGAATAATAATATTAGAACAATAGAACAATAATGATAAAAAAGACCGTTTTAGTTTGCTGTTTTTAGTAAATTAAGATGGTCTTTTTTGGGAACTGGAAAAAATAATGGGGAAATTTAATAATATGTGTCGGGATTTGTTGAGTTTTTATCGTTTTTGTGATAAAGTTAAAGACAAGTTTTATTAATAAAATAACGAATGATACGGATAAGGTGGAGTAAAAATGGAATTATCACAGCATGTCGCGCTAGAAACGAAACAAATCCTGTGTCAGTCACAGATTCAATCTCTGGAGATTCTTGCGATGGATGCCATAGAATTGGAAGAGTTTCTTCAAAATGAATATATGAGTAATCCTCTTCTGGATTGTAATCTGGACAGTAATACGCCTTCGGGCATAGGGCAGGATGTCCGATGGTTTGATCATAATACGCGCAGTAGAAGAAATCGCGGAGATGCGGATGAAGACTATGATGCCTGGGAGAATTTTGCGGCGCCGGATACGGACTATCTGAAAAAGCATTTGTTAAATCAGATTGAGATGAACGCTTTTTCCGGGGAAGAATGGAAGCTGGCGGAATACCTGGTGGACTGTCTGGAAGACGATGGTTTTTTCCGTATGAGTATCGAAGAGACGGCAAAGCTCACCGATATGCCAGAGCAGACGGTAAGGAAAGTTCTTGCAAAACTGAGAGACCTGGAACCATTCGGTGTGTTTGCTTCCGGGATTTCTGAGTGTCTTTTGAAACAACTGGAGGTCATGGGTGAAGAGGATGAGGATCTGAAATTGGTGGTAGGGCAATATCTGCCAGAGTTGTGTAAAGGGAAAATCAGCGTCATTTCAAGGCAGACCGGTCTTTCCACGGCACAGATTCGCAAATATATCGCCAAGATTGCGAAGCTCAACCCGAAGCCCCTCTCGGGACTTCAGCAGACAGAGGTCAACTATATCGTGCCGGATATCGTTTATGACCTGAGAAACGGAGAATGGGAGATTTCCATCAACGATCGTTGGTCCGGTAATTACCATGTCAATGAACAGTATGTAGCTATGATGCATTCTTCGACAGATGAGGAATTGACAGAGTATTTTAAAAAGAATCTGGATCGATGCCGTTTTATTTTAAACAGTGTGGAGCAAAGGAGCGAGACTATGAAGTCCATTGCCCGCGCGATTCTCGCCAGACAGAAAGATTATTTTGCGGGCGATGGAAAATTGGAACCCATGACTATGTGCACCCTGGCGGAGGAGATTCATGTGCATCCGTCCACCGTGAGCCGTGCGGTGAGAGGAAAATACGTTAAATCGCCGATAGGTACGATTCTCATGAAGAAGCTGTTCGCGGGTGCGGTGACCTGCGAGAAAGGAGAGGAACTTTCTGCCGAACATATCAAAGAAAGGATCAAGGCGCTGGTGGACGGTGAAGATAAGCGCAAACCTTACAGTGACGCCAGACTAGTGGAACTTCTGGTGACCGAGGGCGTGCACATTTCCAGGAGAGCGGTGGCAAAATACCGGGATGAACTGTGGATCAAGAGCAGTTTTGACAGGAAGATCCGATAAGGCAGCCGGGATGGCTGGAACAAAACGGGGAAAGACAGGAAAGCAGCAAAAGTCAGGAGGAGTAAAAGGAATGATATCCGAAGAGTACAGAAGACTTTTTGAGAATAAAATATTCCGTCAGATTATGGATAGCATTGACGATGTAGTGATGGTGATTGACTGTGACACCCGGATTGTATATGTGAATCAGGCCTATGAGAAGACCTTTCATTGTTCGGAAAAACAAATCCTAGGAAAGAAGCTGGAGGATCTGGAAGGAGATACCACGGCAATCACCGCAATGAAGACGGGCAAGCCCATGTATCATCAACTGGAATATCTGAAATCAGCTAAAATCGATGCCATGGGAGTCTCGTTTCCTATTAAATATCATGGAGAGACGGTGGGAGGTGTTTCTGTTTTTAATAATACTTCCAAATATGTGGAATTGGTTTCCAAACTTCAGCGGACCAAGGAGATGAATCAGTATTTACAGGATCAATTAAATGATCCTGCCACCATACAATGGTCGCGGGAGTTTATCACGGTGAATCCTCATATGAAACAGGTGTTGGGTCTTGCCGTTAAGGTAGCCCACTCGGAGGCTACAGTGTTGATTCGCGGGGAGAGCGGCACCGGGAAGGAAGTGATGGCCAAGATCATTCATTGTAACAGTCCGAAGGCAGAGGGACCGTTTATCAAGGTCAACTGTGCGGCGATTCCAGATAATCTGCTGGAGAGCGAACTGTTTGGCTATGTGGGAGGAGCCTTCACAGGAGCGAGAAAAGAAGGAAAAGCCGGAAAGTTTGAGATGGCCCAGGGAGGAACCATCTTTTTGGATGAGATTGGCGACATGGATATGAATATGCAGGTGAAGTTGCTCCGTGTCATCCAGGAGAAGGAGGTGGAGCGGATTGGCGGCACAAGGACCATCCCCCTGGACGTCCGTATTGTGGCGGCCACCAATCAGAATCTAGAGGTGTTGATTAAGGAAGGAAAGTTCCGGCAGGATCTCTATTACCGGCTCAACGTTATCGAAATCAGGATTGCGCCCCTTCGGGAACGAAAAGACGACATTCCGATTCTGGTACATCATCTGATCAAAAAGATTTCCGGGGATAATTTAAACGTCACTCCCCGGGTTAGGAATATTCTGAACAATTACGACTGGCCGGGAAATGTGAGGGAACTCCAAAACGTTATGGAACACGCTTGTATCATGAGAAACGGCGACATCATCGATCTCTATTCTCTGCCGCAGTATATGCAGCCAAAAGAACCGGGGGAAGAGGATCGGACAGAAAATGTGAGTTACAATCTGAAAGAAATGACGGCAATTCTGGAAAAAGATTTGATACTGGAAGCGCTCAAAAAGTTTTCCAACAAGTCTAAAGCTATCGAGGAGCTGGGAATATCTCGCAGTTCTTTTTATGAAAAAATTAAAAAATATGGTATTGATGTGGAGGAAATGGATCTGGAATAAGATTTCTTCGTGGTTGTACGCCCTGTAAAACATGTGCAGATAATCTGTGCAGTTTTACAGGTTTTTTTATTTAATCCGAATCATTTAGTGACTTCCGGATTTTCAGATAATATCTGTATGAAAATTGAACACTTTTCGTTCTTGTCGGTTACTTATACGAAAAACGAACAGAAAATCCAAGAGAATGTTTGTTTTTTGGAAAAAAAGGATAGATAGAAATAAAAGAAATCAAAGAAAAAATAGGATGAAAAATGGAGAAAAAACAAAAAAGAATTGTAAATTATACTGAAAATATAACTTGGCATAAACTTTGCTTTAAAAATAACCATAAAAGACCTGCATGGGGAATATATGGAGACAGGTCTTTTAGTAAAATAAAAATAGGAAGGAGAATAATATGAGGCTGGCGCTGACCCCCTGTTTTATTGGGAACTGTGAAATCAAAAACCGTTTTGTTATGACAGCTGCTAATCTTGGCTGGTGTGAAGATGGTTTTGTGACGGAAAAAGTGGTGAACTTTTACCGGGAAAGAGCCAGAGGACAGGTGGGATTGATCATTGCCGGTGCTGCCGGTGTAGATCCTATCAGAGTGAATCAGACAGGAATGATGCAGATTTATGACGATCGGTTTATCGCGCCGATGCAAAAGTTGACAAAAGCTGTTCATGAAGAAGATGGGAAGATATTTCTCCAATTGATGCACGCGGGAGCCTACGCCAGACAGAAGGAACATGGGGGAATGTCCGCTGTGGCGCCGTCTGAATATGTCTGTCCATTTACCAGGGAAAAAGCAGAGATGCTTGAAGAACCGGAAATCCGTCAGATTGTCTCGTATTTTCGAGATGGAGCGCTTAGGGCGAAGGAAGCAGGTTTTGATGGAGTGGAACTCATTGGAAGCGCCGGATATCTCGTTGCAGAGTTTTTATCAAAGGCGGTAAATCATCGGACCGACGCCTATGGAAGGGGAATTGTGGGAAGGACAAGATTTCTTCTGGAAATTCTTGACGCAATACGGGAAGCTGTCGGAGAAAACTATCCTGTCATGGTGCGGCTTTCCGGCGCGGATTTTATCCCTGGCGGCAATGGTCCGGAAGAGGTGAAGGTCATCGCCGGACTCATCGGGGAAAAAGCGGACGCCATCAATATCACCGGCGGATGGCATGAGTCCCAGATACCTCAGATTACTTACAATGTACCAGAAGGTATGTATATTTATTTGGCCCGGTCAGTAAAGGAAGAAGTTTCCATACCGGTGGTAGGATGCAACCGGCTGAGCGTGACAAAAGCTACACAGGCCATCGAGAGTGGCGGCGTCGATATGGTGGGAATCCTCCGAGGATTGATCGCAGATCCATATTTGGTGAAGAAATATCAGGAAGGAAAGGAAGAATCCATAAGACCCTGTCTTTCCTGCAATCAGGAATGCCTTGACGCCATCTTTTCCGGCGGAGGCATTGGCTGCGTAGTAAACCCTGTCGTAGGACAGGAAGGAAAATTTCGATGTCGGAGAGAATGGAAGAGAGAAACAGATTCACAGGAACCTTCGGATGCGCGGAATATGCAGACCGACGCGGCGGGCGCTTCGGATACGGTGGCAAAGGTAAGGAAAACGCGAAAACTTTTGGTGGCGGGCGCTGGCATTAGCGGTATGGTGTTTTCTGTTCTGGCAGCCAGACAGGGACATGAAGTTACCATCTGGGAGAAAAGCAGTCGGTACGGCGGTGCGGGGGACACGGTAGCAGCCATTCCCAACCGGGAGGCCGTGCAGCAATACTTGGATTATCTGTTCAGGCAATGCGCTGCGGCTGGCGTGGAGTTTCGCTGGCAGAAAGAAGTCCGGATAGAGAATTTGAAAGAAATTCTGGCGGAAGGTTTTGAAAAAATCATTTTCGCGTCGGGCGCCGAATGGGAGCCGCCGGATTATGAACAGTCTGAAAACGCAAAGGTGTACACGGCGGAAAAATGTATAGAGATAGTAAAGCAGGAAGGCGTTCTTCCGGGAAGGAATATCGTAGTAATCGGCGCCGGATATAAGGCGGTGCAGACGGCGCAATTTTGCGCGACAGTCGCGAAAACGGGGGATAGAGAACAGCAATTTTTGGAGAGGTTCGCCCCAGAACAGGTAAGTTTTGCCAATAGCATTATGAAATGGGGAAAATCGTCCGTCACCCTTTTGGCTCCAGGAAGGAAGGTGGGTGGAGGATTTGGAAAGAGTACCCGTTGGATGATGTTAAGAGAAATAAAAGAAAAGGGCGTCAAAGTGACGACAGAAGCGAAAGTAAAGCGTCTGGAAAGCGATGCGGTTATTTATCAGCAGGAGGGAGAAGAAAAAACGATTCCCGCCGATATGATTGTTCTGGCGCAGGGCTGGAAACCAGGAACACTACCGGACGGCAGTCCGGAACAAGAGGTCTGTAGTCCACAGTCAGGGCAGTCTGTTTCCGCCAGAGAAAAAGTTCTTCCGGAAAATTTCGCGGAAAAGATAGTTGTCATCGGCGATGCAAGAAGACCAGGCAGGATATCAGAAGCGGTAAAAGATGCTTTTCATGCTGCTATGACTTTAAAGGAGGATAACGATGTTTGAAAAGAAACATGAAATGTTAAGAAAGCTGGCGAGAGAGTTTGCGGAAAAAGAACTTGAGCCGATTGCTGCGGATGCGGAAAAAGAAGGAGCTTATCCGAAAGAACTCTGGGAAAAGGCGGCAAAATATGGTTTTACCGGAATTACCATCCCGGAAGCCTACGGCGGATGCGGAGGAGATTACAAGTCTCTGGCGATTGTTGTGGAAGAATTTTGTAAAAAAGACGCGGCGGCTTCCTCTCTACTTATGAGTAATTCTCTGTCTGGCGCTCCATATCTTTACTATGGAACAGAAGAACAGAAACAGAAATATTTACGGCCGATGGTGGAAGGAAAAGCAATCGGAGCGTTCGCTCTCACCGAGCCGGGCGCAGGTTCCGATTCCGGCGCGACGCAGACCACCTGTATGTGGGATGAAGAGCAGGGCTGTTATATCTTAAACGGAAGAAAATGTTTCATTACCATGGGCCCAATCTGCGATCACGTTGTTGTCTTTGCTAAATCCAATCTGGAAGCAAAGGGAACGAAAGGTATCTCCGCATTTATCGTTGAAGCGGGCTGGGAAGGTTTTTCCAGAGGAAAAGCAGAAGAAAAAATGGGTATGCATGCATCCGTGACGTCCGATCTGGTCTTTAATAACGTGAAAGTTCCAAAGGAAAATCTTCTGGGGCGCGAAGGCCAGGGCTTTAAGATTGCCATGGGTATCCTGGACGCCGGACGCGTGACTGTTGCTTCTCAGGGACTTGGTATTGCGGCAGGATGTCTTGATCTGGCCATCCAGTATTCTAAGGAGCGAGTACAGTTTGGAAAACCTATCGCAAAATTGCAGGATGTGGCCTTTAAGATTGCGGACATGGCCACGGAAGTAGAAGCAACCAGACTGCTAGTGTATGATACTGCCGATAAACTTGATAAAAAGCAGAAGGTGACGGTACAGGCAGCCATGGCAAAATATAAAGCTGGTGAGTTATGTAACCAGGTGGCTTATAAAGCACTGCAGATTCACGGCGGATATGGATATATGCAGGATTATGCCATTGAGAGGATGACCAGGGCGGCAAGACTGGTATCTATTTATGAAGGAACATCGGAGATTCAGAAACTCGTGATTTCTGGTAATTTGCTGAAATAGTGGAGGTATGGAATGAAAATATTAGTTTGTGTAAAACAGGTTCCCAATACAAATGCGGTTAAGATTAATCCGGAAACCGGTACATTGATTCGTGACGGCGTGGAAAGTATTTTAAATCCTGATGACGATAACGCGTTGGAGGCGGCTCTTCAGATTAAGGATACCCATGAGGACTGTAATGTGACGGTTATCTCCATGGGGCCGCCGCAGGCGACGGAAGTGCTGGTGGAATGTCTTGCCAAAGGAGCCGATGACGCCGTTTTATTAAGCAGCCGTGCTTTCGGTGGAGCGGATACATGGGCGACTTCCAATACCATCGCGGGAGCCATTGAGAAAATCGGCGATTATGATATTGTCTTCG
Source organism: uncultured Eubacterium sp. (assembly GCA_964445535.1). Taxonomy (GTDB): domain Bacteria; phylum Bacillota; class Clostridia; order Lachnospirales; family Lachnospiraceae; genus Anaerobutyricum. Next base: position 22,137 of record CAYULX010000026.1, read on the forward strand.
CCGGCCGTCAGGCCATCGACGGCGACACTGCCCAGGTGGGGCCGCAGATTGCGGAGAGATTGAATATTCCGCAGGTTACCTATGTGGAAGAAATCCAGAAAATCGAGGACGGAAAAATCACAGTGAAACGGCAACTGGAAGACGGCTATGAGATTATTGAGATTCCAATGCCGTGTATGCTCACCGCAGTGAAAGAATTAAACACACCGAGATTCATGTCCGTGAAGGGAATTTACGATGCATATAATACGGAAATTACTACGTGGGATGAAAATGATATCCCTGTGAAAGCGGAGGAGATTGGATTGAAATCTTCACCGACCAAAGTATTCCGTTCCTTTACCCCGGCTCCAAAAGGGAAAGGTATGATGATTGAGGGAACCCCGAAGGAAACTGCGGAAAAAGTAGTGGAAGAGTTAAAGAAGAAACATTATCTGTAGGAGGTAAGGTAAGTTATGGCTGAGAACAAAGGAATAGATTTATCTGCATATAAAGACGTTTGGGTATTTGCGGAACAAAGAGGCGGAACGATCACACCGGTGGTATTTGAACTTCTGGGAAAAGGCCGTGACCTAGCTTCCGATATTGGAAATGTAAAACTCTGTGCCATTCTTTTGGGAGAAGAACTTTCTGATATGACCAGACAGCTCTTTGAAGCGGGAGCGGACGTGGTTTACACAGCGGAGAGTCCGTTGCTTGCAAACTACACGGCGGACGGATATACGAAAGTAATTTCCGATGCCATCAATGAATTTAAGCCGGAGATTGTATTATACGGCGCCACTCATATCGGCCGCGACCTGGCTCCAAGGATTGCAAAGAGGGTGAGTACCGGTCTCACCGCTGACTGCACAAAGCTGGACATTGATCCGGAGACAAAAGGAATCCTGCAGACCCGTCCGGCGTTCGGTGGAAATCTGATGGCAACTATCAAGTGTCCGAACCATCGCCCGCAGATGTCCACAGTAAGGCCTGGTGTCATGGACAAGGCGCCGATGCAGGAAGGAAGAACCGGAGAGGTGATTCCGGTGACTCTGACTTTACAGGAATCCGACATTCGCACAAAAATTATTGAGATTGTCAAGACAGCCAAAGATATGGTTTCCTTGACCGATGCGGAAATCATCGTATCCGGCGGAGCAGGTCTCGGAGACGCTTCCGGATTTGAGTTGATTCAGAAATTTGCCGACCAGATTGGCGGTGTCGTGGGAGCTTCCCGTGCGGCGGTGGATGCCGGCTGGATTGATCACTCCCATCAGGTGGGACAGACGGGGACCACGGTAAAACCGAAGATTTATATCGCCTGCGGTATTTCTGGCGCCATCCAGCATTTGGCTGGTATGCAGACTTCTGATATCATCATCGCCATCAACAAGAGTCCGATCGCTCCGATTTTTGAAGTAGCGGACTATGGTATCGTCGGCGATTTGTACAAAGTCATTCCTGAATTGATGGAAGTGTGGGGTTAAAACATTTTCTCTGAAAGATATTTTTCTGGCGGAGAAAGTGACAGAGAGGGGAAGGTTTGTGTATCAATATATCAAATTTCATGTAGAAAATAAAATTGGAACGATTACCCTAAACTCTCCGAAATCTGCGAACGCAATCGGCCCGTCGATTTATGCGGAGATTAAAGATGCCATATGCGGCTGCGTCATCAACGATGATGTGAGTGTGGTCGTACTTACTGGCGAGGGGAAACATTTCTCCGCCGGCGGAAATATCCGGGAGTTTAAGGAACTCATTGAGTCAAAAACTTATATTGAGGAGCGATCCATCCGGCTGGCCGGAAACACGGCGGAGACCATCCGCCGCTGTCCGAAGCCCAGCATTGCCATGATAAACGGAGCGGCGGCAGGAGCGGGCTGCAGTCTGGCTCTCGCCTGTGATTTTCGGGTCATGGAGCCGGACAGCAAAATGTCCATGGCTTTTATAAATATGGGACTGCCGGGGGATACCGGAGGCATCTATTACATGTACAAGCTTCTGGGACCGGCAAAGACAGAAGAACTTATTATGCTGGGACGTCCGGTGGGGGGCGAAGAGGCATATGCGCTGGGACTTGCCAGTCGGCTGGCCCAAAAAGGAAAACTCTATGAGGAAACCATGGATTTTGCTTTGGAGCTTGCCGCAAAGCCGCAGCTGGCCATTCGCAGACAGAAAGAAATGTTGCTGGAATTCTTTTATAAGGATATCAGCGCTTTCACGGAAACTGAAAGCAAATACATGGTGGAATGTTCCCGATCGGAAGATTTCGCCGAGGCGGTCAATGCTTTTCTTGAAAAACGGGAACCGGTGTTCACGGGACGCTGAGGGGCAATCGGAAGATTGGCATCCCGGGACGCTTAAAAATACAAATAATACAAATGAAAATGAAAGGAGAATGTATTATGCCGAAAAGATTAGACGGAAAAGTGGCATTAGTAACAGGAGCAGCCAGAGGTTTGGGACGGGCGTACGCATTACGCTTGGCAGAATTGGGTGCAGATGTGGGAGTTATTGATATCGACTTAAAATCCTACAAAGCATTTTCAGGTGAAGAGAAACTTCTGACTGCAGATACCACCATGGATGAGTGTCGTGCCTTGGGTGTAAAATCTGCCGGAGCAGAGGCGGATATTACCAACAGAGAGCAGGTATTTGCTGCAGTGGCATCGATTGAAAAAGAACTTGGTCCGATTGACATTGTGGTATGTAACGCCGGCGGCGGCATGGGAGCTCCGGACGCCAATAAAGCCAGCGAGTTAAACTGGGATGAATTCTATGGAGTGACAGAGAGAAACTATTATGGTACCGTCTATACCTGCAATGCGGTGGTTCCGGGCATGAAAGAGAGAGGTTACGGCAAGGTTGTCAATGTCATTTCCGTGGGAGGATTGTTGGCCAACAGCGACGGAAGTTACGCACATTACGGTTCCGCCAAGGCGGCTATTGCGCAGTATACAAAACTTCTCGCTCAGGAAGTGGGACGTTACAATGTGACCGCCAACTGTATCGCTCCAGGATTCATCGCTACTGGACGTCTTATCGAGAATTATAAGAAAGCCGGAGAAGGAACCTTCCTCAGAAATGTGGCCATGAAACGTTTTGGAACCGTGGAAGACTGCGCCAACGTGGTGGAATTCCTGTCCACTGATCTTTCTTCCTATGTAAACGGAGCTATCATCGAAGTGACCGGTGGAACCGTTGGCAGAATGATTATGAACGAACCGGCAGAGTGCTAATATTTGCACTGAAAAGCCGAAGACGGAGCCTTTGCTGTCATAAAAACGGCGGGGCTCTGAAAAAGAAATAGTTTGTTAATTAAATAACGAAAGCATAAACGTGATGAAATAATCGGAAATAGGAATATATTTTCGATTCAAAAAGAGATAGGAGAATGTAATATGAATAGATGGGAAAAATTAGAGAGAAAACCGGCGCCCCTTTTAACAAAAGACTTTGGGCCGCTTAGCGGCATCCGTGTGCTGTTAAACGGAACCGTGGTGGCAGCCCCTTTCGCTGCAACCATGTTCAGTGACTTTGGCGCGGAGGTCATTGCTTTGGAGCGTCCGAAGGTGGGCGGCGATACGGCGAGACATCAGCAGCCGCAGTTAAAAGAAGACGACAGACATATCAGCGGTGCTTGGGCGCAGAACTCAAGAAATAAATTAAGCTTTAGCTTGGAAACCAATTTAAAGAAGGTACCGGAGTCAAAGGAAATCTTCTTATCCCTGATTAAACAGGTGGACGTTTGGATCGAGAATATGGTTTGGATTGAAAAACTTGGCATCACCGACGAGATGCTTCTAGAAGTAAATCCAAAGCTGGTTATCTGTCATGTGAGTGGATTTGGTACACCTGCCTTTGGTGGCATTGACAGATATTTAAATCGTGCCTGCTATGACCCTCTGGCACAGGCAGAATCCGGCTGGTGTCTGTTGCAGGGATTTAAGGATAAACCGCCGTATTATGCACAGCAATATGTTGGAGATTATCTGTCCGGTCTGTTTGCCTTCAGCGGAATTCTAATGGCACTTCGCCATGTGGAAAAGACAGGAAAGGGACAAGTCATTGATGCTTCCCTCTGTGAGAGCTGGATGCGTGTCATGGATGATAATTTTACGCTTTGGTCCAAAGAAGGAATCCAGAAGCAGAGACAAGGCGTAAAACAGGAAACATATCAGCCGGCAGGCATTTATCCTACCAAAGACGGCAAATTTATCAACTTGGGCGCTTACGGCAAAACTTCTTATGATAAAGTCATGAAAGGTTTTGGTTTTGATCTGGATAAATATTCCTATGAGGCAGCCGGCGGCAGCAGGGAAGCGCTGGAGAGCGATCTTGGAAAAGAGCTTGACCAGATGTTTGCCGACTATTTCATGAGCCACACGGCGCAGGAAGCCATCGATATCCTCATAGATAACCGTCTTGGCGCCGCTATCATCAAGGACTGTAACGATGTTATGACCGATGAACACTGGATAGACCGAGGCGACTGGGTTACTTACGAAGATCAGACTTTGGGTGAAGATATTACTGCCTTCGGGTTCGTGCCGAAAATGTCCGAGACGCCGGGTGAAGTATGGAGAGGAGCTCCACGACTTGGCCAGGATACGGAGATTATTATGAAACAGCTTCTGGATTATACTGATGCGGAAATTGAAGCCTTAAAAGGAAAGGGCGTCATTGACTGATGACTTTAAGCGCAGGTTAAAACCAGCCTGTTGGAAACCTGTCAAAAAAACACAACAAAGATGGAGAGGCAAAAATGAAATCACGCTCCGAAGAACTGAGAGACAATAAAGAGATATTTTTTCAGAACACTTTCTGTGATATTTTTCACAGGACGGCGCAGCTTTGCCCGGACAAAATTGCAGTTTCAGGAGACAAGTGTCAAATTACCTATCAGGAACTGGATGAATACAGCAATTTTCTGGCGAGATATCTCATGAGAACCGGACTGCGCAAAGAAAACGTTGTGGCGATCCAGGCGGGAAGACAGCCGGTGTCTATCATTAGCATGCTGGGAATCTGGAAAGCGGGAGGAGCCTATTGTTTTCTCGATGACTGTTATCCGGAAGCCAGGAACCGCTCTCTGCAGGAAGACTGCGGCTGGGACATTGTTCTTACGAGAGACTATCTGAAAAAACTGCCGTGGGAGAGGGACATGCATTACATCAATCAGTCTGAGAGAAATAAACTGGCTGTGGTAGTTTACACTTCCGGCTCCACTTCAAAGCCGAAAGGCGTGATGCTGGAACATGGAAATGTGACTGCATCCATCAGTAATTTTTATCGGCTTGGATTTAACGAAAATGACAGAACCTGCGTCTTTTCCAGTTTCAGTTTTGTGGCGTCGATCTTTGATATTTTTTCCTCTCTTTCCGTGGGCGCGACACTGGAGATCATTCCGGAATACCGGCGGAGAAAGATGCATATGATCGTGGAGTTTTACAGAGAAAAACAGATCACCATTGCCTTTCTCCCGCCGCATATGGCAACAAAATTTATGAAAGAGGACGTATCCGGTCTTCATCTTCGGGTGCTTTTAGTAGGTAGTGAGCAGGTGCGGCATTTGGAAAAACAGCCGTATCGTATTATCAATGTATATGCGGCTTCCGAGTGTTGCTCTCTGATTTCTGCTTATGAGATTGAAGGAAATGAGGTTTCTTATCCTATAGGTACTCTGAATCCTACCTTCCGGGGTTACATTGTGGACGAGAAAGGGAATCAGGTGGAGCCGGGGCAGGAGGGAGAACTTTGGCTGGCTGGCCCACAGATATCCAGAGGATATTTGAAAAAGCCGAATCTCACCAAGCAGCAGTATATCAAAAATCCGTTTAGCAGTGAATCGGAGTTTCAGAGGCTCTTTAAGACCAATGATATTGTCTGTCAGGATGCAGATGGAAATCTTCGTTACATAGGAAGAAAAGATAATATGTACAAAATCCGGGGCTTTCGGGTGGAAAGCGGAGCGGTAGAATCTACAGCGCTGAAATGCGCCGCCATCAAAGAAGTGGTAGTAAAAGCTTTTCCAGATGCAGGAGGCGTCAATATACTGTGTGGGTACTTTACCTCTGATGTTGATGTGGATGTGAAGGATTTGAAGGATAAAATGAAAGAAGTTCTTCCTTATTACATGGTGCCAACATGTTTTATCCGTCTCGATGAATTTCCGAGAAATTTTAATAACAAGATTGACCGGAATGCCATCAAGCCGCCGAAGGAGATCAATGATCATAAATTACTGGAGAAATTATATTAAAAAAATTAGAAAAGGAGCGCAGCTATGTCAGAAACAATAAAAACCGATGAATTACTGGAAAAATTGTCTGATTTTTTTGATGCGGATATCAATCAATATCTGGGTGAGCATGGAGGCGCCGCCGAGGTGGTAGATGTGGAAGGAAATGAACTGACCATCCGTCTTCTTGGCGAGTGCCGGGGATGTCTGTCCATGAACGATACGGTAAACGGCGTCATCAAAAAGAAAGTCCATGCCGTTTTTCCGTTCATAGAGAAGGTGACGGTGACCGACGATGTGAGTCCGGAAGTCTATGAGATGGCAAAAAGTCTCTTTACCGGAGGTAAATACTAGTCATTTTCTGACAGATTTTGAAGAAATTCTGGATTTTACTGCAGAAAATTGGAATAAAAATAGTTCCTGTGTTCGTTTTTCGAACAGAACACTGTACGTTTTTCTGGAAAATCGAGAAGATTTCATCGAAACATACTGAGAAACTGCTAAGTTTTTGTTAATCTTTTATGGTGTTTTCCGGAAAACAGTATATTTTTCTGTTGTCAGAAGGTATTGGCATGGAAATTGCGTTTCTAAAATATAGAACAAATATTAATTAAAAGGAGGTTACTATGGGAGTTGGAACATATGAAGCTTATATTGAGCGAATGAAAAAAATGAAACCGAATATTTATCTGGATGGTAAATGTGTGGACAGAATGGGCCCGTGGAATGAGTCTGGTTTCTGGGTAATGGAGCAATGCTATAAAATGGCAAACGATCCGGAATATGCGGACGTCTGTACGGCAAAATCACACCTGACCGGCGAGACCATCAACCGTTGTACCCACATTCATCAGTCAAAAGAAGACCTGTTAAATAAACAGCTGATGACTCGTCTGATTTGTCATCATGTGGGCGGCTGTATGCAAAGATGTATGGGAACTGACGCCTTAAACGCCATCGCCGTGGTATCTTATGATTGCGACCAGGCCACAGGAACCAATTATCATGAGAGATTTAATAAGTATCTTCAGTATTGTCAGGAAAATGATCTGGTCTGTAACTGTGCGCAGACAGACGTAAAGGGCAGCCGCAATGCCAAATATAAACGCGCTCATCAGCAGCCAGATCCGGATATGTTCCTGCATGTCATCAAGACAGATGTGGATGGCATCGGCATCGACGGAAAACCTTGTAAAGGTGTCATTGTCCGCGGCGCCAAGATTTGTAACTCTTGTGCCCCTTATGTGGACGAGATTATTGCGACGCCGACTAAGTTCATGGGACGCGGCGACGAAGGCTATGCTATCTCCTTCGCCCTTCCGGCTGACTGGGATGGACTGAAACTTATGGCTTTGCCGGGACGTCATCATAAGAGAAAACATCTGGAAGCTCCATTTAATAAAAACGGTGACAATGAGTCCCTGACCATCTTTGACGATGTATTTGTACCGGAAGATCGTATCTTCTTAAACGGTTACGATAATCCGGACGTGGTACAGTATGCGGGATATC
>CAYULX010000027.1:0-29858 GCA_964445535.1 uncultured Eubacterium sp.
TGATAAATGCTCATCATTCCCGTTTGGTTTTTCTTCTGCGATTGGAATATTCAATGTCACTGAACGTTTGTTGTTTTATATCCATACACCATGCTTTGTATTTTTGATGAATATAGATTAAATCAGTGTCTCCTTAAGTTTTAAAATTTCCTCCTGCTGTCTCATAAGATTCCCCAGTTTCTGACATGCCTCGCACTGGCTTTCTTCTCCCGCCAGCAGATAGAATTCCATCCCTTCCTGCTGCCGGGCGGCAATCAGGGACAGAGCGGCCTGGAAGACCCGGTCATTTTTCAGACGGCCGTCCGCCAACGCGTACATGCGGAAAATGTTTCCTTCCCGCGCTGTTTTTCTTCTGTTTGCCTCATGGCGTCCCCGGCGGCTGCCCACATGGCCGTACCGTTCCATTGTCTCGCCCATCAAATTGGCGGCGATGATCAGCGCCTCCCCGGCGGAATAGTCCTTAATTTCCTGTTCACACTGGCAGCGAAATCCCGGTGGATAAAAAGCGAATTCTTTCACTGCGATATTGCCGTTTCCAAAGACAAAAGCCTGCTGCCATTCCCAATGAGAAAGCTCCGCCTCTGTTTCCAGCTCATCCTGTAGCCGATACAGCATCCGGCTCATGATTCTGCAGTCATCCAGTTCCGTCCTGAGAAGAACGATGACGGAAAAAATATGTCGGCCGGATTGTTCTGCCGGCACGTTGTTTTTTCCTTCCAAAGCCAGTTCCTGCTCCTGAATCTTTTTTTGTACTTTTTCATCAAGCTTTTCCCGGGCTTCTTTTGCAAAGCTTTCTTCCATCTCAATACACTGGGAAAGCAGTTTCTCCATGGCGCCGTAGTCGCAGTCCGGCTGTGTGGCAAAGAATTGCTTCCACTCGTCCGGCAGCGCCTTATAAAATAACTCCGAATAATCTACCTCCGTGAATTTTGGAGGCAGCTTTACATTTCCTTTGGAGCTTGCCACCAGAATCTTATAAATAAGCCGCACGTCCGCCTGCTTCTGAGCGTCCGCGTCAAAAAGCTCCAAATCACCAAACAGCCTTTCATCTTCCGGATACCATTCATAATCCTGCTCAAAATGAAGAAGCTGAAACTTCTCGGGATGGGTCAGGTATACCTGCACGCTACCCGGCAGCAATTCCACATAGATGTCTCCGATTTCAATGAGACCGGGACAAATCCCTTTTTCAGATAGTTTCATTAAAATGCGCAGCGCTCCATCGGCAATCCGGTAAAGAATCAGACAGTCCACATGGTTTTCATCCATCTGTTTTCTCGTAAACAACTGTTTTAAGGAGACCGCCGACGAAGGCAGCCTCTCCATCTCATCGGGAAAAACCAGCCCCGGAATCTCTCTAAGCTGCCGGACGACCGGATGTCCTTGGTCGAAAAGCTCCTCCTTGGATCCCCTGAGCATCCCTACGGTTTTTCTTTCATCAAGCACCAATCGATACTCCCTTCATCAAATCCTTCAATGGCTTTACAATGTTATCTAAAAATTCCGTACTCATCGGTTTCAATAATTTCTCAATGTCAAGAAACATCGGGGACGCCTCTTCGTCCAGCTCGCCGTCTGCCTGCATGAAGCAGAACCGGAAATCTTCCTCGCTCATTTCCTCCGTGGAGAAGAAAATTACCTGTCCCAGCGGATCTTTTACATATTCTTCATAATCGTTACTTCCGTAGGCGTCGGTAAAAACAAAAATCGCCCGGTTTCGTCCCTGGAACGGAAACTTTTTCAAAGACTTCCCGATGGCGGTATGCACGGATTCTTTTCCATCGTCCCCGCCGCCGTAAAGTTGCACACCTTTCAGTTTCTTTAAAAAGAACGGAATCTCTGCCGTAAAATACTCGCCATTCTCAAAGGTTGCCCTCTCCGTCTCCTCGCCCTGCTGCTCATTTCGGATGACCGTCAGTCCCACCATGGGATATACCTCATATTTGGACAGACATTCCAGAAAATGTGCCGCGGCGTAGTAGACCGCCGGGAAAATTGTATACATGGACGCTGTCCCGTCCACCACAAAGTCAAGATACAGGGTAAATGCCTGTTCTTTTTCTCTTGTAAACTGTTTCTGTATGTCCAGAGGAATCTCCGGATTCCATTTCTCGTTCATGTATGCCTCCTCTACACTCGCTTCTTTACTTCTCCACACTCGCTTTTTGCTTCTCTACACTCGCTTTTTTATCTGCAAAACCTCGATATTGGTCCCCATATAAGAGAAAACGTCTTCCTCACTGACATGATCTTTCTTTTTTTCCGTTATTTTGTGACAGTCTTCATGGAGGATCACCGCGCGGATTTTTTCTCCGGTTCGGTAAAAGGACATGATATGACCGCTCATTTTTCCATTTTGGCTGCGCTCCTGCTTCCTGCCAAACTCAATGGGAACAAAACGGTAGTTTTTTATATAGGGACTGTACTTCACATCCCCGACCTTGTAAGAAAAACGAATGGTATCCCCATCGTCCCTCTCTTTTAGCAGCTCCGGCAGCTCCGGCATACGACCCACGAATTTTAAATAGCTTTCCATATCCGCAATAACCTCCCGGATGTCGCCGTACCGTTCCTCTTCCCGTGCAATCATCCTCGCAATGATCCGCACCAGCCGCTCGTCAATGCCCGGCATTTCCTTTAATTCATAGGCGTAATCGTCTCCCACCATATATCGCTGCAATTCCTCGTTTCCAAAGAAATGATGATGCCCGGTATACAGGAAATAAAGAACCAGACCGGCAGAATAAATGTCCATCTCTTTCCGGCAAATGTAACTGTTCCAGTAGCGAGGATCTGCGTAGCCCGGTGTTCCTTTCTGCTCCCGTCTGGTCATGACAGTCACATTGGATGCGTGAAGATGCACCCAGTCAAAGTCAATGATTTTTACGGTGCCGCCATCCGGCGACGCCAGAATATTTTCCGGTTTCAAATCCCGATGTACGATAGGGTCCTGCCGGTGCATGGACATATAGTGGTCGATGCCGTAAAGGAACTTCAGCGCAATGGTATGGCAACTTTTTATTTTTTCATTCCAGGTACGGCCGGCAATGCCATGGCTGCTCACCAGATCAGATAAATCTCTTTCATTAATATATTCCACCAGGGTAATAAATCTTTTATTCTTTTCATCCAGCATTCCCCCGTAAATCCGGATGACATAAGGAGAATAGAGCTGTACCTTACTTTCTTTCTCCACATAAATCTGTTCCAGATTGCTGCAAAACAGAACCTTCACAAAATATTTTTTTCCGGTACGGATATCGCTGGCAATCATCGCCTGCTTATTTCCGGTTCTGTGACTTTCTTTTAACATTTTAAGAGGGATGACCAGCTCTTTCCCGGAACGCTCGCGGTCACGGATCCATGTGAAAGTTTCTCCCTCCTCAAAATAGCAAATCATCTTTCCTTTCCTCCCGCAAAATGGCGCCGGAGCAGTTTATCTTTTAAACTAAACTCCTGCTTTTCCTCCGGAATCTCCGTATAAGAGCCAAACGGAGCCACCACATCCTGAAATGCGTCTCCCAACTGTAAATCCTGATACAAGTCCTCCTGTAAAACTTCCATCGGCATGGTTTCCTCTCTGACAAAAATAATGGCCGTCTGATTGTCATCCTCGCCCGATGCCTTTGCCTGATCAAACAGTTCCGTGAGCATCTGCTGGGACGGCCTCCCGGCATTGAGAATCTGTTTGATTTCCTCCATGGACAGATTGCCAAAAGCTCCGTCAGATCCCATGAGAATCAAGTCCGCCGCTTCCTGAGGCAGTCGGACACAACAGGGATGGACTTCTCCCCTTTTTCCGAGATATTCCGTGAGCCTGTTCTTATTCTGATAAAAAAGAGTCGTTCCCTCCTTCGTGGTTCCTTTTTTCACCATCTGACTGGCCACATTCTGAATTTCACTAAGAAGAGAAAGTTCTCCGTTTTTCATACCATACACCGGGCTGTCTCCGCAGTTTGCAATAATCCAGGTATCCCAGAAATGAATGGCCGATGACAGAGTTGTGCCGCCCTTAGCTCCTGTGTCCAGCCCTTTTTTATAAAGCTTCCGGTTGATTTTTTCAAATATATTCTCTGAAAACTCTGCCAGAGCTTCAATCTGCTGGTAGAGGGAACAATCCCGAAAATTCTCTCCCATCATGGTATCCAAAAGTCCCTGGTACCACAATTCCAGCGCTGCCTCCGAATAAAACTTGCCGCCGGCCAGACCGCCCATGCCGTCGGCCACCACCATGGCGCTGATGGATGCCTCCAGATTGATGCGAAGCTCCATCTGACAATAGCTGTCCTCATTGACCTCTCTTTTGTTTTTCTCACTTGCAAAATAGAAAGCCACCCGTCGCCCTCCTTTTTATGTTTCTCTATCCTTTTATCCATTTCTCTGCATCATCTTCCTCATGATGCTTCCTTCACAGATTTTCCTCTGATTATCTGCTGCCTACTGGCGAATTATCTTTCATGTACTTCCGTACTTTTGTATCCAATTCCGGTTTCTCCTTTTTCAGAGAAACGATGTTTCCGTCTTTTGTAAAGCAGCTCATTGAATAAGCGGTGGTACATACTTCGTCGTCTTTCAGATTTCTCATCTCATATCCCAACTCCATCCGCACTCCGTTGTACTTCTTCACAAATACACCAATCTTCACTTCATTGTCAAAATTCAAAGTTTTTTTATAGTTCACCGATATCTCCACTATGGGAGAAATGATGCCGTCTTCCTCCAGCTTTCGATAATCAATCCCCATTTCTTCCAGAAAACGGATTCTCGCCTCCTCCATCCATTTCACATAATTGGAATGATGAATAATCCCCATCTGGTCGGTCTCATGATACTGTGCTCTGCGAGTATATGTATACATTTTTTCTTCCTTTCCTGCTGCGTTAATCCGCCGCGGTGTTTGCCATTTTCCATCCTTTATGTTACACTGTCTTCATTATAAACAAGCGGAGGTTCTTATGGTTTCCACAGAATTTACATCCATTACATTTTTTCAAAAGAAAAAGGATATCACCCTGTACCGGGCGGCAGATGAAGCACATCGCTATATTCTCAAATCTATTATAACAAAAGATACCGCAGTTAGACAGGCTTTTTATGATGAATATGAGACGCTGTCTTCCCTGCGGCATCCTTCCATTCCCATTTATTATTGGCTGCGGGATGATTTCCGTCTTCCAGGCCTGGAAACAGGGGCTCTGACCCTGTGCATGGAAGATTGTTCCCGCCCGGTTCCGGACACCCCTTTTTCCATGGAAGAGTTGTGCCGTATTCTGCAAAAAACCGCGGATGTTCTCGCTTACCTGCTGGAACACGGTGTTTTGTACACTGACCTCAATTCCTCCAATTTGATTATCTCCCGATACCATGAAGACTATGCGGTGACACTAGTGGATTACACCTACTGTTATTATTTTCTCAGGAATCCTTATCCGATGTATCAGCTTCGTTTCTCCTATGATGTTTCCCCTGATCTTAAAGGGCAGCCGTTTCTTATTCAGGAACTGACCTATCTTCTTTATGACCTGATTGAGGAAAACCATATTGAGGCCCTGCCGTCGGCAGTCTGCCAATTACTGGAAACCGGACGGAATCCATCCAGGGAGCTTTCCCTTTATGATTTCCAGGAAATGTTGAAACGATGTGGCGCCTGACAACGCAGCCGGCGTTCCTTCCGGCTTCCCGTCTGTTGTTTTCATTCCTCGAATAATATTTCATACAGGCTTTCAGCCACAGAAGTCAGAGATTTTCCAATCTCCTTTGTTTTCAGGTTGTTAAGTACAACGACATACTGCGGGTCGTCCGCCGGCGCAAAGGTCACCAGCCAGGCATTATTATAGCCGTCTCCCCGCTCCGCCGTTCCTGTCTTGGCGGCAATCTTATAACCATCTCCCACCGTTTCCAAACCGTAGGACTCTCCGGCCTCGGTCATCACTTCACGGATTCTTCTTGCGATTTTTTTATCCATGGTCTTTGTAAGTACTTCTGACTTTCCTTCCTGGGTAGTCTTTCCTCTTCCGTTGACCACTGACTGAATCAGATATGGCTTCAACATTTCCCCATCACCGGCGATACTCTGGACGATCATTGCCATGTGAAGCGGTGTAATCAGAGTCTCCCCCTGACCGAAAGCTGTGGAAGCGATGACATTATCCTCATAATCTCCCAAATTAAAGGTGGACTTAATAGTGGCAAAATCAAGCTCGATATCCTGTCCGATCAAGAAACTGTCCGCCGCTTCCTGAAGCGCCTGACCGCCCATCTCCAGCGCCCGATCCATAAAGTATACGTTAGAAGATTTCACAAAACCTTCCTCAAATGTAAGGGTACCGTAAGCCGTTCCCCCATAATTCCGGATTGTCTGGCCATTTATGACCAGTTTTCCATTGTCCTCCACTTCCTCATCGTCGATACCTGCTTCCAGAATCGCTTTAGAAGTGACCAGCTTGAACACCGACCCCGGCACCACGGGATTCTGATAAGCGTTGGAGTAAAACACACCTTCCTGCTTGTTGATTTCCTCCCAGTCATCTTCCAAAGAGTTGGCGTTAAAAGACGGAGAAGACGCCAAAGCAAGGATTTCTCCGGTCTTTGCGTTTAATACTACCGCCGATCCTGTAAAGTCTGAAATCAAATCATAGGCTTTCTTTTGGAGGTTACTGTCCAGCGTCAGCGACACATCGGCGCCTCGCTTGTCTTCCTCACTGGAGGCACTGTGGGTCAGTACATCATTCATGGTATTTTCAATGCCATATGTACCATATTTTATGGACCAGTATCCGATGACATTGGAAAAAGCGTAAGGGTCACTGTATATCCTTTTGCTTTGCGGCTTTTCGGACGATGCGAGAATGTTTCCCTCTCGATCTAAAATTTTGCCCCGGACGTACTCCTTTTGATATGTGCTTTCCTTTGCCTCCTGTTTCTGTCTGTCGGCCTCCTCGGAGACGCCCGGCAGCAGCGCGGAGATTCGGATGAGGGATATGATCATTAAGATGACGCAGATGAGCGTAGCACTTTGTAAAAACTGCGTTCTCTTTAAAAAACTCTTCTTCATTGTCTGTCAGTCCTTTCCATTTCACGTTGCTGGATACGGCAATTATCACGCCGACCATCATAAAAGTAACTACCAGCGAACTTCCTCCGCTTGAAATAAACGGAAGGGTGATACCAGTCAACGGACAAAGTCCCGTACTGCCGGCGATGATGATCAATGCCTGGTCAAACAGCATGAACACAAATCCCGCTCCCACCGCCTGATGGTAGCGGTCCGCTTTTCTTATAAACAGTCGGACTCCTTCCAGCCACATCAAAATAAAAATGAAAAAAACAAGAATCGCAAAAACCATGCCGCAGCGCTGTATGAGCGCCGGATACACCAGATCACTGGTCATTACTGGAAGATCTGTCACCGACGACGTCCCAAACCAACCTCCCAGCACAATAGATTCTCTCGCTTTAAGAAGCTGGTATCCGAGCCCCAGCGCATCCTTTTCCGGATCCAGCCAGTAAATGAACCGGTTGGCGATCTTGTCATAATTGGACAGGAAAAAGGAAGATAACGGATTGGTTCCGATAAAAGATCCCGCATCAGCCAGCTTGCTAAGCTGGATTCCCGTCACAATCACCAGTGCTGCCAGCACTGTCATGACCGCAACGGTTTTAATAAAAACTTTTATGTCCGGAATAAATAAAAAAACAAAGGTCAGAAAAATGAACAAAAGCAACAGCATGGTTCCAAATTCGCTCTGCGCCGCCAGCATCAGAATCTCCAGCACAGTGATTCCGTAAAACACCCGAATCCGCTGCTTTGACGGTTTCTCCGTGGTTCCCAGCAGCGCGGCGGCAATCAAAACATATAAAACTTTTACGATTTCCGTGGTCTGAATGGACATTCCTCCGATATGAATCCAGTTACGCACATTTCCCACCGCTCTGGACGCAATCAAGGTAACCACGGACAAGACCAAAGATACAAGAACCAGCATCCGGCACATACGCATTTTAGATATCTGTTTCCATTTCAGATAACAGCCCGCTGCCACAAAGGCAGCTGCAAAGCCCAGCAAATATTGCAGTTGCAGCTCTGCCGCCGGATTACCGTTTTCAAGAAGCTCCGGATTCTTGATAATCTGCTCCTGCTCCATGATGCACTGCAGCATGGTTCCCACCGTGAGAAGCAGCAGGGCGCAGATCAAAATCTTTTTATTTCCGTGGATCACCGAAGTAAAAAACCAGGAAACCAGGGTAATTAAAAACAAAATTCCAATCATGTCCCGGTAAATGGTTCCGGCTCCCTTGGCATGTACCACAATAAACGCGGCAATCTGGAAAAGAAGGATTGCCAGCACTGGACTATTTTTAAATGAATAAAAAGCTCTCTGTATTTCCCAGACAAAACGTTCCATAGAAAACGCTTTTTGTTTTGTCTCCGCTCTGCTATTCATAATATCGTTCTCCCGCTCCCTGATACAGATGGGTACTTCCGCTTCTGTTCATGTCCATCTCCACCCTGAATTCTACATTTCCTATATAAAAAGTGCTCTGGTCTGCCAGCACCACATGGTCTGTGACAGCTCCACCCGCGAAAATCTTGTTGGCGGTTCCCACATCTTCTAAAACAAATGCTCCATTCCGCTCCACAATCCGGCAGTGCTTTCTCGCCACACAGAGATCGTCCAATACCAGCATATTTTCCTGGCTCCGCCCGATGGTAAAAGGCAGCTTCGTCACCCGGACCCGGGCAACCGGCCGGCGCCTCTCATCCATCTGAACGAGGATGACACCGGTATTCCTATACTGATCCAGGGAAATGATTTTCTCTCTGCTCTTGCTATCTTCCTGGTCTCCGTCATCATCCACTTCCCAATCCTGCTCCTGGATCGGCTCTTCTTTCTCCTGGATCGGCTCTTCTTTCTCCTGGCGGCGTTCCTCTTTTTCCAATGCCCTCTCTTCCTTCTTTTGCTGACGGAGCGCCCATTCATCCACGAAATGTTCTCCTTCCTCAGAGGCTTCTTTCAGCGTCTTATTGGAACGAATCAATATAAAAATAATGCATCC
Organism: uncultured Eubacterium sp.; assembly: GCA_964445535.1. Taxonomy (GTDB): domain Bacteria; phylum Bacillota; class Clostridia; order Lachnospirales; family Lachnospiraceae; genus Anaerobutyricum. Next base: position 9,058 of record CAYULX010000027.1, read on the forward strand.
TATGAGTACAACAATGCCTATCTGCGATAAAATTGACATAAAAAATCAGCTCCTGTTCTACTTATGTTAACAGGAGCATATCACAGTTCATTTTTTAATTCAAACATTCTTTTTCTTTATTTTTGCGGAAATTCTTTCTCATATATAATTTTGAAAAAATTGCGCTCGTCTCTTTTTTGCAAAGACTCATTCTTATTACATATTGCGAGAATTCATATTCATTACATTGCAAACAGCGCGTCCAGCATATGGGCGATATCACAGACTTCCTGATATTTCGCCCCCGGCAGGAGATTCGCTTTCAATATACGGAGCAAACCGTCCGCTTTGAGACCATTGACGGCAAATTCTTCCCAGAGTTCTTCCACCTCGGCTTCCTCAAAATCTTTTTGAAAACATTTTCCTGTCCAGACAGAGTAAAGCAGGGCAGAATAAAAATAGACGTCATTCATGATAAAGTCTTTGGAAAACCGGCTCGGACGGCGCATGTAACAATAGTCTTCAAACTTTTCCAAATCAAAGGTATCCGGCTGAAATCCTTTTTCAATGGAGAGCGCAGGTACTTCCTGCCAGTCACCGATTTCCTGCCACGGCGTCTCTCCTTTCAGGAAGCGGTCCGCATTTTTTCGGAACGCCATGTTTTTCTTACTGCGGTTCATGTCATCGAAAAGCACCTGATCCACCATGATATAGCGGCAGTATCCGTTCTTTTCATAGCCGTAATCCTTCTTTTTCTGATTTTCCAGGAGCTGATGCCCCACGCAGGCAGAAAACCACCATTTCTGCTGAAACGGCACATCATAGACTGAGTCATATTTACGGCATAAATCATCCTCTATCTCATAACCCTTTTCCCGCAGTTCTTTGGTCACGGACTCAATGAGCATCCAGATTTGCTGACTGTCGGCCACGGAATCCGCCTTATATTTGGCAATCATCTCAATGATAATCTCCGCAGGCGTAATCCCAAGCGGCTCCATCTGCGCCTTGGCCAGCAATTTCTCAATGGACTCCACGCTCGGCTGCAAAGCGATACAAAACCGAAGCAGCCACTCCCGCGTCACAACCGCCTTGCCCGCCTTAATTTTGGAAAACTGAGCCTCACAGTGCATACAGCCGATATCCCTGAGAAGCCAGGCAGCTTTCTCATAATAGCCGTATTCCTCCTCTATCACTTCCTCCAGACATTGGCCGAACCTTTTGGCTCCATCTTTAAATTCTTCCCGGTACATACGGACAATATTATAAAACTGTTCCAGAGAACCTGCCTGAGACAGCATTACCCATAAATCCATGGTCGGAAGACTCCGGCTTTCTGATTCTTCCGGCTCCTCTGACAACATTTCCTCGATATGTTCTTTCACCTCTTCCATCTCATCGATGGAAAAAAGACCGTTGATAAGAGCAATCCAGAGGGCGTCTTCAATATTTTTACAGTAAAGTCCGTAGCCCATATAAGTCTCCAGAAGCACATAATTGATCTCTTCCAGTCCCATCTCGAAGGCCTTCCCCAACGTAATGTATATCTCCCTGGAGGACGGCATGGAACCTTTCAGCCAGGCCCCAATGGTCTGTCTGGTCACCGGCACATAGCGGACCACATCCTCTCCCTTTTTCTCCACACGATGAAAAACTTTTTTGGCAAGGGATGTGTTGCTGTAATCAAACTGATCCATTTTTTCTTCCAGAAACTGAGAAAAGGGTTTTCTGTTCTTTTGTACTCCGGACAATCTTTTTTCTATTTCTTCCAGAAAACGATCTGCGTTATCCTGTGTTTTCATTTATCCTTCCTCTTCTTCCACTCTTTTCCTGAAAATGTTAAACACCTGTACGGCAATGGCCGCAATACCCAGAATGATAAAATAATACAGTCGAATCTTCTGGGATAAAAACAGGGACGCAATAAATTCTATCACATATCCCTCCAGAACACACATACCAAGATTCTTCCAGAACGGGTATTTTTTTTCCTTGTGCATCATCAGATAATAGAAGTTCAGCATCAGAAGCAGCCATATACCTGCCATCCCCACGGCAATCTTCCAGTGACCGATCATCAGCGAATAATTACAGAGATAGAGGGCGCAGCCGGTAAGAACTCCCTGGGGATATACCACAAACAGAGCTTCCTTCAGCGTGCCAGGTTCCGTCTCTTCCATCTCCTCTTCTTCCTCCTGCACTTCGTATTCCGCTTCCCCGACAGCCGCCACCGCAGGAAATTCCTCTTTCCGGCGCCTTTTCTGTTCCTCAGCCAGCACTCCGGACACCTCCTCAGGTGCATACTTTTTTAAGAGCTGTTCCACATAGCAAGCAGTTTTCAACTGGGCGTCATCCAGATTCTCCGCCTCCGGTCCCAGTTGATTGGCGACAAAATCTTTTAAGATTTCCACCCACTGGTCCTTCCGGGAAAGGCGAAGCATCAGCGCGTCAAACTGGGTATAGTTTTCTTTCTTAAACAGATTCTCATTGAGCAGATGAATGCCCGCAAGAATAATCTGATTCTTTACTTCCGAAGGAATCTCCGCTTTCTCAAGCGTCCCCACAAATTTTTGCATTCTGGAAAATGAGGTGGTGTTCTTTTTAAAATTCTCCTGCTGCCATGCGCCTTCCTTGTCGGTATTATGTGCCAACAGCAACGCATAGATCAAAGGATTCTTTTCCTCAATGACGGCAAGCTGTTCCTGAAAATATTTCCGTCTGTCCGCATACAGGGAAGACAAGATCCAGTCAAGCTCCCCGCAAATCGGTTCTTGGGCCCGTTTTGTAAAGCCTTCCAGCAGGATACGGATATATTCTTCTTTTTCCTCCTGGGTAAAACGTTCTTTATGTAATAAAGTTCGCACTTTACCGGCAGTTTCTTCCAATGCCGGTTCTCTGGACGCCCAGTAAAACAGTTCCGGTATGCCCGGAAGGAGATCATTTTTATCAAGCGGCTCTCCCCCGTTCTTCTGGCAAAACATATAAAACAGCCACTGAAGCTTTCTCTCTTCATTCCCTCCGGTGCTGGTCTTTAAATACCGCTCCGCCTCTGACCAGAATCTGTCATAGATCGCGTCTTTTTTCACGAGAAGCTCTGATAGATGATAGAAAAAATATTCTTCCAGCTTCGAGACAACCGGCGGAAATTCCTGTTTTTCAAAATCTGATAAATTGATGCAATTCTCCCCACAAGGCTCTTTGGAAAAATAAAATGATTCCCGGCTCACCGGCTGTTCCGTATACGAAACATAGCCCGCTTTTTTCCGCAAAGACTCCGGCAGAATACAGTGGATGGCATACATGAGCTTTCCGGCATTTCCGGCAAATTCTTTCTGCTTCCAGGAAGGGGCTGCGAAATTCAATCCCTGCTTTTTCTCGAACAGGCACCAAAAGACCGCCCGCAGAAAATCAGGCAGTCTGTCGTATACTTGCATCTCTATGAAGATATCTTCCGGCCGTTCTGTCCTCGCTTCCATATTCACCGGGGCAAGATATCCTTTCTGGGCCTCATCCTCCCAGATACCCTGCGGCGCCATATACACCTCCGGCCCGACGGACGTTTCTTTAGGCTGATACAGAAAGACCTTTTTATTTTTACGGTTGTCTTCACCGGAATCCCACGGAATCACCGTCATCTTTATGAAACCACAGCCCGGGACGAAGGAAAGCTCCTCCACAGGAGTCCCTTTTGCTCGCTCCGGTTCCGCCGCCGAAGTCGTTTTTTCCAGTTCCCGCAACATGTCCCTGTCTTTGGGACAGGAAGACGCCGTCATCCCCCATCCCAGCACATTTCCTGTGATACAGTGATTGGACCACGTATACTCATGTCTTAAATATTCCGATGTCATTCAAGCCACCCTCTTTCCTGCATATATTTCATGACCATCCAGAGCACTGGTTCTTCCACCCGGATTGGCCGTACTTTTCCAACGGTTTTTGTCATTTCCCCTTCTTCATCTCTAACTTCCTCTGTCTCGCAGCCCAGCGCGGAAACCGCAAACAGACTGCTCTCTTTATAATCATCCAGATTCCGCTGCAAGCGAAAAACTTTCTGGTCAAAAATCTGTTTTAATATCTCCTGGCGCAGGAAATGATGATCCATATTCATAAAGCCATACACCGGCCGGTTGCGCTCAAAGAGAAGGCTGCTTCCCCGAAAGCCGCGAATCTCCCCCAGTTCCTCCAAAAGATCGCTCTTGGCTATGGTCAGCGCCATATATTTCTTACCCAGCTCATGGTCGCCCACACCGGTACGGATGGCCTCAAGAATGGTCTCCGCCTTTCTCTCATAAATGTACTCATCGCTGACGGCACGTTCCACAAGAAAATCATCCTGACTCATGACCTGCTTGCCATTCTGGTTGCTCATCCTCTGAATGGAAATCTGCTCCTCTTTTGTCATGAGGTGAAGCTTATCAAGGACACGTTCCTCGTCAGGAATCTGTTTGGTGATAAAGGAATGCTCCAAATGCATCTGCGCCGGGTCCACCAGACAGATATATCCGTCCATGTACCGTACAAAGCCTGTCCGGCCCACGCCGGCGCTCTCGCGGATCAGCTCTCCTGCCACGTCATAGATGGCTGTCAGCAGATGAAACACCTGCTCGCTGACCCGGTAAGTAATCTCCAGAAATATAGGTTTCCGGAAAGTCTTGTTGGTGGATTCCGGACAGATTCCCCGGCGAAGAAGCCTCTCGGCGTTCCTTTCCATCTCCATCCGGTAGCTGTCATTGGGATTGCCCCCGGCATTCCGTACCGTGAGATTCTCCCGCTGCATGGCGTCAAAGCTGTTCATCATGAGAGAGGATAGATAAACGGTCTTGCCCGATGCGACGCTGCCCGCCAGACCGATCATGAGCATCTCATAGCGGAAAAAATTCTGCGGAAGCTCATTGTGACAGTACGGACAAAGCATGGTATTGGAATAAAGGGTCACCGCCCCCTCCTCCACATGAAAGGAATACCCGAAACTGTCCGGGTCAAAATGTTTGACTGCCAGCTCATGGCCGGAAGCAGTCAGTTCCTGGTTAAGCTCAGTCATAATCTGGTTATCAATATACACCCGGTTGGCGTCCACCTGTTCCTCCGGAACCCCCATGGCATTCCAGAAATATAAATAAGAAAGATCTGTCTTAGGTGCAACCACCTCGTTTAAGGCCGGCGACAAAAATCTGGCCCCGTCGGGGCGCAGCAAAAATCCCACTTCATCATTGGATATTTTCCGAAAACAATATGGACATTTTTTTATTTTCACAGTTGTTGTTTCCTGCATCTTTATCCTCCGCCCTTAACATGTTTTAGTTGCTTTTATGGAGATCTCATGCTTGGACTCCAAAATAATATAGTATAAAATATCTCTTTTTAGAACCGCCGATCTGGTTTTCGTTCCCTGATCCCGTCCCATGCCCTCTTCCCGGATCTCAAACGGAGCGTCCTTGGAACGGACAACGAGCGCGTTCGGATCATCGGACGCTCCAATTTCCAGTCCCTGCTCCTCAATATAGTAGGTAAATTCTTTTCCGGAAGGGTGTTTTCCATACATCAAAACGTGATCCAGGGACACAACTCCCCTTCTCCGTCGTCCATCCGCGCAGGTGGCGCTGCATCCTCCGAAAGCGGAACCGTGGGTGATCATGAAATCCAGATAAAATACCCGGTACTTCTGTTTCTTCTCCTCTGCCTGTTCCTGCTGCTTTTGCTCTTCTTTCTTTCGGGTCTCAAGGTCTGTTACCTTTTCCGCATATTCCAATATATATTTTTGTTTCTCCCGCCTGCTGCTCTGGACTTTCCACTGGATTGCGCCAGCCGCTGCCAGAAGCACAGCCAAAACGATGCCTATTTGCATTGTCAACATTTGCTGCGTACCTCATTTAACTTTAAAATTACCGCGACAGACTACCGTAACGGTATAATTCGCATTTTTCATCCATTATAACACGACTGTTCCAATTCTCAAAGATATGGTTTTATTGATTTTTACCGGATATTATTATAAAATGACTCATATAGATATTGAAGTATAACCGGAAAAATAAAATGAATCTGACCGATACCGCCCGGACGCTCGGCTACACATCCATCCACTATTTTTTCCAAGCAATTCAAAAAAATTACCGGGATGCCGCCGTCCCAATATCAAAACTCCATTCGGACAGTAGGCAGTGACCCGGTATGTCAGCATATCGATCTCGATCAAAAAGAGCTTATTTCCAAAGCTCCTGCGGATACAGACCCGCATTCTTTTTCGCCTGAATGGTTTCCATGACGGTGCGCTTATCTTCCTGATAAGTGACACCGTACCATTTTTCTTCAGATTCCAGCACTTTTACAGAAGCCTTTTCTTCCCTCAAAAGCTCTCCCACCACATTTGGCAGGAAAAATTCCGCTTTCAGAGGATTCCCCTTCACTTCCGTATCCAGGAAAACACGGAACTGTTTATCCAGTTCATCAATAATGCCCGGTGTAAATCCCCAGCAATTCATGGAGATGAGCGTATGATCCGGAATATCTTCCCAAGTCTTTCCTTCATCCAGCGTAAACGCTGCACCGCTGCCTTTTTTCTCAATGCGGGTGCGTTCCACAATATCTGTCAGACAATTATGTTTGTCCACCTGACAGATACCCCGGGCCACGGAACCATTTTCTGTGATCGTATTTTCAATATAATAACCGATCATGGCATAACTGTACTTTTCTCCATCCTCATGAGTAGTCAGGAAATCATACATCATCTGAAAAGCCTTCGGTCCATAATAGTCATCGGCATTGATGACCAAAAATGGCTCTTTTACCACATCTTTGCAGCACAGCAGTGCATGTCCGGTTCCAAAAGGCTTCACTCTTCCTTCCGACACCGTATAACCTTCCGGCAGCTTGTCCAGCTCCTGGAAAACATATTCCACCTGGATGAACGGTTCCATTCTGCTGCCGATCATTCGCCTAAAGTCCTCCTCAATGGCATGCTTGATGATAAAAACTACTTTTTTAAATCCGGCTCTCTTTGCATCGTACACAGAAAAATCCAGAAGAGTGTGCTTTTCCGGATCCACCGGATCCATCTGTTTCAGTCCGCCATACCGGCTTCCCATGCCTGCGGCAAGTACAACAAGGGTTGGTTCTCTCATCGTATATTCTCCTTTACTCTGTCGTTTTTCTTATTGTCCCACAAATGTCAGTAAAGTTCAATTCTCTTTCTTTTTCTTTATTCTTTCTTAATATTATTTATTAAATTATTTAAAATATTAATTTTTCTTTTCTTGCAGACTTTTTCATTCGGCAATATAATAAAAGAATTACAATTACAAAGGAACAGAGCAAGGAGAGACATATGAAACAGTTTAGACACACTATACAACATCACAATTTGCACATGCAGGCTCCTGTAAGACTTTCTCATATTAATCTTTATCGTTGTGATACTCCGACATCCGATGTGTTTCCTGGTCACCCTTACGCCAAACTTATTTTTGTACAAAAAGGCTCCGGACAGCTTCATTATGAAAATTATCATATTTCCTTTCAGGCCGGTACTCTGATTCTAATGAATCCGGATCGGCAGACGTTTTCGATTCAGATTGATGAGAACCCAACAGATATTGTTATCTTAGGTATAGAGTATTTATATTTTGTTCAACAGGACCATATATTTGAACAGCCTTTTGTCATACAGCAATGTCCATCTGATTTATATTCTTTTTTTATTGACAAAATTGTAGACGAAGTGCAGACGCAGGCTCTTTCTTTTGAAGATGTGTGTAATCATTATCTAGAACTATTACTGATATTTTTGCAAAGAGACACCGAAATTATCTGCACCTCATTTCTGAACGACAAATCCAGCCAGGATTGCCAGAACATCAAAAAATATCTGGATGAACATTATGCGGAGAACATCACGTTGGATACTCTGTCTGAAAAAAGCGATATGAACAAATATTATCTGGTACATTCTTTCACCAAGAAATATATTCGTTCTCCGATCAGCTATCTCAATGAAAAAAGAATTGATGAGAGCAAAAAGCTTCTGGAAAATACCGATTACTCCATTGCGGAGATTTCCAAACTCATCGGTTTTTCTTCTCAGTCTTATTTTTCTCAGGCTTTTAAGAAAAAAACATTGATGACGCCCAACGAATACCGGCGATCTGTGAAAAAGATGTAACCACAGGAATCATATGATCGCGAAAGTCATTCGTATGTCACTTGACAGACGTCATACATCGAACTATTTTTTATCATAACAACAGCGAGGCAGCTTCGCTTACCTCGCTGTTGTTGTTTTACTTCCGAAGATTCAGGCAAATGCCTGTCCCGCATTTTTTATAAATAATTTCTCATTTCATTTAAAGATTCATAAATACAGGTCGGTTCCACATCGGATTCTGCCACCGTATTCATATTCGCTTCTCCTGTCAATACCAAAAATCCGCTGGCGCCATTATTGACGCCGGTTGCCACATCTGTATATATACGGTCTCCTACAAATCCCATTTCTTTCGACTGATATCCGGTTATCTCAGAAAGCATTTCTACAGTTTCTTTCCATGGTTTACCAAAAAAACGTGGTTCCACTCCGGTGGAATCTGTGATCAGCGTGCACATGGCGCCACAGTCCGGCATAAAGCCATATTCTGTCGGACAGTTCGTATCCATATGCGTGGCGATAAAAGGAACCCCGTTTCTCACATAATGGCAAATTCTGTCCAGTTTATGATAGGTTAAAGTGGTATCAAAACTCTGAACTGCTACATCTGGATCTTTGTCCACAAGACAGAGACCCTTTGATTTCCAGTTTTCTTCCAAAAGCGGAGTTCCATTGAGATATATTCTTGCTCCCGGATAATTTTTTTTCAAAAATTCTGCGCAGACATCTCCCGCTGTCACAATTTTAGCTTCTTCCACATCAAGCCCCAGTTTATGGAGCTTTTCCACATAGACGGCAGGCACTTTTGAAGCGTTATTAGTAAAGAAAATATACTCTCTGTCTTCTGCTCTGTCCACTTCACGGATAAAATCAAGGGAGCCCTCGATCAGTTGATCGCCAAGATATACTGTGCCATCCATATCCAGTACAAATAATTTAATTCCGCATAATGCTTCTTCTTTACTCTTCATATCTATCCCCTTATCTGATGAACTGTTTTATATGATCATATCCTTCTACCGCCGCAGTCACCGGATCAGGATCAGCATTGTATTCATGTCCCAGCACTCCTTTTCCCGGTTGATCATAGCCAATATCATACAAAATATCAATACATTTTTTAAAATCATAATGTCCATGTCCCGGATGGGCTCTGTCTGAATCAGACACATGAAAATATCCCAGACGATCTTTGCATATACGGATAGCCCTCTCCATATCTTTATCTTCTATATTAATATGAAAAGTATCCAGGTGAATGGTCACTCTCCTGCTGTCAAACCGATCCACAAACGCAAGAGTCTCATCCGCTGACCAGAGATAATCTGCCTGAAAACGATTGATGGCCTCAATGGTCAGATCATTCCCAAACTTCTCCGCTGCTTCCACCACAGGCTGCAGCGATTCAAACAGAATATCTTTATATTTCTCCCTGGTACGGGGATCCTTGTCAGGAAGAGATCCTTTCATCAGCCCAAAAAGGACTACAGTATCTCCCAGTGTATGTGCTGCCTCAAGGAAATCAATCAAAACCTGCTGTGCTTCTTTTCTGGCCAGCATGTCTGGATTTGTAAGATAATGTCCATCTGCATAACAAGCCATGCCTGTTCCAATACCTGTCACTTTCATCTGCAATCTGTCGGCATAATCCTTTATCCTGTTATAATCGTTGAGCTTCGCGTTTCGCATATGCATCTCCACGCCTTCATAGCCCAGCCGTTTTGCGTGATCGATGCATTGAAGGATATCTCCTTTCAGAACACATTGGGAATACGGTCCCACACAATCGGATATTGTAATGCTTTGGATCATGGCAGTTCCTCCCTCTTTAATATATTAATTCCAATATTTTTCGCAGACAGTATTCAGGCGATCATAGATACCTGCATCTCTCCAGGCAAGAAAGGCGTCTTTAAATATTCCATACATATCTGTATAGATTCCATAATTATCCATATTCGGTTCTATGATATCTGTCGGATAAACCATAGCGTCTACTGCCTCCTGCAAGCTTCCAAATATGCCTGCGCCACTGGCGCCAAGAATTGCCGCACCGAGTACTCCGCAATCCGCCATTTTCAGACATTGCACCGGTCTGCCAAAAATATCCGCTAATATCTGACGCCATAATGGAGATTTAGATCCACCGCCTGAAAGGCGAATGACATCGAAAGGTTTTCCTAATACTCGTTCCATCGCTTCCACGATCATCCGCAGCTCATATCCTCCGCCTTCCAGAACTGCCCTTGCCATATCTGCACGATTATGAGCCAAAGAAATTCCAAGAGAGCCACCTCTTGCGTTGTCATGATAATATGGCGTTACCTGGCTGGAAAAAAAACGGGAAGAAAATATATCCTCTGGAACCTGCCGGTGATTTGGCTGCTTCCATACATATAATGTCATAAGGATCGACCTCTGCCGCTTTTGCCACCGCAACTTCAGGCGAACCATAAATGTCTCTCCACCACCTGAGCGCCACACCAGTGGCATAAGCGAGTCCTTCCATATCCATATGCCCCGGAACTGCATGTCCGCTGAAAATCACTTCATGTTTTGGGTCTTCTTTGATCCCGTCTACCGCTGCCACCATTACAGACGCCGTTCCTATAGTGATCTCCGCCATCCCTTCTTTGATTACTCCACACCCAATCGCTGCACACTGCTGATCTCCGCCGCCTACGCAGATTGGCATTCCTTCCGCAAATCCTGTCAACTCTGCCGCTTCTTTTGATATGACGCCAACTTGTCTGGCAGGTTCTTTTACCGGCGGCAATTTATTCATGTCAAAATTAATGGCATCCAATAGTTCCTTTGACCAATCCAACGTAGCGACATCCATCATCCCATTTAAAGCGAGAGAAGCCGGATCAGTGAACAGTTCTTTTGATCCTAGTTTATGAAGAAGCCATTCCTGCGCGTTTACGAACTTCCATGCTTTTTCATATAATTCTGGCTGACGGTCTCTCACCCATTTATATTTTGCATATGACCATGCGCCGCTTACAGGCGCCCCGCTGATACTATGGTATTTCTCTATCCCCATAGTATCTTTTATCCACTGCACCTCCTCGACCGCTCTTCCATCACTCCATACAATAGAATTATGCAATGGTTCCCAATTTTCATCGATGGCAAAAAAAGTTCCGCGCTGACTTCTAACTCATTCTTGCTCCTGTCACATCAAGAATCTCTCCGCTGATATAGCTCCCCATGTCGGAGGCAAGGAAAAGGACTGCTTTCCCTACCTCCTCCGGCTCTCCCATACGTTTCATTGGGATTGCATCCATCTTTTTCTTATACTGCTCCGGCGTTAGCGAACTGTAATTTCTCCGTATCATATCTGTGGCAATAGTCCCCGGCGCAATGGCGTTGACCCGGATATTATATGGTCCCAGTTTCTTTGCACAAAATTTTGTCAGAGCAATAATACCTGCTTTGGATGCGCCGTAGTCAGCTCCAGTATTTCCGCCGGTGACGCCGGCTATAGAAGAGGTGTTGACAATACTGCCATATCCCTGCTCTTTCATCACTTCACTGCAATATTTTGTCGTGAGGAAGGCGGAACGCAGGTTGACTGCCATTGTCGTATCCCATTGTTCAACAGTAGTATCTTCCAACTCTCTCATGTTGGAAATACCTGCGATATTTGCAAGAATATCAATCTTTCCCCATGTATTTACGCAAAGATTTACCGCTTCTTTAATCACGCTTTCCGATGACGCATCTCCAATCACAAGCTTTACCTGCACGCCCTTAGCTGTTAGCTCCTGCTCTGTCTCCTTTGCCGTCTCATCTTCTTTGACGTCCACAATAACCATACCCGTAATTCCGGCCTGAGCCATAGTCAACGCCACTGCTTTGCCGATGCCCCGGGTTGCTCCGGTAATCAGGCACACCTGCCCCTTCAATGATACTTCAAACATACCTCATTTCCTTTCTTTCTTCTCACCCATTCACATGTTTCACCATCCGATGAACCAGATCTTTCATCAGTGGCCATGTCTCGATATAGCTGTTCAGGAAGAATTGGTATTTTTCATGATTTTCCATGTTCGGCTCAAATTTTTTATCGATGACTACCATGTTTTCTGCGGCTTCCAGCAAATCTTTATACACGCCGCAGCCCACCGCCACGATCATGCAGTCACCTAAGCATCCTGCACTCTGACTTTCCTTGGTGGTATACATCGGAATACCCATGATATCTGCGTGCATCTGCATCCAGATATCGCTCTCTGCCAGTCCACCGCAGGCATAAATCTCTTTTACATCATATCCGGCGTCCTTCATACAGCGGATACAGTGGCAGGCGCCGTAAGCAACTCCCTCAAGAACCGCTCTTGCCATATGAGCTGTCGTATGTCCGAGAGATAGTCCCCAGAACATACCACGGGCATCAGAATCGGAATATGGTGCACGGTTACCCTGAAAATAATCAATCATGATCAATCCATCGCTTCCGATCGGAATATCTTCAGCCTGACGGGAAATGAAATCATATATCCCAATCTGTCTCTCTTTTGCCTGAGCTTCCCACTCTTTTGGAACAAGATTATTACGGAACCAATTTAAGATTCCGCCGCTGGACGCCTGTCCTCCTTCTACCAGGCTGGTTCCATCATAGAGAAGATTCGGATATGTTCCATTAACGCCGATTTCATGGAATTCTGTGGTGGATAATCCCAGCAGGCAACTGGACGTTCCGCCAATCAACGCCATTCCTCCCGGTTTGACACTTCCCACACCGGTCATACATGCCACAGCGTCAAGAGTTCCTTCCACGATCATTGTCTCTGAAGAAAGTCCCAGTTCATCGGCAATGGCCGGATCAATCTTTCCAATCGGCGTGCCTGTTTTCAGTACATCTTGAGGAAATTTTTCTACCACGTCTTCCAAACCGATGGCCGTGTAGAGATCCTTTGGATAGCCGCCGTTTTTGTCGTCATAGAGCCAGCGGAAAGCAGCAACGGACATATTTGTTGTTTTTCGTCCGGAAAGTTTCCAGTGGAGCCAACTGGTAAACTCAAAAATAGTTTCTGTCTTCTCCCAGTTTTCCGGTTCATTTTTCTTCACCCACATACATTTCGGAATAAGACTCTCCGCCGGAACGCCGGAGCGGTAGAATTTCAGAGCGTCGCAGCCTGCTGCCAGTTCTGAAATACTCTGTGCTTCCTCCGAAGCCCGGACATCCATCCAGAGAATCGGCGTTCGGACTGAATTCCCTTCTTTGTCAAGGAAAATGGTCGTACTGGAAGTTCCATCACAGGAGATTCCCATAATATCGTCAGGTTTCACGCCTGATTTTTTCACGCAGGCAGGGACAGCTGCCTTTAAAGCCTTCCACCAGTCTTTGTCATCCTGCTCAGCCCATCCGCTTTTTGGATAATAGGACGGATAATCTTTTACATCATAGGCAATCATATGTCCTTTTTCATTGAAAATCGCCACTCGAAGACTCCCTGTTCCTGCATCAATACCCATAAAATACTTTGTCATACAATAAATTCCTTTCTTTCTTAGATTTTTGTTGTGTTTACTTGTAATATTTATTTATGACATGATCCACCAACTCATCCAGAACTCCCAAATCATAGAAAAATTGTAACCCTGCATAACGTTCTCTCTGTTCTTTGGTATATATCAGAATATCTCTGAATTCTTCTTTACTGAACACTTTGTAATCTTTCGGTGTGATCATGCCATGCATAGCGCTAATGTATTCCGGCACTTTGTCCGCTTTTTTCACTGTTTCTTCTATCACTTCACGGATTTCTTTTTCATTCTCTTCTATCTTGTCTATCCTCTTTTTTACATTGACAGGATCGCTCTGTCTCGCTTTTTCATACACTTTAAAAATAGACTCCGCACTGGAACCAAAGACCCGTTTTATCTCTTGCTCCCAACTGTCATAGTTAAACTGTTCCGCATGTTTTCTCGCCTTATCGTAATCAATCGGGTGCTTTAAAAACTCTTTGTACATTTCTGTCATGACACAGGTTGCCATTCCCACCGACGTTCCATGCAGTTCTCCATATAACCCCTTCAGCGCACATTTCATCTCCATCACATGCCCCATGGAGTGTTCTGCTCCGGAACCAGGTCTGGAATTATTGACATATCCCATGGCGACGCCAATGACCACCAGACATTCCATCAGGTATTGATAAGCATTGGATTCCCCCGATACGATGCCATCCACACTTTTGGCCACTTTATCTGTATGGGTCAGCATCAACTGCGCCACTTCTTCACAGTAATATTCTTCGTTGATGATATGGGACAGACGCCAGTCATTGATGGCGATATATTTTGCCGCAATATCGCCGATTCCAGCCGCCACCATTTTATCCGGCGCTGTGGACAGAAAATCTGTGTCTCCGATAATGCCGCTGGCGCAGTGAGCCGAAAGACTGCATTTCAATCCTTTGATCGTGGCAGGAGCCACGTCGGTGGCATATCCGTCCATGGACGGCGCCGTTCCCACAATATAGTAAGGAAGTTTTCTCTCAAAAGAAACCAGCCGAACCAGATCGTTGATGGTCCCCGAACCTACAGCGATGGGTAATCTGACATCTTTTGGCATCGCCTTTGCCAGTTCTTCTATGAATATCTCATTGGTATGCATTTCTTCATGGGGAAAAATGTAATATTCCACCGGATACCCGGCCTCCTGCAGCAGACGGCAGACAATCTCTCCGCCGACCTGCCATGTGTGAATGTCCGCCACCACATAAATTTTGTCCGTCTTTTCCAGCTTTGTTCCATCTTTCATCTCCTGATCGGCCAGAAATTCCAGCAGTTTGTTCACCGCTCCTTTTCCCACAGCCAGGTGATCGATCGCCATATGATGATGTCTGCCACAGTTACAGCTGTAGTCCACAGTGATGAGTTCGTCAATGGACATCTCACAGAGTCTCATTTTTATCTCCTCCTTTCCGTTTTTCATTGACAAATGTCATAAAAGAGTTACAATATAACGTTGTTTACATTTTCTGATAACAAAATATTTTACATTCATTTAATATTCGTCAGATAATATTTAATTATAATTTTAAATTTACTTATTATTCTTTACAACTACGAAAATATTTTGCACTTCCATACATTGAAAATATTTTTGCACTGTAATCTTATGCCATACGCACAATTTTCTGCTCATATCTGTGCAGCCATGCACCCGGATGAGCAAATGAAACGGTTCATTTTTATCTGGAAAAAAGACAGAACATATAGTATAATTGAGTAATTAATGTTAAAAAAAACAGGAGGATAATCCATGCCAGTAAAATATGTATTCGTCACAGGCGGAGTTGTTTCCGGTCTCGGAAAAGGGATTACCGCAGCTTCCCTCGGACGTCTTTTAAAAGCAAGAGGTTACAAAGTTTTCAGTCAGAAGTTTGACCCATACATCAACATGGATCCGGGAACCATGAATCCGATTCAGCATGGCGAAGTGTTCGTCACCGATGACGGAGCGGAAACAGACCTTGATCTCGGACATTATGAAAGATTTATTGATGAGAAGTTAAATAAAAAATCTAATGTCACTACCGGTAAAGTTTACTGGAGTATTTTAAATAAAGAACGCCGAGGTGATTTCGGCGGCAACACCGTGCAGGTTATTCCTCATGTCACCAATGAAATTAAAAGCCGTTTTTATCACAATGAGGACGCCTCCGAAATTGAAGTGGCTATCATTGAAATTGGCGGCACCGTCGGCGATATTGAAAGTCAGCCGTTTTTGGAAGCGCTTCGTCAGTTCCAGCATGAAGTAGGTCATGAGAACTGTATTCTTATTCATGTCACACTGATTCCTTACCTGAAGGCTTCCGGGGAGCTTAAAACAAAGCCGACTCAGGCCAGCGTAAAAGAACTTCAGGGTATGGGTATTCAGCCGGATGTTCTCGTCTGCCGTTCTGATCTCCCTCTTGATGACAGCATCAAGGAGAAGATCGCGCAGTTCTGTAATGTACCTAAAAAGCGGGTTATCCAGAACCTGGATGTGGACATCCTTTACGAACTGCCGCTTGAAATGGAAAAAGAGAAGCTTGCCAACGTAGTCTGCGACTGCCTCAATATGGACTGCCCGCAGCCGGATCTTGCAGACTGGATTGCCATGGTTCAGGCATGGAAGAATCCTAAGCATAAGGTTCGCATTGCCCTGATCGGCAAATATGTCTCTCTCCACGATGCTTATATCAGCGTCGTGGAAGCATTGAAACACGGCGCTGTCGCCAACAATTCCGAAGTAGATATCAAATGGGTGGATTCCGAATTGATCAGCGACTATAACGTCAATGAATTTCTTTCCAATGTGGACGGCGTTATTGTGCCGGGCGGCTTTGGCGACCGCGGCATTGAAGGCATGCTCTGCGCTATCCGTTACGCCAGAGAACAGAAGATTCCATACCTTGGTCTCTGCCTCGGTATGCAGCTTACCATTGTGGAATTTGCCCGCAATGTCATCGGTCTGGAAGATGCGCACAGCAATGAATTCAGCGCCATGACTACCAATCCGGTCATCCATATCATGCCGGATAAAGAAGGAATTATCAATCTGGGCGGCACCCTTCGTCTGGGGGCTTATCCGTGTCATCTGGCAGATAATTCCAAGGCTCTGGAACTTTACGGCTCCAAAACCATCGAAGAGCGTCACCGTCACCGTTATGAGGTTAATAATCAATATCGGGATGTACTGCAGGAATACGGCATGACGTTATCCGGCTTCTCTCCGGACGGTCGTATTGTTGAGATGATTGAACTCCCGGATCATCCGTGGTTCATTGGAACCCAGGCACATCCGGAATTCAAATCAAGACCAAATAAGCCGCATCCGCTCTTTAAGGGCTTCCTCGCCGCGGCACTGGAATATCAGCAAAAAAATAATTAATGAAAACTAATTCATAACGCATTATAAAAAGGGATTTCTCATCAAATTTTAATTGATGAAAGAAATCCCTTTTTTATTTCTAATCTACAATAACTATTTCATAATCTACAATAACCATTCATAGGAAACCGCGATTGCCAAGCAGGCCAGACACCCCGCCCAAAAGCTTCGGTCTGGTTTCCACGGCAGACCTTCGGATCCTTCGATTTTCTCTCCCCTCTTACTTTCTTGCCGGATATCCTGGCGCTCTTTATAAAGCAGCCACAGCAAAACATCAACAAGAAACAGGGCGACGACAGCAACCAGGCTTCCCTCTCCAAATAATTCCATATCAAAATGGTTGAATTCGCTCACAAAAGTTGCCGACAATATTCGATAGTCTCCAATGCTTATGTTTTGTAAAAAAAGAGAGAGCGGATTTTCGGGAAAAGCCGACGTAAAAATGCTATAACAATTAAACAGCAGATGGACGGCGACCGTCGCAGAAAGGTTATCCGTCATTCGGATCACCAAAGCAAACAGCAATCCCATGATAAAAGCATAACTGATTTGGTTAAAATTCATGTGCAGTAAAGCAAACATGAGTGCGGATACGAAAATGGCTATGTTTTTATTCTCAATTCCTCTGAAAATATATCCCCGGAACAGGATCTCCTCTGTCACTGCCGGAAGTATCGCAAAAACGATAACGCTCTGTACAAAATAGTCTCCCGCTCCCTGCAAAGATGCGGCAGTCAGATTTTGAACAAACAGCATGGATATGGCATTAACATAGGAAGCGATTATCAAAAAAGCGACAACCAACAGCAACAAAATCCCCCATTGTCTGAGAGGAATCCATTGAAAAGAGCAATATTTCCAGAGGCTTACCCGGCGTTGCACACACACATAATATACGAGCAAAAGCATCAAAAGATTCATCAGTAAACTGCTTCCGTAGGAAACTGGCATCACCAATGTCAGTCCGCCGGTTACCAGCCATCCGACCGCTGTTGTCACTATATTCTTTCGATTCTTCTCTGATATATATAGAAATATTCCCCATGACGCCGTGAGACAAAGAACGATACCCAGTGGCAGAAATCCTATCAGGCTGAATATAATGGATCCGGCAATATGCAAAAACACGGTATAGAACCAGAAGGTATTTATATCAAATGCCGCTTTGTTCATAGGATTTTTATTCCTTTATCTGTTATCTCTATTCTGTGTCCCTTGTATAATCTTCCGATGGCTCTCTTAAATTCATTTTTACTCATGCCAAATTCTTTCCGAATCTCTTCCGGCGAAGATTTATCGTGATATGGCAAAAACCCTTTATTTTCTGACAATTTTTCCATTATTTTGGCAGAATCTATATCCATCTGAATGTACCCTTTTTCACGAATACTGAGATTCAGTTTGCCATCCTCCCGCAATGAAATAACCCTGCCTTTTATTGATTCTCCGATTTGCAACTTTCTCACTACCTCATTTTTCGGAATCATGGCGTTGTATCTCCCATCAACAGCCACAAAAACTCCGTATTCCGGATTTGTTTCAAATACAATCCCTTTCACAGAATCTCCCGTCTTATACGGAGAATCTGTCCTAAGGAAATCATATATTTTCATGGTGGCGCAGAGCCTGTCGCTCTTATCTACATACAGACCCACCAAATATTTATCACCGGTCTTTACCTTTACTGTCTGCTCGCTAAATGGCAACAGTAAATCTTTTTCCAATCCCCAGTTAAGAAATGCTCCAATCTTCGTCACATCCGCAACTTCCAGCACGGCCAGCTCGCCCAAGGTTACTTTCGGCATCTGTGTGGTGGCAATGAGCCTGTCCTGAGAATCTTTATAGATGAAGACTTCCACACCATCTCCTTTTTTGCTTCCCTCCGGTACCTGTTTGGCAGGCAGCAGCACACATTCCTCTTTCTTTTTTCCCAGATTCTTTTTCTCACACAAATACACTCCAAAACTGGTCGTGTGGTCAATATAAAGCGTCTGTTTTACTCCAAGTTCTATCATAGTAATCTCCTATCTTCCTATATCTTTATTCCTTTCCCGTTATAACTTTATAAAATTGCTTTTAATTCTCTTCCTTATCTGTTATTTTAATTACTCGTATTCAGCCACCATTTACATATCATTTTTTCAATTCTACCAACGCAATTAACATCTGATTCTGATTCATAAAACGTACTCTCCAACCATTTTCCTCTTCAATGAAACTGATGTGAATAGTATCCTTAAAAAAGACTGATTGCCTGTAATCAACTTTCACTTCTTTTATTTCATAATTTTCCGGCAATACATCTTCCGCCCATAAGACATAATACGTATTATTGACATGACCGTTGGAATCCAGGAAAATCTTTGTCACCGTCAACGACTCTCTTTCCACCCATTCTCCCTCTGCGGATAACTTCCTTTTCACTCGCACAGTCTGGTCTTGCACCGGGCCTGAAATGTACCTCTCAGCCAGATTCTTTGGTATTTTCACCGGTATCATTTTCTCGATATCCATAAAAATCCAGTTGGAATCAGCTTCTGCCAGCACATTATTGTTCTTGTCCATAATCTTAAAACGGCGATACCCATAAAAACCTCTCATCTTGTAAGGCTCCGTTGTAATAGCTAAATACTCTGCCATCTCCGGATACCTATGAATCTTAATATCCCAGGCAATCAGATACCATGCCCTGTTTTCCTGTTCATCTCCCCGTATCCCCAAGCCGACGGCCATGGAGTGAAAAGTAACACAATCCTGAAAATATTCTAATATCTGATGCAGCCTCACTTTTCCATTTTGATCTGTTTCACTGTACCTTACCTGAATCTTCATTTCATACATGTTCTCACCTGCATTCTATTTTTAACAAAAGTTCCGTTACAAAAATTTCTGCGAAAATTTTTATGAAATAATAAAGGGTTCCATTAGACATACTTCATGTTAACAGAACCCCTTCCTATCTTTATCAATGACTGTTATCTATCGCTTATATCAAATTAAACGATTCTTTCTTTCTTTTTCCTCCTGAATGACCAGCTTCATCGCTGTCTCCACCGCGGCAGTCTCACCAAAGAAAGCCAATGTAGTAATATGCTGCGGACAACTTCCGTTAATCTCTACCGGATAAACATTACTTGTCTTTGCAACACGGTCTGCGTAATAGAGTACTCCCGCCACTGTCGTCTGAAAAATACCTACTGCGTCATATTTTCTCTCTGCCAGCTCCTTTCTGGATTCCTGGTTCATCTTGCGATAAAACATCTTCATGACCAGCTTACCAGGATTATAAATTATGCGTGCCTCTGCCATATCTGTTCTCTATCCCCTTTACCTGTTATTCTTTGCTTTATAACCCGTCAATGCCTTTATGCATTGAAACTATTTTGTTTATCATACCATATCGGTCATTATAAAACAATATCTTTTCTTGTCCTCATCAGGTAATGGAAACATTTTTGAAAGAAAGCAAAAGAAAAAGACACAGAAATGTGTCTCTTTCAAGCAGCGCTACCAGGATTCGAACCTGGAAATGCTGGAATCAGAATCCAGTGCCTTACCATTTGGCGATAGCGCTTTATTCAATTGGCTCACTCTTATAAAAGTGAGAAACGTGGGCAAGAGGATTCGAACCCCCGACCTTCTGGTCCGTAGCCAGACGCTCTATCCAGCTGAGCTATGCCCACATATTCTTTTGATATGCCGGCGATCGGAATCGAACCGATACGGGAGTATAAGTCCCGCAGGATTTTAAGTCCTGTGCGTCTGCCAGTTCCGCCACGCCGGCAT
>CAYULX010000028.1:0-29329 GCA_964445535.1 uncultured Eubacterium sp.
ACTTCACCGACCATGCCGCATGGCAAAGACAAGGTTTGAAGTTCTGCAAGCAGATTTCCGGCATCTTCCGGGGATACGCTAATCAGCAAGCCACCGGAGGTCTGCGGATCCAGAAGTATTTCTTCCATGGCAAAATCTATGCCGCCGAAATCCACACGGGATTCCACATAGTTCCGGTTTCTCTGCCCGGCGGCCGTCAACAGAAATTCATCGGCACACCGGCGGGCGTCCTTGATGTAAGGTATAGAAGACGCTGTGACCCGGCAGGAATACTCCCCGTGCATCATCTCGTGAAGATGGCCTAGGAAACCGAATCCCGTCACGTCCGTACATCCATGAATCGTATATTTCGCCGCAATCTCCGCGGCATATTTGTTTAGCGTCGTCATGGATGCAATCGCCTCATCCATGGCCTCCTTCGTGGTCTCTCCCACCCGGTTGGCTGTGGCGATGATACCGACGCCCAGTGGTTTGGTTAAAATCAGCTTATCTCCCACACAGCATCCGTCGTTGGGAAAAATGTGATCCGGATGGATTACTCCGGTAACAGACAGGCCGTATTTTACACTATCATCCGCAATAGAATGTCCTCCCGCCAGTGTTCCGCCGGCCTCGTTTACTTTCTCCTGCCCGCCCTGCATGATAGCTCCCAACACATTCAGATCCATCTTTTCCGGGAAGCATACAATATTAAGGGCCGTAATCACCTTTCCGCCCATGGCGTACACATCGCTCAATGCGTTGGTCGCCGCAATTTTTCCGAACGTATAAGGGTCTTCCACCATCGGCGGAAAGAAATCCAGCGTCTGTACGATAGCTGTATCTTCGTTGATTTTATAAACGGCGGCATCATCGTGACTGTCAAACCCAATAAGAAGATTTTCGTCTCTCTCTCCTTTTGGCAGCCGTTCCAAAACCCGCTCTAAAATACCCGGGCCAAGTTTCGCGGTGCAGCCGCCGCCACGGCAGAATTGAATTTTTTCACTCATGTTTTCCTTCACCTCTTTTTTCCATTCTCCTGCCTATCCTTATTTACTTTATCAAATCTGCCGGAGCTTTTCAATGGATGCCGGTAACTTATAGCAAATGTAGATATAGCTTTCTTCTTTATTGTCTTTTTCTATAAATATTTCTTTTTTCCGGCCTTTCATTTAAAATAACTATAAACAATGGCTTTAATTAAACCCATCACACCCGCACAGAAAGGACCCGTTATGAAATCATCCCTTCTCTCCAACATGCATTTATCAGACAGTCGTATTGTGACCCTAGTGGGCGCCGGAGGGAAAACCTCCCTGATGTACGCCCTGAGCCGGGAAATGTCTGCCAGCCATAAGACATTGCTGACCACGACCACCCACATCATGGAACCCCGGGATCTTTCCGGCGCTTCCCTGATTACTGAAGAGAGCCGGGAAAAAGTTATCTCCACTTTTCAAACTTCCAATCTTGTGGCGCTGGGGATTCCTCTCTCCCATACACATGCGGACAGTATCAAATGGAGCTCTCCTTCTTTCTCTTTTCTGGAAAATGTCCGGGACGCCGCAGACCGCATTTTCTGTGAAGGCGACGGTTCCCGCCGTCTTCCGATCAAAATTCCAAGAGAAGGGGAACCGGTATTTTATCCCGGCACGGATACGGTAATCGGCGTGATCGGTCTTTCCTGCCTGGGACAGCCGGCCAACCTCTGTCTTTTTGGATGGAATCCGGATGTGGACTTTCCTGCTCTTCAGGCTGCTCTTACACGGGGACAGGGTCTCATCACACCGGAAGTACTTTCTGTAATCGCGCTCTCTCCGAAGGGATTGAAAAAAGGTGTTGCCACCCGTCAATACCATGTTGTATTCAATCAGGCAGACTGCCTGTCCGAGGAAGATTTGCAGGAAATGCGTAAAACAGCACAAAAAATAAGAGACAACGGAGCATACTGCCACATTGTCTCTTTAAAACAAGAAATATTATACGATTTCTCCCCTATTCTTCTTCGGTGAGAAATTCAATGACGCCAGCATCCAGTTTTCTGATTCTTGCCTGGGAATATACGTTATAACCGGCTTCTTCCAGACGTTTTCTTCCCTTTTGGAAAGACTTCTCTATGAGAATGCCGATGCCCGCCAGCGTCGCTCCGGATTCCGTGATGATGCGGCTGGCTCCCATGGCCGCCTCACCATTGGCCAGGAAATCATCGATAAGCAATATTCTGTCTTCCGGCTGAATATAATCGGCAAAGAGAGTCAGCTCATAACTGGTCCCCTTTGTAAAGGAAGTGATACGGGTCTGATATACGTTCTCGTTTAAGATTTTGGAGGTCTGTTTTTTCAAAATAACCATCGGTACATTCAGATGCTTTGCCGTCATCAATGCGGGGGCAATGCCGGAACTTTCAATGGTAAACACCTTTGTTATCCCCGCATCTTTAAAATGCTCCGCAAAATCTTTTCCCAGCGCATCCATAAATTCAGAATCTACCTGATGATTAATAAAACTGTCCACTTTCAGCACCATCTCACTGAGTGCCTGTCCTTCCTTTTTGATTCTATCTTCCAGTAATTTCACGCTCTTCACCTCATATGTATTTTTCTATATATTATATTCTTTTTCTCATTATTGCAAGAGTTGTCAGATAAAAGTTCCTGCAATATTTTGCTGCAAGAATATTTTATTTTGCCTGTCGTCTCTGCCTTACTGCTGTCCTTTGCAAAACAACACGCTCAAATCCTGCGCGAAATCCACGTCAAATAGCTCTTTTGCGTTTTCTGTCATAATCTCCCGGACACGCTGCGGATAGCGCCGCATTATTTGTTTTCCGCCGCTGTCCCCGGTGAGTTCCAGTAGTTCCCCGAACAAACTTTTGGGGAACAGCACCGGATTTCCCCGGCGGCTGCCGTTGGTGCATACAAAAATCTGATTCGGTGACTTACAAAATGCTTCAAACATCCGCTGAAGTGTTGCGGCAGTCAGCAACGGCTGGTCACAGACCATAAAACAGCAGCCATCTGCGTCTCTTTGCGCCTCCAGTCCCAGACGGAGAGATTCTGAAATCCCTCTTTCCGGATGAGGATTCCAGATTACGCGGATTCTTTCCGGAGACAGCACAGGGAAAGTAAACTTTCCGGCTTCCGAAAATCCTTCTTTTCTCACATTTTTTTTCGTCTCTTCTTCTCGCCATTTTTCCACATAATCCTTGATTTCCGGATACCTGGTTACCACACAGATGCTGTCCGCTCCGCTTTCCACCGCCCGCGCAAAGGCATGGGCGAACAGCGGTCTGCCCTGAAAATCCTCCAAAAGCTTATTCCCGCCATACCGTTGTCCAAAACCGGAAGCCATGAGTACCATGGCAATCCGTCTGTTTTTTTTCACAAATTTTTCGTTGTGGTCTGCCATTTTTCCGCCCCATTTTTCATTGTTCATTACTGCCGTTTCATCCTTCTGCCTATACAGTTGTTTCCCTCTGTATTTATCCGACATTTTTATATGTCTTGCGGTTTCTTTTGAAGTCCCATAAATACCTGCTCGCTGCTAATCGGCAGAGTCCGAAATCGCAGCCCGGTACCGTTATAGACTGCGTCGGCGATGGCCGGAGACGGGGTGTTGATGACGACTTCTCCGATGGATTTGGCGCCGTACGGTCCTGTTTTTTCATAGCTGCTTTCAAAGTCCACCCGGACACGCCCCATGTCGAGACGGGTTGGAATCTTATAGCTGATGAAGTTTCTGTTCTTCAGCTTTCCCTTGGCTGTGTACTGGATATCCTCATAAAGAGCCATTCCAATCCCCTGCACCAGACCGCCTTCCGTCTGCACGCGGGCCAGATTGCTGTTGATGACTGTACCGCAGTCCACCACGGCGGCATAATCCACCGGTGTGATTTTCCCTGTTTGTAAATCAATCTCAATCTCAGCGGCGCCCGCCATAAACGGAGGCGGAGATATACTGGAAGTATTGGAAGCCGCCGCCGTGATAAGCTTTCCGGAACCCGCCTGCAAACGTGTTACCAGGTCGCAAAGCTCCATATAATTCTCCGGATTATCTCGTTCACTGATTAATACACCGTCAAATTCCACCTGCTCCACGGATAATCCCATGAGCGGCGCCGCCTCCTCACAGATGCGCTTTTTCATCTGCTCGCAGGCTTTTACCACCGCCATTCCGGTCACATAGGTGGTGCTTGACGCGTAAGAACCGCTGTCGTAAGGGGACTGATCGGTATCCACGCCGCGAACAATAATATTATCATAATCACAGCCCAGACCGTCGGCCGCCATCTGGGCGAGAATCGTATCACAGCCGGTTCCCATGTCGGAGCAGCCAATCATCAGCGTGTAAAAACCGTCATCATTTAATTTAATCTGCACGGATCCCACATCGCAGTCGTTGATACCGGAACTCTGCATGGACAGCGCCATGCCCACCGCCCGGATGGTGTGCGGTCCTGTCTTTACATAAGGATACTTCTTATCCCAGTCAATCATCCCTTTCACTTTCCGGATGCAGCGGTCCAGCGCACAGGATTCCGTAGTCTGTCCATAATAATTTGCCATGCGGTCTCCCTCATGGACAATATTTTTCTCCCGCAGTACGGACGGATCCATGTTCATTTTATGTGCCAGTTCGTTGACAGCGGATTCCACCGCGAAAATACCCTGGGTTGCCCCATAGCCCCGGTACGCTCCGGCGGAAAGCACATTGGTATATACCACATCGGAACTGAACCGGAAGGCTTCCAGATCCCGATATAAGGAAATGGATTTCGTTCCGGACAAATCCACCGTGGTCGGCCCATGTTCCCCGAAAGCTCCGGTGTTTGACAATGTATGCAGGTCAATGGCCCGGATTTTTCCACTTTTATCTGCCCCAATCCGGACAGACATCTGCATTTCATGACGGGGAGAACCGTGGATAAAACATTCTTCCCGCGTATAAATAATTTTCGACGGCTTTCCTGTCTTATAAGTGACAAAGGCCGGATATACATCACACACGGCCGTCTGTTTTGCGCCAAAGCCTCCGCCAATCCGGGGCTTTACCACTCGCACGTTGGATTTGGAAATATTCAACGCCCTGGCCACAATTCTTCGTACATGAAATGGAATCTGTGTGGAGGAAGTGATTTTTAATCTTCCGTAAATATCTTTTTCTGCAAAAGCTCCAAAGGGCTCCATCATCGCCTGATTTACCGCCTTGGTATGATATACTTCTTCCACCACATAGTCGCAATCGGAAAGGACGCTATCCACATCTCCTTCTCCCCTGCTCTGAGACGCGCATAAGTTTCGGGAAGGGTCTGTGCCTCTTCCTTCTTTCGCCACATAATTGTCCTCCGGATGAATAATGATGTCATTATCCAGCGATTTTATAAAATCGAGAATCGGTTCCAGAACCTGATACTTTACTTTAATAATTCGCAGCGCCCGGTTCACACAGTCCTCGTCCTTTCCCGCCACGATGGCCACCGGATCGCCCACATAGCGAACCCTTTTATCAAGAATCAGCCTGTCATCCGGACTTGGTTCCGGAAACGTCTGTCCGGCCTCCGTAAAACGGTTCGGCGGCACATCTTTATAGGTAAAAATCGCTTCAATCCCCGGCACCTTTCCGGCCGCATCGGTTTTAATCTCTTCGATGATCGCATGGGCGTGAGGGCTACGCAGCAACTTGATAATGAGACAGTTATCCGGCGCCAGATCATCGGTGTACACCGGTCTTCCGGAAAGAAGTGCCTCCGCGTCTTTTTTGACGATTCCTTTTCCCACAAATCTGGTTTCTTCCATATATTATCGCTGCACCTCCTCTATTTCAAAATATTTGACTAATGCCCGGTACTGTCCCTGATATCCGGTACAGCGGCATAGATTACCCGCCAGATACTCTTTCACTTCTTCTTCCGTCGGATGCGGATTCTCTTTTTCCAATGCCAGGACATTCATAATGAGACCAGGACTGCAAAATCCACACTGGTCGGCGCCTTCCGCCGCCAGAAATCTCGAAAACCGTTCCCCCTCTTCCTGTAATCCTTCCAAAGTTGTAATATGAGCTCCCTGCACTCTGGCGACAGGCACGCCGCAGGATAACACCGGTTTTCCATCGACCCAGACTGTGCAAAGGCCACAGTTTCCCGTGTCGCAACCCCGTTTCATACTTTTTAAATTCATACTCCTCAAAAAATCCAGCAACATCATATCCGGGCGAATCTCCGCCTGTACTTTTTCTTCATTTAAAAATACTTCTATCTGCATGTTTTATCCTCCATAAGCTCCGTGAGAGCCCGCTCAATCAGCACTTTTGCCAGTTCTTTCCGGTATTTTGCGCTGCCTCTCATGTTGCTGCCAAATTCTGTATTCTCTGCCACTTTTGCAGCATATTCCGCTCTCGCTTTCTCGTCTTCCTGCGCTGCCAATTCCACATTTTCAATACAGACCGCCCGCTTGGGTCTGGCCCCCAGGACAGTCTCGAATCCGTCCTTCTTCTTTGCCACCGCGCAGGTGAGCACCGGAAAATCCGTCTCTGTCAGACGATAACTCTGGTAACAAACTTTCCGTCCGTCTTTTTTTACATAAATGTATGTCAAAATATCGTTATCCGGGGACATCCCGGCAAACTCTTTAAGAGGAATCCTTCCTCCACGATACAATTCCACATGGCTGTCGCAGGCAAGAAAGACTGTCAGGACATCTGAAAATCCAAATCTTGGAAAAATACTTCCGCCCACCGACGCCAGATTACGAAACTGCACGCCCACGATATGCCGAACCGCTTCCTGAAACACATTTCCGAAAGCTTTTCTCAGCCCTTCATGAATCTCCAGCTCCCGCAGCGTCACCATGCAGCCAATACGAAATCCTTCCGCGTCTTCTTCAATCTGGTTCAGCCCCAACCGGGATAAGTCTATGGCATTTTGAATCGTCCGGTGACCCATTTTCAGCCAGAGATTGCCTCCAATAATCACATTGCTCCTTCCTTTTTCCCTGAGCTTCGCGGCCTGTTCCAGAGACTCAGCCATCACATAATTTTTTATCGTATACATACGTTCTCTCCTTTGTGCAACATTTCTTACTGTCTGTCCATATATCGATACCTTTTTAAAGGCAGACTCCAGTACAAATATAGTTCTTTCATTATAATACATGAAAAAGAGAGTTAATGAAAGAATATTTTCCGTATTCCCGGGTTCAAATAGGCTTCTCCATAGCATCCCAGGGAAAACATCAAAAGACAAAAACCGGCCACAACAATTTTATTTCCGCCCATCCGTAGTAAATAACCAGAGTGGAAATAAAAAATCCCACAAGTGCAGATATAAGAAAATCGAAAACGAAGTAAACTACATAGGAGAAAAAGAGGAAAAGACAGATGAAAAAATAAAAAGCTGCCGGATCCGAACCAGACAGATATACGAAAAAGTTTTCTGCGAAAAAAAGCAGAATGCCTTATTCATTTAAAATAAAGCATTCTGCTTTTCTATGATTGTTGACGATTTATTATCGTCTTGTTTTCTCAAACATTATTTTGCGTAAGCAATTGATCTTGATTCACGGATCACATTTACTTTAATCTGTCCAGGATAATCAAGCTCACTCTCAATCTGCTTGGAAATATCTCTGGCCAATAAAACCATATCCGCATCACTTACCTGTTCAGGAACTACCATTACTCGAATTTCTCTACCGGCCTGAATGGCAAAAGTCTTATCAACACCTTTGTAGGCGTTAGCTATTTCTTCCAACTGTTTCAATCTCGTCGTATACGTCTCCAAAGTCTCACGTCTGGCGCCAGGTCTCGCAGCGGAAATAGTATCTGCCGCCTGTACAAGACAGGCAACTAAACTGGTCGGTTCAACGTCTCCATGATGAGATTCCACAGCGTTTATTACGACTTGAGATTCTTTGTATCTCTTACATAAATCAACACCTATTGAAATATGAGAACCTTCCATCTCATGATCTACGGATTTACCGATATCATGAAGTAATCCGGCTCTTTTTGCCAAACGTACATCTTCCCCAATCTCTCCAGCAAGGAGACCGGCCAACTGCGCCACTTCAATGGAATGTTTGAGAGCATTCTGTCCATAGCTTGTCCGATATTTCATCTTGCCAAGCAGACGAACCAGTTCCGGACGGATACCGTGAACACCGACTTCCAAGACGGCGGCCTCGCCTTCCTCCCTCATGGTCTGCTCCACTTCATTCTTCGCCTTTTCGACCATCTCTTCAATTCTCGCTGGATGAATCCTTCCGTCCACAATCAGCTTCTCAAGGGCAATCCTCGCCACTTCTCTTCTGACAGGATCAAAACTTGATAAGATTACTGCTTCCGGAGTATCATCGATTATTAAATCAACGCCGGTCAATGTCTCAAGAGTACGGATATTCCGGCCTTCACGTCCGATAATCCTTCCCTTCATCTCATCATTCGGCAGTTGAACTAAAGAAATTGTTGCTTCCGCCACATGGTCTGCCGCACATTTCTGAATCGCTGTGACGACATACTCTTTGGCTTTCTTGGCTGCGCCTTCTTTGGCTCTGGTTTCCATTTCCTTTACCATCACAGCCATTTCTCGTTTTACGTCATCTTCGACAGTTTTAAGCAGATAGTCTTTTGCTTGTTCAGAGGTTAAACCTGAAATTCTTTCCAGTTCCTGCAGACGTTTTGCATGCAATTCCTCAACCTTTGCTCTTTGCTTATCAAGCGCACTCTCCTTATGAGAAAGGGACTGTTCTCTTTTCTCAAGGGCATCTGACTTACGGTCAACTGCTTCTTCCTTGCTCAGAACACGTTTCTCATATCTTTGGAGCTCCGCTCTGCGTTCTCTGCTTTCTTTTTCAAAATCGTTCTTTGCCTTGATAGATTCTTCCTTTGCCTCCAGCAATGCCTCTCTTTTCTTTGATTCGGCAGTCTTCAAAGCATCGTCAATAATCTCTCTGGCCTTCTCCTCCGCACTGCCAATCTTCGCCTCTGAAACCTTCTTGCGATAATTCATGGCAATCAAGGCTGATATCGGAGCAGTCAGAACAACTGCAATAAGAACAGCAATCACAGTGATTGGACCCATATCTACAGGAGCACCTCCTTATTTAATTTTCATTATACGGAAACACAACTTATATGATAATATAAGTCATGTCAAAGTACAACACTTAAATTCTAAACTTTTTTTAATAAAAAGTCAAGCAAAATCTATTTCTTAAAAAACTTTTTATTATTCATGTTGCACATATACTCCTGTAAAATCATTTCCTTTCCTGTCAGTTTGTGACAAAAGAGAACTCGTATCTCTTAATAAACGAAAGCCGGTCTTTCACCATTCTCTCTGCCCGGTGTCCACATTTTCTATTATTTGGCGAATCCTTCCGACGGGATATCCTTTCCGGTAAAAATGTGCACAAGTCTTCTGGACAGCCACCGCGTCTAGCTCAGGAAACTTCCGGATGTATTTCATGACCTGGGGTCTGATATCTTCTTCCTGCTGGCTGCCCGCCTCCTCAAATACCCTGTCAAGAATCTGTCCGGCAATTCCCTTCCCTGACAGCTCCGTCCGAATCTGCAGGTAGCTTTTTCTGCCTTTTTTATCATGAAGATACTCTCTGGCATAGTTTTCATCGTCCACATAACCGTGCTCCCGCACAAATGTCAGAGCCTCCTCTATGGACTGCGAATCGTTGAACGATGCCGTCAGCTTATCCCGCAGCTCTTTCTCCGTACAGTCTTTTTTTACTAAAATTCCGAGGGCTCTTTTTTTTGCCCTCGGAACAGCATATTCTTTCCTGAGCTTCTCGAAAGTCTCCGCACTGACGGAATCTCCATCCTGAAGCTTCTGTTTCTTTATCTCTCCGGGATAGAGGTAGATGCCTTCCTCATATTCCGGCTCAACGTAAATCTTCTTTCCTTTTGTCTTATGCAGGTGAATGATTAATTCCATAATAGTACTCCGGTTTATTCTGTCTTACCCGCCGTACCTCCGGCGGAACTCTTTTCATCTGCTTTCATGGCTGCTCTCCCGGCAGCAGCCCCTGTGGTTACCGTGCCGGCGGCGCGACTTTTTGCCGCGCCTGCTGCCGCTGCCTTTCCGCCTTTCGTCTGACCGGCTTCTTCCGGTGCGTCAGCCAGGACGTCTGTCGGAAGCCCATAGTAGGTACGAACTTTATTCTCTACATCTCTCATAATGTCCGGATGTTCTTTTAAGAAAATCTTGGCGTTCTCCCTGCCCTGTCCAATCTTCTCTCCCTCATAGGAATACCAGGAGCCGCTCTTGGCGACAGCGCCGACTTTTACTCCCAGATCCAGAACGTCCCCTTCTCTGGAGATACCCTGTCCGAACATGATATCGAACTCCGCCTCACGAAACGGCGGGGCCACCTTATTCTTAACCACCTTCACACGGGTATGGTTGCCGACGATCTCTCCGTTCTGCTTGATGGCCTCCACTCGGCGTACATCCATCCGCACGGAAGCATAGAACTTCAGTGCCCGTCCGCCGGTCGTTGTCTCCGGATTACCGAACATGACGCCAACCTTCTCACGAAGCTGGTTGATAAATACCACCACACAATTGGACTTGTCGATGACTCCGGTCAGCTTACGCATGGCCTTGGACATCAGACGGGCGTGAAGTCCCACCTGCAAGTCATCCATATCTCCGTCAATCTCCGCCTTTGGCACCAGGGCTGCCACGGAGTCGATAATCACGATATCAAGGGCTCCGGAGCGAATCATCGTCTCCGCAATCTCCAGTGCCTGTTCACCGTGATCCGGCTGGGAAATGTACAGATTATCAATATCCACACCAATCTTCTTGGCATACTGCGGATCCAACGCATGTTCCGCATCAATAAATCCGGCGATGCCGCTCCTTTTCTGTGTCTCGGCAATCATATGTAAGGCTACCGTCGTCTTCCCACTGGACTCCGGACCATAAATCTCAATAATCCTTCCTCTTGGAATACCTCCCACACCCAGAGCCACGTCCAGACTGATGGATCCCGTCGGAATGGCCTCCACGTTAATATTGGCAGAAGCGTCTCCCAGCTTCATCACAGAACCCTTGCCGAAATTCTTCTCAATGGCCGCCACCGCATTATTCAGGGCGGTTATCTTTTCTTCTCTGCTGCTCATAATTCCATCTCCTTTTCACTCATCCCGTTTTCCCGGATAGTATAGCATAAACTCGAGATCAAAACAAGTGTTCCCGAAAATTTGTTCGTTTTTAATGGTTTAGCCATGTGCAACAGCAATCTCCGGGATGTCATGGCTGAACAGATTACCATCTTATCTGTTGTCCACCTTTTCCGGATAGAGATCATGCCGTTCCAGACGATAAGCCGCCACTTCCTCCCACCGAGTTCCCGGTTTTCCGTAATTGGTGTACGGATCAATGGAGATTCCTCCCCTTGGCGTGAACTTTCCCCACACCTCAATATATTTGGGGTCCATGACGCGAATCAGATCTTTCATAATGATATTGACACAGTCCTCATGGAAATCTCCGTGATTGCGGAAGCTGAACAGGTACAGCTTCAGGGATTTACTCTCCACCATACGCACATCCGGCACATAGGATATATAAATGGTGGCGAAATCCGGCTGTCCTGTCATCGGACAAAGGCTTGTAAATTCCGGACAGTTAAATTTGACAAAATAGTCATGATCCTGATGTTTATTGATAAAAGTTTCCAGTACCTCCGGGGCATAATCCTGAGGATACTTCGTTCCCTGATTACCCAGGAGAGAAACGCCGGATAACTCTTCTTTCGTTCTTGTACTCATATTTCTGTTTCCTTCTGATCAAAGTCTTTTTATGTTATTTCTTTTCAGCTCATTTTTTATTATTTTATTCTTCTTTTTCAAAGCTCTAAAACATTTTATGTGCAGTATTTTTATAAACTGTAAAATAATAAATCAAATCAAAACAGGTCTGCTCTTCCCCGGTTTGTGCCAGCTTCCAGTTTTCCTCTTTATCCAGATCCGGCATCCAAGTATCCGCCTCATAGGCATAGTCCAGGCGGGTCACATAGGCGTCCTCACAATAAGGAAGCATCATCCGGTAAATGCTCTCTCCGCCGATGATAAAGATTTCCTCCGTATATTTTTTCAGTTGCTCCCGGAGTTCTTCCTCGCTGTGAACCACCACCGCCCCTTTTCCGTCATACTCTTTCTGGCGGGTCAATACAATATTGACGCGGTTTGGAAGAGGTTTTCCTCCCGGGAAACTTTCCAGTGTCTTCCTTCCCATGACCACCACATTTCCTTCCGTCAGACAGCGAAAATTCTTCATATCATTGGAAATGCGGACGAGCAGCTCATTATTTCTTCCAATGGCCCAGTTTTTATCTGCCGCTACAATTATATGCATGATTTTTCCTCCTCATTAACACCCATGTTTTTCTAAACCGCTACAGAGACGTTCTTCTCTCGTGTGCCGGCACATTCATCATTCCATGGGCACACGAAAGCGCATTAAATGGCTACGGGTATATTCTTCACCTGCGGGCCGGCTTCGTAATCTTCAATGGTAAAGTCGTCCACCGTAAAATCATAGAAATTCTTCACTTCCGGGTTCAGGGTCACCTTCGGCGCGTCGTAGGTTGGTCTGGCAATCAGTTCCTTGATAATCGGAATATGACGATCGTAAATGTGAGCGTCCGCAATCACATGGACCAGTTCTCCCGGCTCAAAGCCGCTCGCCTGGCTGATCATCATAAGAAGCGCCGCATACTGCACCACATTCCAGTTACCAGCGGTGAGCACATCCTGGGAGCGCTGATTTAAGATGGCATTGAGTTTATTTCCCGTTACATTAAAAGTCATACTGTAAGCGCAGGGATAGAGATTCATCTCATGTAAATCGACGTGTACATAAATATTGGTCATAATTCTGCGGCTGTAAGGATTATTTTTAAGATCAAACAGCACCCGGTCCACCTGATCCATCTCTCCCTCTTTATACTTGTGTTTCACCCCCAGTTGATAACCGTAGGCTTTTCCGATGGACCCGTCTTCATCCGCCCAGGAATCCCAGATATGACTATTGAGATCATGGACATTGTTGGATTTTTTTTGCCAGATCCACAAAATCTCATCAATGGCTGAACGAATATATGTTTTTCGCAGCGTGATCGCCGGAAACTCTTTTGATAAATCATAACGATTTATAATTCCAAACCGTTTTATGGTGTAAGCAAAGGAACCATCCTCCCATTTCGGGCGAACCTTTTCTCCCTCGGTACTGTATCCGTTCTCGATGATATCCCTGCACATGGCGATAAATACTGTATCTGCATAGCTCATTTTCTTTCCTCCAACATATTTTACGGTATTTTCTTTTATTTTCTTAAATAATTTTCTTTTATTTCTTTTTTCCGTTGAACTGTTGCTATTTGTCCTTCCCATGATTGATTTTCCCTGAAAAAAGTATTAGAATATAGAGAACAGGCAATACTAAATCGTAGGTAAAATCCCTGTGGATTTTACATTACAGGAAGGATGTTACCATGAAAAAATCTAAAATTCTTTTTGCTGCAGCCACTGTAATCGGCATTGCCGCCGGTTTTTATCTTCTTCTCCGCTTTGTAAAAGATCTGTTTGACGATTATGTGGAGGAAGATTTGTTTGACGAAGACGCCGACCTTGATTTCATTGATGAAGACTTCGAGGAAGAGAACAATGTTCCTCCGGCCAGAGAGGAAAAGCCTGCCAAGGCCACTGCCAAAGTGCGCCGCGGATATGTCCCGATCAAACTTCACAAAAGCGAAGCTGCGGAATAACCAGATCTCTCATAAAAGGCTGCGGAATTTATTTCGCAGCCTTTAACATTTCCTGCATCTCTTCCACCGTAAATGTATAATGGGAGTTACAGAAATGACAGTTCACCTCTATCGGTTTTTCTTCCTGAATCATCTCCTGCAAATCCTTTTTTCCGACACTGATTACGGCCTTAGATACTCTCTCCTTGGAACAGTTACAGTAAAACTGTGTCGAAATCTTATCTTCAATATCAATATCATAGCCCTCAAACAGCTTTTTCATCATATCTTCCGGCGTCTTCCCCGCATCCAGATGGCTGGTCACCGATGAAAACTCTTTCAGACGGCTTTCCAAGGTGGAAATCAGTTCGTCTTCCGCAAATGGCATCATCTGAATGATGAATCCTCCCGCCTGGCGCACCGTATTATCTTTGTTCATAAGAACGCCCAAAGCCACGGAGGTCGGAATCTGTTCAGACGTGGCGAAATAATAAGTGAGGTCTTCGGCAATTTCACCGGAAACCAGATGCGTCTGTCCGGAATACGGTTCTTTCAGGCCCAAATCTTTGATGACCGTCAGTACTCCAAGATCAAGAGCCTTTCCCACGTCAAGCTTCCCGTCCTTGCTCGGCGGCAGCATGACATCTTTATTATAAACATATCCCTTTACATTTGCCCTGGCGTCCGCCGTCACCACAAGCCCGCCGATGGGCCCACTGCATTTAATCTGAATAGTAATTACATCCGTGTCATTTTTGCACATGGTTCCCATCATGGCGCCCGCCGTTAGCAATCGTCCCAGCGCCGCCGTCGCCACCGGACTGGTATCATGACGTTTTCTTGCCTCTTCCACCAGGTTTCTGGAACAGGCGGCAAAGAAACGTACCTGGTGGTCCGCCGCCATTCCGCGAATAATATAATCTTCCATTTTTGAATCCTCCTTCCGGCCGTCGTCAATACCGCACGGCTTCTTCCTGTCATTCTTCTGTCCTTCTTTGTTTTCCCTGCTCTCCGGCAGCAACTACAATACGCTCGCTGTCCCCGCGGGCAGGTTCCGTCGAATAACCGTCATAGGCTTCCAAAAAAATAAGTCCCGCCTTTTCCAACAGCCGTTGAATATTCTCCAGCGTATACCCTCTCTGCATATGCTGTTCCTGAAATTTCCGAAACAAATCGTCTTTTTCCTGCACGAATACGCTTAAATCAATATAATTCAGATGTTCTTCTTCCTCGTACTCGTTATACCAGATAAAACTCACATCGTCCCGGTCTTCGGCAATGACACGCTCTCCTATCACATCCCGGTATTTATGCTCCGTATTAAAATCAAAGAGAAAAATTCCTCCCGGATCCAAATAATTATTAACCAGAGAAAACACCTGAAGGAGCTCTTCTTCCTCTGTCACATAGTTAATGCTGTCACAGACGGAAACCACGGCCCGAACGGTGCCGTAAAGCTCAAACTCCCGCATATCCTGCAGCAGATAGAGGCAGGATTCATTTTCTCCTCCAATCCTTTCTCCGGCAATCTGAAGCATATCCATGGAAGAATCAACACCGATCATATCAAATCCTCTCTTTGCCATGAGCGCCGTCATCTTTCCGGTGCCGCAGGCCAGATCCAGCATAAGACCGTCCGTGATTCCATATTCCCCGAGCTTTTTTTGCAAAAAATCCGCCCACGCCTCATAGGGTACGTTATCCATCAATTCATCATATACCCTTGCAAAGTTTTCATATGTTTTCATCTTACTCCTCTTTCCTGTATGCCGAAGTTTACAGAAGCGGCGCGAAAATCCGCAGGATTCCCTGCACAAGTTGGAAGAACATATTTTTCCGACACAGCTCTTTTGTGATATTGGTGCAGTCCTCCAGCGTCCGCAAAATATCATTCTTTATATCCATGACCGCAGGACATTGATAGAGATACACTCCGTTTTCAAAATGAAAATACAGACTGCGGTAATCCAGATTAATGGTTCCCACGGTGGCAAATTTATCGTCACAGACCGCCACCTTGCTGTGGACAAATCCCGGACGGTACTGGAAAATCATCACGCCGCCCTCCACCAGTTGCTGGTAATACGACTGGGTTTCCAGAAAGACCATTTTTTTATCGGGAATCCCCGGGGTGATAATCCGCACACTCACTCCCCGTTTGGCCGCCAGTATCAACGCGGTGACAAGCTCATTGTCAATGATCAGATAAGGCGTAAAGAAATAAATGTAATGGACAGCGCTGTTGATAAGGTTTAAATACACACTCTCTCCGACACATTCCGAATCCAGCGGGTGGTCGGAATAGGGCAGAATGATTCCCGGAGCATCCGGCTTCACATATTTTTTGTACGCTTCTTCTTTATATAAAAAGCGATGATAGTCAATTTTATCCGATGCAAATGTATTCCACATCTGAAGAAACATCATCGTCATACTGTGAACGGCTTTACCAGTCAGCCGAACGCCATTATCCTTCCAGTACCCAAACCGCTGCTTCTCATTGATATATTCATCAGCGAAATTGATTCCTCCCGTGTACGCCGCCTGGTCGTCGATAACCAGAATCTTCCGGTGGTCACGATTATTAAACACTGTGGAAAGCAGCGGAATATAGCGGTTAAAGACGACACATTTAATTCCCATTTTCCGCAGAGTCCTGTCATAATGGGATGGCAGCACAAAAATACTGCCCACGTCATCGTACATCACCCGGACATCCACGCCCTCCTGCACTTTTTCCCGGAGAATTTTCAAAATAGAATTCCACATGATTCCTTCTTCTATAATAAAGTATTCCAGAAAAATGTATCTTTTGGCCTTTTTCAAATCTTCCAGCATCGCCTCAAAACATTCTTCCCCTGTGGGATAATAAATAATCTCCGAGTCCCTGCACGCCGGAAATCCTGATTGCTTCTCCAGATAATAGACCTGTCCGGCAGCCACGGTATCTTCCTGATTCAATCCCTCCTGAATCTCCGGGTCAAATACCAGATACCGGGCGCTCTCCCGCAGAGTGGATTCCATCTTCTTTCTCATCTTCCGGATTGGTTTCTTTCCGCCGATGTACAGATACAGCAGTCCTCCAAAAAGCGGGAACATCAGGATGACCACAATCCACGCCAGCTTCACCGCCGGATTATCGTTACGCCGGATAATGTACAAAACAACCAGTATACTTAAAATCCGAAAGGCGATGGAAATCATCCTGTTGTAAGAAGTAAAACGGATAAACAAAAACACGATCCAGCCAATTTGCAGCAGTATCAGCAGAGATACGATAACCATGCGATGTGTAAGATATTTAAAGATTTTCCTCATATCGTTCCCTCCTGCTTTTGTATTTTGTCGCTAATCTATCCTCAAATATTCTCCCAGAGAAAAAGAATAGATATAACTATGCATCACTTTTTTCCTAAGAATCTGCTCTAAAGCTGTCTTATAATATAACATCTGCGTCTTGTATCGGTCAAGAAGAAGACTCTCCTCCCCTTCAGAAACATAATCGGTTTTATAATCAAAGAGCCACAGCCCATCCGCATCCTCTCCGCAGGCGTCAATGATCCCTTGCACGACAATCATCTCTTCTTCCTGCTTATCAGTATCCGCATAGAATAACTGGGAAGAAATCCCCACTGTAAACGGCAGTTCCTTCCGGAGTTTTCCCTCTCTGTCCATCTGCCGTATTTTTTCTCCGGTTTCTGAAAACAAGAACTGTTGCACTCCCCGATACACAGCCTTCATAGGTATGCGGGAACACTCCGGATACGACTGCTCAATACGCTGCAATGCTTCAAATAAATCTTTTTTCGTCCGGATTTCCCCAAAAGGCAGTAACTCCATAATTTTATGGACAATGGTTCCCCGGGCGGTAGCGGAGACTTCTTCCTCCGTCTCCGAGAGGAACCGAGGTTTTGGAACTTCTTCTGTTTCCTCGGCGGACACCGCCACCATTTCGTTTCTCAACACCGACAGTTCCCCCGGCATTGCGATTTCCTCTTTAGAAAAAATATTATCCGGCAGAGGCATCATGGACAGTTTCTTCAACTCGGAAACAGAATATTTCCGCTTCCATCCGCACGCTTCCCGGTGAGGATACACAAAAGAAAACGCCTGCTTCAGCGGAGAAATATCCACCTGCATCTCTTCCTGTTGCATATATTCTTCCAGCGACCGGATTTCCTTCTTCCTTTCTTCCTGCAAAAATAGATCTTCCAACTGATGAAAATGTATTTTCTTTACCGGAAGTTTTGCCAGGAGCGGCAACAGCCAATCCATAAAGCTCCTGGCCGCCAGTTTTTTTTCCAGAGACAGCGCCGGAATCTGTCCTTCTTCACCCTGCACAACTTTGCTCTCCGCCTCTTTTATTTTTTCCGCTCTGGCGATACCTGTCAGAATCAGTTTTCTTTGCGCTCTGGTCATGGCCACATAAAGAATCCGGAGTTCTTCTTCCAGTGTCTCTTTCTTCATCTGCTCCCTGATTGCCTTTTTTAAAAGTGACGAGTGATGTACCCGGGCATTAAGGTCCACATATTCCAGACCAATCCCCATCTCAGGATGAAACAGCACCGGACGACTTCCATCCATGAGATTAAATCTCCGGGAGAGACCACTGACAAAGACCACAGGAAATTCCAGTCCCTTGCTCTTATGGATGGTCATGATCCGCACCCGGTCACTACTCTCTTCTTTTAAAGACGCGCTCCCGAATTCCACCTCATAGGTTCTTAGCTGTTCCATATAGCGCAGGAAATAAAAGAGTCCTTTAAACACGGTTTTCTCATAATCTTCCGCCTTCTGGAGAAGCATCAGCAGATTTTCCTTCCGGCTCTCTCCCTCCGGAAGCATCTGCATCCGATAAAAGATTCCGGTTTCCCGGTAGATTTCCCATAAAAGCTCATGGAGGGGCATCTCCTTTTTCTTTCTGCGAAAATAAAGAAGCTGACCGGTAAAATGAGACAATTTCTTTCTGAGGCTTTCCTCTTTTCCTTCTTTTATATACATTTCTATCAGATCATAAATGGCATATTCCTGCCGGGACGGAATCTCCGTGAGTACCCTCAATTTTGCCAGTTCTTCTTCCGTCAGATCGCCGATGGAAGATAACAGAACCGACGCCATGGGAATATCCTGGTATACATTATCCACAATGGCCAGATAATTTAACACCAACTGCACTTCTCTGCTCTGAAAATAACCGGTTTTGCTCTCACAGACTGCCGGAATCCCCACATGATTCAAAAATTCCGCCATGACCTCTGCCCTGCCCGCGCCGGATCGAAGCAATATCACCATGTCTTCATACGTATATCCTTCCGTAAGAAGCTCCCGGATTCTCTGGGCAATCATGGCTGTCTCCGCCTCCACAGAGTTCATCTCCACCGCCAGATGCTCTTTCTCTTCATCTTCCACCAGAAGAAGCATCTCCGACTGTTCTGTTTCCTTCTCCATGGGTCCGCCCTTGCCGGGGCGAAGAGCAATCTTTCCTGTATAATCCACACCGCCAAACTGCCGGTCCATCAGACTTTCAAACACCAGATTGCAAAAAGACAGTACCCCCGGCACACTCCGGAAATTATCCCTGAGTTCAATCTGCACGCCGCTTTCCGCCGGTTCTTCCGGCGGCTGATATCTGTCGTAGCGGGACAAAAACAGGTCCGGTCTTGCCTGACGGAAACGGTAAATGCTCTGCTTCACGTCCCCCACCACGAATAAATGATTATATCCTTCCCGGCAGATGGCGTTTATGATGGTCTCCTGCACCAGATTCGTATCCTGATATTCGTCCACAAAAATCGCTTTATATTTTCCCGACAGTTCTTCCGCCACGGCGGAAAGCGCCGGCTGACCGTCGGCATCATAGGATTCGATTAAAAGGGAGAGAGCGATATGCTCCAAATCATCAAAGTCAAAGACATTTTTCTCCTTTTTGGACTGATAATACAAGTCTTCGTACCGGGAGGATAAGGTAATCAGCTCTTCCAGGAAGAGCCGCAGCTCCCGGTTTTCCCGGCAAAGTTCCTCTGTTCCACATAAGAAAAAAGACTCTTTCATCTGCTGCAATTGTTCCCGGAACTTTTTATGCAGCGCTTTGACTTCTTCCAGATACGGACACTCTTTTTCCTTTTTGTTGGCTCTTGGAAGATCCGGCACCGCCATCCGTTCAAATCTATCGCAGAGTTCATCAAATTGTCGTACTTCCAGCAAGTCTGTCACAATCTGAGCATCTTTTTCCAGTAAATCAAAAAACCGTTCTGGCTCCGGAACACCCTGGAACACCGCGATTCCCTCGGCGATTCGGTCAGCAAGTTCCTGAAGCTGTCCTCGGGCCTTTGCAACAATGCTTTGAAGGGCACGACTATCTCTGATGGTTTCCGGTGATTCCAGCAGTTTGCTTTCTTTTCGTATCTGGGAAAGCCACTGCTCCCGGTCCGGAAACCCCCGGGAAAACCGGTAAAATTCTTCCACGAGGTTCTCAATCACCCTGTCATTTTTTCCTGGCGCATAGGCTTCCACAAAACGGAGGAACGACTCTCTGCCGTTTTCATAGGCTTCCTCCAGCACGTCTTCCATGGCTTTTTGGCGCAGCAAAAACAATTCGCCCTCTTCTCCAATCCGAAAAGACGGGTCAATGCCCGCCTCATTGAAGTGCGTGCGAATCAGACGATTACAGAAACTGTGTACCGTAGAAATATCCGCATGTTTCATCATCCGGATCTGCCGCCGCAGCCGCCGGTTGTCCGGCTCCTTTTCCAGACGGGCGTCCAGTTCCGCAGTGATTCTCTCCCGCATTTCTTCTGCCGCCGCGTTGGTAAAGGTCATCACCAAAAAGGAATCCACGGACAGCGGGTGCTCCTCGTCAAGAATCATCTCTGCCATGCGGCTGACCAGCACCCGAGTCTTTCCAGCTCCGGCTCCAGCAGATACCAGAATGTCACAGTTTCGCAAACCGATGGCCTGTTCCTGTTCTTTTGTATAATTCATCTAATCCACCTGCCTTTCACCGTTTTCTGCATTCTCCCTTCGGATGTCTTCAAGCACCTGGTCGGAAGATTCTTTCTTGAAATCCCGGTATGCATACCCTTCCAGTCGGGCATCAAAACCGCACACCGAATTGTATAGACAGTAATCACAGGCCGTCCCTTTTTCATTTTTATACGGGCTGACCGGAATCTTTCCGTCATAGATGGCTTCCCCCATCTCGGTGATTTTCCGTCGTATATAGCGACCGATAGCATGGAAATCATCGGTGGCAAGCACCGCCGCATTTTTATAGGGAGCACCTTTCTTCGTGAGCCGAATGGACGCCGACACAAAGTTTTCCCGCCCTTCTTCCAGTTTCTCCAAAATATCCTCGTCACTGTTGGCGTAACCGGACATCCGGAAACTT
Organism: uncultured Eubacterium sp.; assembly: GCA_964445535.1. GTDB lineage: Bacteria > Bacillota > Clostridia > Lachnospirales > Lachnospiraceae > Anaerobutyricum. The sequence goes on from CAYULX010000028.1 coordinate 21,130, forward strand.
TTCCAAGCGGCTTCCTCATAGCTTCCCTCTGCTTTGAGAATCGGATCTTTCAGATTATAATAGAACATTCCCGCCGGTACGGCTTCTTTCCCTGTCTCATTGTGATAAATCTCCGCCGCCACGTTCATGTAAATGACCAATTGCATCTGAAGACCGTGATACAGGTCGCCCAGATCAAAATTCTCCACACCAGATTTATAGTCAATAATTCTGAGAAGAATCCGGTCTTCTTCCTCGCAGACGTCCACTCGGTCAATGAAGCCCTCCAACTGCATCCGATTTCCGTCTTTTAAAGGCAGGCGCACCGACTTCAGCCGGTCTGTGCACCCGAAATGTAGTTCAAACCGGTCCGGTTCCATCTGACTATGTTCCAGATGCATTTTCAGCACTCGCACCGTCCGTCGTAAAATACGCTCTACCACGCGTATCTTATATTGGTTTCTGGCTGTGCTTTTCAACACATCTCCCGCATCCTCTCCGGCAGCGGCTTCCACCGTTTCTTTAATCCAGCCGTCTGCCACTGCCTCCGGCACATCTTTCCATCGATAGCCGGACTTCTTTAAACGACGGGAAAAAGATTCCAGAGCATGGTGGAAGAGATTGCCGAGGTCCACCGGACGGACAGTATATTCTTCTCTCTCTCGAAGTTCCAGTCCGTAAATACAGTAATACTGGTACGGACACGCCGCGAACCGCTCCAGTCGGGTGCCACTCCCCTTTAATTCCCTGCCAAAAAGCTCCTTCATCAGCTCCTTTGGCAGCAATTTCCCGGCCGCAGTCCTGTCATTTTGTGCCCAAAAAGACAGAAGTATATCCCGCAGTCCCTTCTTATCATACCAGTATCGAAGCAACAGGCGAAATGGCAGGGAAGTTTCCTCTCCGTTCTTCATCTTCTGAAGCCCATCTATCAGCAGTTCACTGCTGTCTTCCTCAGTAAAATAATACCGCCGCTCTTCTCCCGGATAACTGCGCTCCTTTAAATGTGGAAACAACCGGAGGCATTCTTTTAAAAGGGGCGACGGACTTTTCGCGGCGCCGCCGTTATCCTGCGCCGCATAGGTAAAATACAACTCCTTCTGCGGTTTCGACAGAGCAAGATAAATGTACAAATCATCTTCCATGGACTGCTCCTCCAAACAAAGAGACAGGTGGATGCCCCGTTGTTCCAGAATCTGTTTTTCATCGTCGTTGATCATGCCCCCGTCTTCCAGAGACGGCGGAATATTTCCGTCATTCATACCGGCGATGAACAAGACTTTGATATCCGGAAGTCTCGTCCTCTTTAAATCTCCGAGAATCAACGCGTCCATGGATAAGGGCGGCGTTCCCAGCTCCAGAGCGTCAAGACCTGCGTCAAGAATCTGTGAAAGTTCGTCCACAGGCAGAGTCTCCTGACCGAATATCCCCACAATCTTATCCAGCAGATCAAGAAACAGAGAAAAGAGCTGCCGATATTCTTTCTCCCGGACATAATCTCTCTCCTCCTCGGCAATATCTGCCAGCTCTTTTAATTTCCGGTCGTATTGAAGGTGGCACATAGCATTGTAAAGGGCTTCCATCTTCTCCCGGACATTTCGCTGCCGATCCTTTAAAATCTGTGTACACTCTCCGGTCTCTGCCAGCAGTTTTTTCCTGAGCCCCTGAAGGCGCTGCGCCCGATTTTCTTCAATCCGGTTCATTCTTCTTACAAAAGGATTTTTCCACATGGAATACCCGCGGATTCCCGCCCATATAACATAGTTTTCCAAAGTATCCGTTTCCTCGTCGGTAAAATCAGACATGCCGGATTTCAAATACCGGAATACACTTTCGTAAGAGTAATCGGTCACCGCCAGATGAAAAAGCGCCCGCAGGGTCTCCACGCCGGAATGATAGGATACTCTCTTTTTTGTGTCCTCAAAGAGAGGAATCTTTAAAATATCTGCCTTTCTCCGAAAAGAAGAGGCATATTCCTCCACATTTCCTGTCAAAATAGCAAAATCCCGGTAACGGTATCCTTCCTGACGCACCATCTTTTCAATCTGGTGAAGAATATACTCCGCCTCTCCGTCGGGATTGCGGCAGACTGTCAGATGAATATGGCGCACCTCTTTATCCAAACAGTTTCTCCGGGAACGAAAGAGTTGCCGCTCCAGAAAGGCCAGTTCCTCATTGGCAAACCGGGGCGCTGTCTCATGGAATAGCCAGATTGGCTCCTCCATCTCCACTCCGGTCTCCCGGCAAAGTCCCGCCAGGGCATGTACGGTCTTTTCACTGAAATGAAAGAGTTCTCCGTTGTCCCCTGCACCGCGCTCCCGCAGCCCGGCTTTCTTTCCCGGAGATATTCCTTTGTCCGGCGCGCCCCGGCTCATTCCCGAACCTTTTATGAATGGCTGCTCATCCATGGTGATGGATATGTTCACTTGTGCGGCGACTTTGATCAGCTCCCTCAGAAACTTCATCTGCACCGGCGTAAATCCGGTAAATCCATCGAAGTAAAAGATTCCTTCCCGGAGCATTTTTGATGAAGGCGTCAGTTCACTGAGCACATCAAGAATCTGTTCCGCCACCATGAATCTGCTGGATATTTCCCGGTCAAAATATTCAAAAATCTTCCCGAGTTCTGTGCATTTTGCCATCAAACCCGGATATTCGGCGAGCTGTTCGTCCATTTCCTGCATCTGCTCCCAGGTGACGCCATAGCCAATACATTCAATAAGAATAGACTTTAGCTCGTCCACGAAACCTGTCTTCCGGATATTTCGCTTAAAAAAAGAAAACTCATCTTCATGCTCCACAAGAATCTTTCGCAGGATGAGGGATACGCCCAAATCCTCCAGAATATCCTTCGGCTGAAAGCTGCATTCATCGAATACCCGATACGCAAGACGATAAAAACTCAATACATCGATATTAAAATATCCGTGCTTCGGATGACTATCCACCAGTTTTCGCTGCATTTCCAGACTGAACTGTTCCGGAACAATAATATAACAATTTTGTTTTGGATTTTCTTCAGACAGACGGATGGCCTCATCCAGCACCAGTCTGGTCTTGCCCTGTCCGCTGCCTCCTGCAATGATTCTAAGAGACATCGCACCCTCCTGCTCTTCTTTCCAGCCTTATTTCCAGTTTTCCAGCTCTTTGCGCAAGGTAGAAAGTAGCTCCGCTTCCGGAACCTTCCGGACAATCTCTCCTTTCTTGATGAGAAGGCCTTCTCCGATACCTCCGGCGATGCCGATGTCCGCCTCTCTGGCCTCCCCCGGACCGTTGACCACACAGCCCATGACAGCCACCTTGATACTTAGATGGTCAAATTCCGTCACCATCTTTTCCACTTCATTTGCCAGGGAAATCAAATCAATATTTGTTCTGCCGCAGGTCGGACAGGAAACCACTTCGATACCTCCCTGCCGCAGTCCCAGTGTCCGGAGAATCTGTTTTGCGGAAGCGATCTCGTTGACCGGGTCGCCGGTCAGTGACACACGAATGGTATCGCCAATGCCTTCATGGAGAATGATTCCCAGACCGATGGCCGACTTGATATTGCCGGAATAGACTGTTCCCGCCTCGGTGATACCCACATGGAGCGGATACGGACACTTCGGAGCCAGAAGCTCGTGAGCGCGGACACACATGAGCACATCGGAGGATTTGATGCTGACCACCAGATTATCGTAATCCATCTCTTCAATCATTTTTACTTTGCTCAGAGCGCTCTCCACCAGCCCTTCCGCCGTCACTTTGCCGTATTTTTCAATGAGATTATTCTCTAGAGATCCGCTGTTAACGCCCACGCGAATGGGAACTCCATATTCTTTTGCCTTATCCACCACTGCCTGTACCTTCTCGTCAGATCCGATATTCCCTGGATTGATACGAATTTTATCGGCGCCATTTTCAATGGCTGCAATGGCCATCCGGTAATCAAAATGAATATCTGCCACAATGGGAATGTGGATTCGTTTTTTGATCTCTCCCAGCGTCTTCGCTGCCTCCAGAGTCGGCACCGTAGAACGGATAATCTCACAACCTGCCCTTTCCAGCGCATGAATCTGAGCCACGGTGGCTTCCACATCTTCCGTCTTTGTGTTGGTCATGGACTGGATGAGAATCGGATTTCCCCCTCCGATAACACGGTCGCCAATCCTTATTACTTTTGTATTTTCCCGATACATTTTCGTTTCCCTTTCTTTTTATTTTTTCTTGTTATCTTTTATTTATTTTATTGCTAATTTATTGCTGATTCATATTATTTCCAAAAATATCATTTCCAAAGGAACAAAAGACTGCCGCACAGAACCGACGGTTTCCTCCCCGTTTTTTGCGGCAGTCTTTTTCCACTATGTGAATTTATCTTGTGTCATAGGAAAGAACCCTACAAGAGAGGATTCTCACCGGCGGCAGACTGTATTATGAAATACTGTATTATGAAATAAAAATATTTCTGATATCATTTGCCATGACAAAAACCATGAACGCCAGCAATATCACCAGTCCCGCAAAGTGTACCAACCCTTCTTTTTCCGGATTTATCTTCTTCCTCCGGATCATCTCAATGATAATAAACAAAAGCCGCCCTCCGTCAAGAGCCGGAATCGGAAGGAGGTTCATAACTCCCAGGTTCGCACTTAATAGAATGGCAAAACTTGTGAGACTCAGCGCCGCCGCACCGATGCCATAGACAATGGACTGTTCATAGGTATCCCCGATCATATTGACGATGCCCACCGGCCCCGACATATCGTTCATGGACGCTCTGCCGCTCACCAGATATTTCAGGCTCAAAAAGGTGGACTTGATCTGATAGCGCACTTCCAGCAGACTGTATTTAAGTGTGCCAAGAGGTCCCACCTTCGTATCGTCTGTCATGGTAACTCCCAGAAGGTAGGAACCATTTTCCTCATGACGGTCCACCGTAACTGTGTTCCTCACGCCGTCTCTTTCATAGGTGACATCTACTTCCGGCGTGTCCGTATGCATGAAATTATACAGACTGATTTCTCGGAAGTTATAAATGCGGGAGCCATCAAGACGTATAATACGGTCTCCTTCCTGCAGTCCGGCCTCATAGGCCGCGCTCCCCGGTTCCACCGTGCCGACCACCGCCGGATCCGCTCCGCCGAAGCCCACCACATAGAGCGCTAAGAAAAATGCCAGAATAAAATTAAAAAACGGACCGGCAAATATTACGGAGAACCGCGCCAGCGCTGATTTGCTCCCGAAGGCTCTCGGGTCGGTGCTCTCCCCGTCTTCTCCCAGCATCACACAGCATCCTCCAAACGGAAGGCATTTGATGGAATATTTGGTCTCTCCTTTCTGAATGCCAAACAAGGTCGGACCGATGCCAATGGCAAACTCTTCCACACAGATTCCATTTTTCTTCGCCAGAAGAAAATGTCCCAACTCATGTATGATGACAATCACACTGAAAATAAGTATTGCCAGAATAATTCTTAACATGCTTCATCCTTTCTTTTCTTATCCAATAAATGAATATACCCATTGTTCCGTGGCAAGAATCTCTTCCAGGGAAGGATTCTCCTGCACCTGATGGGCGTCCATACATTTCTCAATCAGTCGAATAATATCCGGATATCCAATCTCTCTCTTTAAAAACTTCGCCACCGCCTTTTCGTTGGCGGCATTAAATACGGTCGGCATGGTTCCTCCCGCTTTCCCGGCGGCCAGGGCCAGAGAAAGTCCCCGGAACACCTCATAATCCGGTTTCTCAAAAGTAATGCTCTTTAAAGTTCCAAAATCCAACCTTTCCCCGGAAAGCGTCCTTCTCTCCGGATAAAAAAGAGCGTACTCAATAGGCACCTTCATGTCCGGCGTGCCAAGCTGCGCCAGAATGGCTCCGTCCACAAACTGCACCATGGAATGAATAATGCTCTGCGGCTGAACCACCACCTCAATCTGGTCGTAGTTCACATCGAAAAGCCAGCGGGCCTCCATCACTTCCAATCCCTTGTTAACCATGGTGGAAGAATCTATGGTAATCTTTTGTCCCATGGACCAGTTCGGATGTTTCAGGGCATCTTCCAGCGTCACTTTTTCTAAATCTTCCCGGGTCTTTCCCCGGAACGGGCCGCCCGATGCCGTCAGAAGAATCTTATCCACCTCCTGCCTGCGGGCAGAATGCAGACACTGGAAAATCGCGGAGTGTTCGCTGTCCACCGGAAGAATAGATACCCCGTATTCTTCCGCCATGGGAATAATCAGATGTCCGGCCGTAACCAACGTCTCTTTGTTGGCAAGGGCAATGTCTTTCCCTCTCCGGATGGCCTCCATGGTCGGGAGAATCCCCATCATGCCTACCACTGCAGTCACAACCACATCGCTCTCTTCCTGGCCGGCCACAGCCACCAGTCCCTCCATGCCGTGAAGAACCATGACGCCGCTTCCCGCCAGCTCATGCTGTAATTCCAGAGCCAGCTTCTCATCGGCCAGGCTTACCAAAGACGGATGAAACTCCGCAATCTGCTCTTTTAGTTTCTCTTTGTTGCGTCCGGCAGCCAAAGCCGTGACGCACAGTTCGTCTTTATGCTCCCGCACCACTTCCAGGGTCTGCGTCCCTATGGAGCCCGTGGAACCCAGTATCGCTATCTTTTTCATCAGAAATCCACCACCAAAGTCAATAAATAATAAATAATCGGCGCCGTAAAAATAATGCTGTCAAACCGATCCAGAATACCGCCGTGGCCCGGAATCAGATTGCTGTAATCCTTGATATCATAATTCCTCTTTATGGCTGACGCGCCCAAATCGCCTACAATACTTATGAGGCCGCCCACGGCGCATACCAGAGCAAATGCCGGCGCCAGCGCATATTCTTCCGTAATGAAATTCTCCGCAATGAGACCATACAGAAAGCCCAGCATAGCGGCTCCAACCACGCCGCCCACCGCTCCTTCGATGGTCTTTTTGGGACTTAATATCGGCGACATCTTATGCTTTCCAAAAATTCTTCCGCAACAATATGCTAGCGTATCGTTGCCCCAGGCGCTGAGGAATACAAGAACGACCATATAGGCTCCGTTTTCCAGTATCCGGATCTTGTAGATGCAGGACAACATGACCGTAACATAAAAAATTGAAAAAAATGCGATGGCAACGCCGGATATCTCATATTTAGGAAATGTAAATACATAAACAGCAAACAGCATAATGAGAATCAGAAGCATTAACGGTAGGTTATACTGATCCAAATTCAGTAAAACCAGCACATAATAGAGTACTGCCCCCGCATAAGCAATCACTGCCAATGCAGACTTTTCAATCTGAATTACTCTCAATAATTCGTACATTCCAACAAGGGAAATTCCCGCCGTCACAAAAAATGTCAGTATCCCTCCGTAGTATAAAGTAACAAATGTAATGATGACAAGAATAATCCCGCTGATTAACCTTTGCTTAAACATAAAACCCCTCTCTGTCAAATACCTCCGAATCTTCTTTCTCTTGTATTATAGTACTCGATGGCCCGTATTAATTCCTGTTTATTAAAATCCGGCCAAAGTACATCGGTAAAATAAAACTCAGTATAAGCCAACTGCCAGAGCAGCCAGTTGGACAGACGCTGCTCCCCGCTGGTGCGAATCATCAGATCCGGATCCGGCAGCTCCCGCGTATCCAGGTAAGAAGTAAAAATCTCCTCGGTAATCTCTTCGGGCTTCAGCCTGCCGTCACAGCAGTCCGCTGCCATATGCCGCATGGCACGCACCATCTCGTCCCGGCTTCCATAATTGAGAGCGATAGTGAAATTCAGTCCGGTGTTGACTGACGAGACTCTTTCCAGCTCCTCAATGGCCTCCCGGATATCATCGGCAAGCCTTGATTTCTCCCCAATCACCCTGACGCGCATATTGTTTTTTGAAGTTCTCTCAATACAATCCACCAGGTATCTGCGTAAAAGCTTCATCAACGCACGAACCTCTTTTTCCGGTCGACTCCAATTCTCCGTGGAAAACGCGTAAACCGTCAGATATTTAATCCCCAGATCCCAGGCGTCCTCACAAATCTGCTCCACCACTTTCGCTCCCTGGGAATGCCCCATATTTCTCGGAAGCAGTCGTTTCTTCGCCCAACGACCGTTTCCGTCAAGAATAATCGCCACATGCTCCGGAATCTGGTACATCTTTCCATTCAGTTCTTTTTCCATAATTGTTCCTCCGACTGTTATTTGGTAGTGTCAAAAACTACCTGTTATTTTATGGTC
>CAYULX010000029.1:0-28884 GCA_964445535.1 uncultured Eubacterium sp.
CTGAAATAATTCGCTTCATTGTACGCCAGATCCAAGGCAATATTAAGCACCGGTATGTCGGTGTTCACAAGCATCTCCTTTGCCAGATCCATTTTACGGTCCGTGACATAGGTGATGAAATTAACCCCCATCTCTTTCTTGAATATCTTGCTGAGATAGTAGGTACTGATGTTGACGTGGTTAGCCACGTCCTCCAAGCTGATGCCCCGTTTCAGGTTCCTCTCTATGTAGTCCACGACGGACTTCATGCCGCCGTCGGAAAGCTTCCCTTTGACATTCATTTTGTCAAAAAGGATATCAATCATCTTCACAACCTCATTATAGGCATCATGTTTATTGTTATAAAGCAGATATTTGATTTTTAATTTCTCCATCTGCATAACAAGCTCATTAGTATCACTGATATTGAGTTCTTCCGCAGTACGCACGATCATTTTCGCCAGATCCTGCAATCGCTTGGAAATCACATTTACATCGTGATGTTCTAAATATAACTGGTCTATGTACTCTCTTAAAAGGTCTACCGTAGCTTTGTAAGAGCATTTTCTTAGTTCCACTTCCAATTTTGACAACAATTTATTACTCTTATCTGTCTGCGGCCCCTCTCCGAGCCTTCCAGCGAACGCTTTTACGGAGTCCAGAAGCACTTCCTTCCGGATGGGTTTTAACAGAAAATCATCCACTTTTAGTTTAATCGCCTTATGGGCGATGTTGAAATCATCATACGCTGTGGTGATGATGATCACCGCCTGCGGCAGTTTCTTTCTGGCATACTTGATAACCTCCATGCCGTCTATGCCGGGTATGTTGATGTCCACCAAAATCAGATTGATATCACAGTTTCCTATGAGTTCCACAGCCTCATACCCGCTTTTGGCCTCTCCGACAATCTCCACATCCGGAAGATTCTCCTCCAGGAAGATTTTCATCGAGGTTCTTTCCAGCTCTTCGTCTTCCACAATTAAAATACGGTACAAAATGACACCGCCTTTCTACAGAATTTTTAACGGCACTTTAATGGTCACCTTCGTCCCCATGGACGGCTTGTTTTCGCTCTCGATCATGAGGGCGTATTCGTGCCCGAAATGATGAATCAGACGATTGTTGATATTATAAATGCCGACCGCCCCTTTTTTTTCGTTCTTATAATTGTCTCCCCGGAGAATACTGTTAATCTTCTCCGGAGCAATCCCATCTCCGTCATCGATAATATCCACATACAGATCCTTATCTTCCCGATGGCCCTTCACATGAATCATACCTCCGGACGCCCTTTTTTCCACCGCATGTTTGATGGAATTTTCCACAATGGTCGTCACGGAAAGAAACGGTAATTTTACCGTATACAACTCTTCCGGGACATCAATGGTATACTGCATCCGGCTACCCAGGCGGATTTTCTGGATTTTGAGATAATTGACCACATAGGCGATCTCGTCCCCGAGAGAGCTCAACGGCTGGCTGCTCTTGCGAAGAATGTACCGCATCATATCGGAAAACGCATAGACCACATCTTCCGTCATCTTTGCATTTTCAAAAAATGCCAGACGTCCAATGGTATTTAGCACATTAAAAAGAAAATGTGGATTAATCTGATAGTGGAGCGCTTTCAGTTCAATCTCCCGCAGCGCTTTTTCCATTTCTATCCGCAGCTTCTCTTCTTTGATGAGCTTCAAATCTTTTTCCCGCAACTCCGCATCCACCTTATTGGCATACTGTTTTTCCACAGAATAATTATAACTGTCACAGAGGATCTGCGCCACTGCCAATATTTTCTCCACCGACATGACCGCCACCTGACCGTAAAGCTCCTTTAATTCTTCATTCTTCTGCCAGCCTTGGCTGGCAGAGGTAATCTGCTTTAATTCCTGAAAATCCGCGCTGGTCACCTGACCGGCAAGAATGGCACCCACATACTGCCCCTTGATCATGATTGGAATCGCGAAATCAATCAGACCGGCATGACAGATATAGGCATACGCCTTCCCAATTCTCTTTGCCTTCCGGCCTCCGCAAGCATCACAATAATGACATTTTTCCCGAAATTCATCCAATTGCCGAAGTTTCTCGCAAAAAGGAGTAAAATTGCTGTATTTTGTTATTGGCGTTCCGTTGCAATCCACACTGACGAACGCAAGGTTAGTCGCCTTCGCCCAGTTATCCTGCAAATTTTGTAGTTCTTTCACGTCTATGACATCTTCAATATGGATGTTATTTTTATCTGCCAATGATTCGTCCTCCATCTGCTGTTGCAATCTCAGAATACCCGGTAATCTTACCGGTATCGCTTCTTTTTCCCTTTTTTCATTAAATACTGATACGCCTTCTCCGCACAGGTACAGGCATCCTCTGTATAACAGTCGGCACCGATTTTTTTCGCCTGTTCTTCATCCATAAAATACCCGCCCACCATGAAATAAATTCGATTGCGGATCCCCCTGTTTTCAAAAGCTTCCACCACTGCCCGCATATCTTCTCCTGATTTGGACAAGATTCCACTCATGCATACAATCTGCGCCTTGCTGGCGATGGTTTCATCAAGAAATCGTCTCGGAGAAACGTCAACACCTAGGTCAACAACGTGGATATTCTTACTCTCCATCATCATCTTGACCAGATTCTTCCCTATGTCATGCATGTCACCTTTCACCGTTCCCAGCACCACCGTACCCACTTCTTTTGAGTTGCTGCTAGTATAGCTTCGGAGCGACTGCACGCCCTTATCCAGCGCCCTCGTCACACTTAATATCTCAGGAACTCCCACTTCTTCCCGACGAAATTTTTCCGCCACCTGTCCCATACCTGCAAGAAAACCATCTTCCAGGATTGTCTGGGCCGGGATTCCTTCCTCCAGCGCCATCTTCACCAGGTCTGTCACCCGCTTCCCCCGTCCTTTTTTCAAGGAATCAATAATTTCATCAATAATCGCGCTCATAGTACTCCTCCATGCATAAATGGACTCATTTATTTTTATTCTATACTTTTTTGCATGAAAAAGCAAATTATTATCGTATATTTTACAATATTTTTTGTTTTTCCAAAATATTATACAACTTTTATCAACAGATACTGCCCAATTTTATTCAAGAAACACATAGTTCCGGATATAAAAAGAAAAGAAACCGCTCTAAATGGTTATGCGGTTAATTATTTACCAGCACAACCATTTATAACGGTTTCTCCAGTTTCATTGCCGTATTATTTTTTCATTCTATTACAGCGTCACCTTTTCCAGCTGCCAGATATCTTTTACATACTCTTCGATAGTTCTGTCAGAAGAAAACTTGCCGCAGTGAGCGGTCTGCATCATCGCCATGCGTGCCCATGCCTTTTCATCACGGTAAGCCACCTCCACTCTCTTCTGCGCTTCTTTGTAGGATTCAAAATCTGCCAGAATAAAATACATATCTTTCTGCATCAGCGTATCGTAGAGCGGACGGAACAGATCCGGGTTTTCCGGACAGTAGTAGCCGTTGATCATCTGGGTCATTACACGACGGATATCGTCATGACTGTTGTAAAGGTCAGCCGGACGGTAGTTCTTATTCTTCTCGTATTCCATTACCTGTTCGGCGGACAGACCGAAAATGAAGGCGTTCTCTTTTCCAACTTCTTCCACGATCTCCACATTGGCGCCATCCATAGTTCCGATGGTCACCGCACCGTTTAACATAAACTTCATGTTACCGGTTCCGGACGCCTCTTTAGAAGCGGTGGAAATCTGTTCGCTGACATCGGCTGCCGCAAAGATAAGCTCCGCGTTGGACACACGGTAATCCTCGATAAAGACGACCTTTACCCTGCCGTTGATGGCCGGGTCATTGTTGACACGGTCAGCCACAGCATTGATCAGCTTGATGGTCAGTTTGGCGGTGTCATAACCGGCCGCTGCCTTGGCGCCGAAAATAAAGGTACGAGGCACGATGTCCATCTCCGGATGCTCTTTTAACAGGTTGTAAAGATGCATTACATGCATGATGTTCATAAGCTGACGTTTGTATTCATGCAGTCTCTTCACCTGACAGTCAAAGATGGAACGAGGGTCCACGTCAATGCCGTTGTGTTCCTTGATATATTTCGCCAAGCGAACCTTGTTCTGATATTTGATATTCATAAATTCCTGCTGACATTTCTCGTCATCCACATAAACGTCCAGCTTGCCGATGTGGGACAGGTCTGTGATCCAGTCGTCGCCAATCTTGCCGGTTACCCAGGAAGACAGCAGCGGGTTAGCGTGAAGCAGGAATCTTCTCTGGGTGATACCATTGGTCTTGTTGTTGAACTTCTCCGGCATCATCTCATAGAAATCTTTCAGCTCTCTCTTCTCAAGAATCTCTGTATGAAGACGGGCCACACCATTCACAGAAAAGCTTCCTGCAATGGCAAGGTGTGCCATACGCACCTGTCCGTCATAAAGGATGGCCATTTTGCGTACTTTCTCATGATCGCCCGGATATCTCGCCTGAATCTCCATGACAAAACGACGGTTAATCTCTTCCACAATCTGATATACACGAGGGAGCAGACGGGAGAATAGCTCAATCGGCCATTTCTCCAGAGCTTCTGCCATGATGGTATGGTTGGTGTACGCACAGGTCTTTGTGGTCACATCCCAGGCTTCTTCCCAGGTCAGTCCTTCTTCATCCACAAGGATACGCATCAGCTCGGCCACTGCCACGGTCGGATGAGTATCATTCAACTGGAAGACAACCTTCTCATGGAACTTGCGGATGTCGTCATGGCTCTCTTTATATTTCTGTATCGCTCTCTGTACAGACGCGGAGATAAAGAAATACTGCTGTTTCAGACGGAGTTCTTTACCCGCCATATGGTTATCATTCGGGTAGAGCACCTCACAAATGGTTCTTGCCAGGTTCTCCTGCTCTACCGCTTTCTGATATTCGCCTTTATCAAAAGAATCCAGATTGAAGGTATTGATGGCCTCCGCATCCCAGATACGAAGGGTGTTTACGATATGATTGCCATAGCCTACCACCGGCATATCGTACGGCACGGCCCGGACGCTCTGGTATCCTTTCTGGACGAATTTTGATTTGCCATTGTGGTTCTCCACATCCACATATCCGCCGAATTTAACCTCGACAGAATACTCGTCTCTCTTAATCTCAAACGGATTGCCGTTCTTTAACCAGTCATCCGGCGTCTCAATCTGATAGCCGTTCTCAATCTTCTGCTTGAACATACCGTAATGGTATCGGATACCACAGCCGTATGCCGGATATCCCAGGGTGGCCAGGGAATCCAGGAAACAGGCAGCCAAACGTCCAAGACCGCCGTTGCCCAGCGCCGCATCCGGCTCCTGGTCTTCGATTACGTTCAGATCCAGTCTCATCTCTTCCAGGGCTTCACGAACGTCATCATAGCAGGTAAGGTTAATCATGTTATTGCCAAGGGCACGGCCCATCAGGAACTCCATGGACATATAGTATATGGTCTTCTTGTCCTGAGCGGCGTACGCCTTATGGGTTTCAATCCAGTTGTCAATAATATCGTCTTTGATGGAATAGGCCACAGCCTGATAAATCTGCTGCGGGGTCGCCTCCTCCAGAGTACGGCGGAACAAAGTACGGGTATTTGCTTCCACTTCTTTTTTGAACTTCTTCTTGTTAAAGGTTAATTTCTTAATCAATTGGAAAATCCTCCTAAATTATCTTTTTTCCACGGAAAGCTGCACTTTCTCACCATTGATATTCCATTCTTTGAAATATCCGCGTTCTGTATCAAATACAATCTCCTCTGCCAATACATCCCGTTTGATCAAATCTGCGTTATTGGTCATAATTGCCCTGATTTTGTTATTTCCACTCTCGCAGACCGTAATATGATCCGTCACCTCAAAGCCAGCTTCCTTCCGCATAGTCTGAATCTTACTGATGATTTCTCTCACAAATCCTTCTTCAATCAACTCTGGCGTCAGATTCGTATCCAGCACAACTGTAACCCCCCTGTCTTCCTGAGATACAAATCCTTCCTTCTGTGACGTTGTGATAAGCAGCTCCTCCGAAGTCAAATCAATCTTATCACCATTCACAGTAATTGTCAAAACATCCTGGCTATCAAGCTGTTTTTTCGCGGCGCTTCCGTCGATTTCCGCCAGCGCTTTGCTGATCTGTCCCAACCGCTTGCCGTATTTTGGCCCCAGAATACGGAGCTGCGGTTTGAACGTATAGCCGGCAAATTCGGAAACGTCATCTTTAAATTCCACATTCTTTACATTCAGCTCTTCCTCAATAATCTGTTTATAGAAGACATTGAGCTCGCTGTCTGCCTTTACAAACATCTCCCCGATTGGCTGACGGTTCTTGATGCCAGAAGTATTTCTTGCGGCACGGCCGAGAACGACGATATCTAGCACCTCTGCCATGTCTTTTTCCAGTTCCTTGTCAATCATCTCTTCTTTGACTTCCGGGAAGTCGCACAGGTGAATGCTCTCCGGCGCATTTTTATCGACGGTTCTCACCAAATTCTGATAAATATCTTCTGTCATAAACGGAATCATCGGAGCCGCTGCCTTGGCGATGGTCACAAGGGCCGTATATAAAGTCATATACGCATTAATCTTGTCCTGTTCCATTCCTTTTGCCCAGAAACGGCTTCTGGAACGGCGCACATACCAGTTGCTCATGTCGTCCACAAAGCTTTGCAGCACTTTTGCCGTCTCGGTAATCTTATAATCATTCAGATTGTCATCCACCACTTTCACCGTAGAATGCAGACGAGACAAAAGCCATTTATCCATGACAGAAAGCTTCTCGTAATCCAGCGTGTACTTTGTCGGGTCGAAGGAATCGATATCCGCATACAGTACAAAGAATGCGTAGGTGTTCCAGAGAGTTCCCATGAACTTCCGCTGCCCTTCTGTCACCGCGTCGTCGTGGAAACGGTTCGGCAACCACGGAGCGCTGTTGGAGTAGAAATACCAGCGGATGGCGTCGGCGCCGTGACGTTCCAGGGCGTCGAACGGATCCACCGCGTTTCCTTTACTCTTGCTCATCTTCTGGCCGTTCTCATCCTGCACATGGCCAAGGACGATGACGTTCTCATACGGCGCCTGGTTGAACAGCAGAGTGGATTCCGCCAGCAGGGAATAGAACCATCCGCGGGTCTGGTCCACCGCCTCGGAAATGAACTGCGCCGGGAACTGTTCCTTGAATGTCTCCTGGTTTTCAAACGGATAATGATGCTGCGCGAACGGCATTGCTCCGGAATCAAACCAGCAGTCGATCACTTCCGGTACACGGCGCATGGTCTTGCCGCAATCCGGACAGGTGAAAGAAATCTCATCGATATACGGGCGGTGCAGTTCCACCGTTTTGGCATCCGGATTACCGCTTCTCTCCGCCAGTTCCTCACGGCTTCCGATGGATTCCATATGGCCGCAGCCTTCACATTCCCATACATTTAACGGCGTACCCCAGTAACGGTTTCTGGAAACGCCCCAGTCCTGCAAGTTGTTGAGCCAGTCGCCGAAACGTCCCTTTCCGATGGATTCCGGAATCCAGTTGATGGTATTGTTGTTGCGGATCATGTCTTCTTTTACCGCTGTCATCTTGATGAACCAGGATTCTCTCGCATAGTAGATGAGCGGCGTGTCGCATCTCCAGCAGAACGGATAATCGTGTTCGAACTTAGGCGCATCAAAAAGCAGTCCCTTGGCGTCCAGATCTTTGAGAATCTGCGGATCCGCGTCTTTTACAAAAGTTCCGGCATAATCGGTCTCCTCGGTCATCTCACCTTTGGCGTTGACGAACTGCACGAACGGCAGGTCGTATTTTCTTCCCACGTTGGAGTCGTCCTCACCGAAGGCAGGAGCAATATGAACGATACCGGTACCGTCGGACATAGTTACATAGCCGTCGCAGGTCACAAAGAAACCTTTTTTGTGCTGTTTTTCGGCGGCTGCTCCCGCTGCGGCGAAGAGAGGTTCATACTCTTTGTACTCCATGTCGGAACCTTTCATGGTCTCCAGCATTTCGTAGGCTTTCTCACCCTCTCCGGCCAGTTTGCCGAGTACTTTGTCAAGAAGCGCTTCCGCCATATAATAAGTGTATCCATCCACAGCCTTTACCTTGCAGTATTTCTCCTCCGGATTCACACAGAGAGCCACGTTGGACGGCAGTGTCCACGGAGTTGTGGTCCACGCCAGGAAATATGCGTCCTCACCGATCACTTTAAAACGTACCACGGCGGAGCGTTCTTTGACCGCCTTATATCCCTGTGCCACCTCGTGGGAGGAAAGCGGAGTTCCACACCGCGGGCAATATGGCACAATCTTAAATCCTTTATACAACAGACACTTGTCCCAGATGGTCTTTAACGCCCACCACTCAGATTCAATGAAATCATCATGATAGGTAACATACGGATTATCCATATCCGCCCAGAAACCGACAGTGTTGGAAAAATCTTCCCACATGCCTTTATATTTCCAGACCGATTCTTTACATTTTCTGATAAACGGATCCAGGCCGTACTCTTCAATCTGTTCCTTTCCGTCAAGACCCAACTCCTTTTCCACTTCCAGTTCTATCGGCAGACCGTGGGTATCCCATCCGGCCTTTCTCGGAACCATGTAGCCTTTCATGGTTCTGTACCGCGGAATCATATCTTTGATGACACGGGTCAGCACATGGCCGATGTGCGGCTTTCCATTGGCGGTAGGCGGTCCGTCATAGAAGGTGTAGGTCGGACATCCTTCCCTTTGTTTCATGCTTTTCTTGAAAATGTCGTTGTCCTTCCAGAACTTTGCCGTTTCTTTTTCCCTTTCCACAAAGTTCAGGTTCGTTGAAACTTTCTTATACATGTTTCCCTCCAAATCTCTGTTAATGTTTTCCGGTAAAATATCTGACAACCGTGTAAAAAGCGTCTTATTCATATAGGTATACCCTATAAAACAAAAAAACTTCCATCCGTAACAGGATGAAAGCCTATGCATTCATTATACCACCTTTTACATACTATCATATGCCTCTCTCGTAACGGTGAGATTCCGTCGCCGCTTACTGTATTCTTTCAGCCACGCAACTCAGGAGTGATGTTCAGAGATTCCCTACTGGCGGCGGGTTCCCACTGTCTCCGCCTCACTGGGACGTTCAGAAATTCCTACTGTCTCCGTCTTCGTTTTTACCAAAACAATCATATACTACCCGCTTAAAAATGTCAATTATAATTCTATGGCATTTTCCATAATATTATGGTAGAATATCAGATAATCCTTGTGTCAAATGTATAGAAGCTTTTGTCACAGGGAAATACTATTTTTTTTAATAGAAAGAAACCGACTGATTTCTTCTTCCATACACTGACAGAAAGGAGTCCATATGATAAAGAAATTCATTGTATCTCTTCTTTGCATTGTATTTATCGCAGGGGTTATCTTCTCCGGTTTTCTGTTTCTCTACTTTGCCATTCCCAGCCAGAAGGCCATGAGCTCCATCAGCCTGCCTTCCACCGTGGAAGATTCCGAGGAGGTACAAAGTACCCAGGAGGATGAAGAGGAGAGTTCCACAACTTATGTGGCGGATGTTCACCAGTCTCTGACTCTCAGAGACGGCCCGAGCAGCGATTCCGACGCGATTGCCAGCCTGACGCCTATGACACATTTAAGACTTATTGAGTTTGTGGAGGATACAGATTACGCGCTGGTGGAAGTACAGACCGGCGAATACGAAAGTTACAAAGGATATGTGAACAGTGAATACATCACCCAACTGGGTGAACCAACAATTCGTATTGGGACAGAGGAGTAAAATTATGTTTTCCAGTAACCTGACCATGATGACTGATTTATATGAACTGACCATGATGCAGGGATATTTTTTAAACGGCAACAACGACACGGTTGTGTTTGATATGTTCTACCGCACCAATCCCAGCGGCAGCGCTTACGCCATTACCTGCGGTCTTTCTCAGGTAATCGACTATATAAAAAATTTAAGTTTTTCTTATGACGATATTGACTACCTCCGGGGACTTCATATCTTCCGGGAAGATTTCCTGTCTTATCTAGCAGGTTTCCATTTCAGCGGTGATATTTATGCCATTCCGGAAGGAACCGTCGTTTTTCCGAAAGAACCGCTCATCAAAGTAATCGCGCCGATCATGGAGGCGCAGTTGGTAGAGACAGCCATTTTAAACATTATAAATCACCAGAGTCTCATCGCCACTAAGGCTTCCCGGGTGGACTATGCTGCCGGAGGCGGCGTCATGGAATTCGGTCTGCGTCGCGCTCAGGGCCCGGACGCCGGAACGCTGGGAGCCAGAGCGGCTGTCATCGGCGGCTGCACCGGCACCTCCAATGTACTGGCCGGCGAGCTATTCGGTATCCCGGTGCAGGGTACCCATGCCCACGCCTGGATCATGAGTTTTCCGGATGAGTACACCGCTTTTAAAACATACGCAGATATGTATCCGGATGCCTGCATCCTTCTGGTGGATACTTATGACACTTTGAAGTCCGGTGTTCCGAATGCCATTCGCGTCTTTGAGGAAATACGCGCCAACAATATTCACCCTAAATTATACGGTATCCGACTGGACAGCGGCGACCTGGCCTATCTCTCCAAAAAAGCCCGGGCCATGCTGGACGAAGCAGGGTTCACCGATGCAGTCATCTCCGCCTCCAGCGATTTGGATGAACATCTAATCAATAGTCTCCGGACTCAGGGCGCTGCCATTACCTCCTGGGGCGTTGGCACAAACCTGATTACCTCCGCGGACAACCCGGCTTTCGGCGGCGTATACAAGCTGGCCGCCATCAAAAAACCCGATGAGACAGAATTTACGTCCAAAATAAAAATTTCCGAGAATCCGGAAAAGATTACTAATCCGGGAAATAAAACCATTTTCCGTATTTATGACAATGAAACCAAAAAGATTAAAGCCGATTTAATTTGTCTTGTGGGCGAGCATTATGATATCTCCGAAGACCTCAGGATTTTTGATCCGATTTCCACCTGGAAGAAGTCAACCATACCAGGCGGCACTTACCATATGCGCGAACTTTTAGTACCAGTCTTCTTAAACGGCCAGTGTGTTTATGAATCTCCGGATACCATGAGAATCAAAGCAATCTGCCAACAGGAACTCAATACCCTGTGGGACGAGAATCGCAGATTGATGAATCCACAGACCGTATATGTCGACTTATCCCAGCCGCTCTTTGACTTAAAGCGCCGGCTGCTGGAAGACGAAAACAATAAATAACATGATAAATAAAATTAGGAAACAAAAAAAGCAACCGTTAATCGGCTGCTTTTTTCTGGCTTTATACATGTATTTGCGAGAGCGGCCTCAACGCCGCTCTCATTTTGGAGAAGGTATTTTGTTACATTATCAGCAACAAAATCTATAATGTATTGGGGGGGTACGTCATTTATAATAGCATCTGTTTCTCCTGAAGTGTGCATAAACTTTCAATTTTTCTTCTTATTTTTTTATGCATTTTGTCAAAATATATGTTAGAGATTCCCGAACTGTCTGACAATAAGAACGATTACTACCTGTTATCTTCCTGATATCTTTGATATGGCGCCTTTCAGACGATAACACTTTTGAGGACACACCTTACCGTTATTCACGCGTTGCGGTGCCTTTTTGTGTACGAAAAAAGGATGGCAATTCCGAACGCCATCCTTTTTTGGAGAAGGTATTTTTGTTACTTATTGGGTGTAGCAAAAACTATATAATGTATTGGGGGGGCTACGCTATTATAATAGCACCCTCTTCCACTGAAGTGTGCACAAAAAAATATTTTTTTAACAAAAAAAATTGTGCAAGATAGAGTGATTTCGACACGCATTGGCCATATTGTCTGAAATTCTCAAATTTTATACATTTCTTTTTGCTATTTTTCTGTAATTAAATTGATTTTACCCGTCTTTTACCTTTCTTTACAACAATAATGCATCTCAGTTTTAGCGTAAAAAAGTATATTAATTTATATATATTGACTTAAGATTAACAAGGTGCAGGGTGCTCACGGTTTTTAAAAAGAGCCTCGAACTCTTCCCGGTTAATCCGTTCTTTCTCTATCAGAAGAGAAGCACAGGCATGAAGCACATCCATATGTTCAAGGATGATTCGTTTCGCGTCCGCATAACACTCATCCACCAACTTCTTTACTTCTTTATCTATCTCGCTGGCGACCTCTTCACTAAAACTTCTGGAATGCCCCAAGTCTCTCCCCAGGAATACCTCATCCGTATTCTCCTCATAGTTAATAAATCCAAGCTTCTCGGACATACCGTACTGTGTGATCATCGCCCGCGCTGTCGCGGTGACGCTCTTGATATCCTGCGCCGCGCCGGTGGTCACATCCCCGAAAATCACCTCTTCGGCAATTCTTCCTCCCATGCCGACTTTGATATCCTGAATCATCTTGCTCTTCGTATTAAAAACATTGTCATTTTCCGGAAGAGGCATCGTATATCCTGCGGCTCCAACGCCGGTCGGAATGATAGATACCGTATAAACCGGCCCCACATCCGGCAGCACATGGAACAAGATTGCATGGCCGGATTCGTGGTAGGCGGTAATCTTTTTCTCCAGTTCCGGAACCAGACGACTCTTCTTCTCCGTACCGATTCCCACTTTAATAAATGCCTTCTGCACATCTTCCATCTTGATGAATCTCCTGTCGTTTCTCGCCGCGAGAATTGCCGCCTCATTCATCAGGTTCTCCAGATCCGCACCGGAAAATCCTGGCGTCGTTCTGGCAATCTGATGCAAATCCACATCCTGCGCCAAAGGCTTGCCCTGAATGTGTACCCGGAGAATCTCTTCTCTTCCTTTCACATCCGGTCTGCCTACTGCCACCTTCCGGTCAAAACGTCCCGGACGCAAAATAGCCGGGTCAAGAATATCCACCCGGTTCGTTGCCGCCATGACGATGATTCCTTCATTGACACCAAAACCGTCCATCTCCACCAGAAGCTGATTGAGCGTCTGCTCTCTCTCGTCGTGTCCTCCGCCCAGTCCGGTGCCTCTTCTTCTTGCCACCGCATCAATCTCATCAATAAAAATGATACATGGTGAATTTCTTTTCGCTTCCTCAAACAAATCTCTGACTCTGGAAGCGCCGACGCCGACGAACATCTCCACGAAATCAGAACCGGAAATGCTGAAAAAAGGAACATCCGCCTCTCCTGCCACAGCTTTGGCAAGAAGAGTTTTACCGGTACCCGGAGGGCCAACCAGAAGTACGCCTTTTGGGATTCTTGCACCCACTTCGATAAATTTGCCCGGGTTCTTCAGGAAATCTACAATCTCCTTCAGTTCTTCCTTTTCTTCTTGGAGACCCGCCACTTGGTTAAACTGAACTTTTTTCACATGAGGATCCTGCATTTTGGCGCGGCTCTTACCAAAATTCATCATTTTACCGTTGCTGCCGCCGCCCGCGGCTCTCCCCATCATCATGAACATAAACACGAACATGACAACGACAATGAGAAGATATGGAAGCCAGTTCAAAATTCCGCTGGTATGGTTCACATTGGATACCACATACGTCACATTATACTTCTGTGCGTCATCAATGACTTCATTGACATCTGTAACATACAGAGAGTTTTCCTCTCCTCCAACAAAATCAATATTCACTCTTCCCGTAGGAACCTCTTCATTCTGCATAATTTCTATGGATTGAATCTCGCCCGCTGACATATCCTGCTCAAACTGGCTGTAAGTATATACCTCTTCCCCCGACGTTAGATTCTGATGCGTATAATAGCTCACAAAGGAATAAATCAGCAGCATGACGACGAAAAAAATCAAAATATTTTTAAAGTTTTTACTCAACGATTTCTCCTTTCCTCTCCGGTTTCGCCTCACTCCCGGCGGCGTCCGGTTCCACTACTCCGATGAATGGAAGATTCCTGTATTTCTGCGCGTAATCAAGCCCATAGCCGACAACAAATTCATCCGGGATATCAAAACCCAGATAATCAATCTGTACGTCCACCTCTCTGCGGTCCGACTTATTCAAGAGCGCGCAAAGCCGGATGCTGGCCGGATTCCTCTGTTTTAACACCGGAATCAGATAATGCAGGGTACGGCCGGAGTCAATAATATCTTCCACGATCAGCACCTCTTTATCTTCCATAGAATCATCTAGATCCTTTTTAATGCGGACAATCCCCGAGCTGCTGGTGGCGTTGCCGTAGCTGGAAACCTGCATGAAATCCAGTGAAACCGGAACGGTGATATGTTTTGCCAGCTCACAGGCGAAAAATACTCCACCTTTCAAAATACAGATTAAATGTACTTCTTTTCCCGCATAGTCCGCGCTGATTCTTTCTCCCAGATCCCTGATTTTATCATTTACTTTTTCCTCCGGTATCAGCACGCTGATTTTATCGGCCATTGTTTTTCCTCCATTTCTCGCTACACAATGTTACTTTTTTAAAATTTTATCTTCTGTCCGGACGACAAGAACCCGGCTCGTACCAGGCTCCACTCTGTACGCCTCGCTGATTCTCCCACCGAGCGCCCACAATATGTGCGGACCTTCCGCCAGGAGAAGCCTGTCGTCCCGCTCTTCGGCGGGAATTTTCTCGTCAATAAAATATCGTCTCAGCGTTTTATGCCGTCCCTCTTTGTCCACAACAAAATAATCGCCGGTTTTCCGGCTTCTTAAACAAAGAGTACTTTTTATTTTATCATAATCAAAGTATTTCACACAATCATTTTTTTCGATATCACCGCCGCAAAATTCCCTCAAAGAAAAGCAAACCCTTCCTCCGCCAGGGATGTCTGTCTCCCAGACGCCGTCCCTTTCCAGACCTTCCATATCCACCCACTGTACATTCGTGATTTTCTTTACTTTTTTCTTTTTCTGCAGATAGTCTTCCCGGCGCAGCAGCAAAATGCCTCCTCTTATTCTTTCCGCCACAAGTCCGTAGGGAAATTCCAGGTACTTGCCTTCTTTTTTCCCTGTAAGCTCCGCAAGCTGCTCCACATGAACCGCCGACAAATCCCTCTGCTGTCCCGCCATGGCGGCCAGCATCCGCCGGACTGTCTCATGGATCTCCACCGGATGCATTTCCCGGACTTTTTCCACAGGGAGAAAGCAGGAATCCACTCTCCGGATTACGTTTTTTTTATAGATTTCCTGAAAAACCGGTTCCAGATAATCTGTAAGCGCCGCCGCCTGCCGCGCGACTTCTCCCAAATGTTCCACCGCGCCTGTATTCATCCGCTTCATCTCCGGCAGCAAGCGCAGACGGATAAAATTCCGGCTGTATCCGTCATCCAAATTGGTGCCGTCCTCCACATAATCCTGCTTCAAAGCTTCTAGCATCGCACAGATTTCCTCCTTTTCCATGCACAAAAGCGGCCGGATAATATTGCCTGTCACTGGCCGGATACCCGCCAAGCCTCTGAGACCGGTTCCCCTCGCCATGCGAAACAGTACTGTCTCTGCCAGATCATTTTTATGGTGGGCCACAGCAATTTTATTACAGCCCCATTTTGCTGCAAACGTATCGAAACAGGCATAACGCACCAAGCGTCCCGCCTCCTCCAAGGAACAATGCCGCCGCTTTTTTTCATCAATCACGCTCTTTCTCACGGCCGCAAAGGGAACGTCCCAGTTTTCGCACAGGTTCTTGGCGAACTGTTCATCCCGCTCCGCCTCTTCCCCACGCAGCAGATGATTAACGTGGAGCGCACATATCTTCACAGATATTCTTTTTCGCGCCGCCAGAAGATACCGAAACAGACATACCGAATCCGCTCCGCCGGACAAACCCACCAGAACGGTATCCCCATCCTGAAGCATATGGTGTTTTTTTACAAATGCATCAACCTTTTCCCACATTTTTTATTCCTTTATCATTATATAGAGCAGAGGTAAATTCGTTTGTCAAACTCTGTCATGACCTCCAAAAATGTCGCGGCCTATAAAAAGAAAAAGGCCCTTTCGGGCCTCCTGAAAAAATAGCGGGAACTGGATTTGAACCAGCGACACCACGGGTATGAACCGTGTGCTCTAGCCAACTGAGCTATCCCGCCACACTCAACGAGCGATATCATACCACGAAAAAAAATTCATGTCAACCGTTTTTTTAATCATTTTTCAAAATTATTCTCAAAAAGACGAAAGCCGTCTTTAAAATAGTTTCCGTCATTTTGAGGTTCATTGTCCTTGATTGGAATTGTCATCATTTTCCGACTGCTGGAGAGAATATTCATCCTTGCCGATCATGCCAAGGCGCTCCCTTGCCATCTTTTCTTTAAACTCATCCGAGTCCATATTATCGAGCTCTTCTTCCAGCGTCTGATTGGCGTCTTCCAACTCCCGAATCTCCGTACTCAATTCCTCAATGGTATCTTCATAACGCTGGGCCTTCCTCCGAAGATCCTGGTATCCAAAAGCTACGATCACCAGAATAATCACCACGCAAATGAGCACGGTCACAGATTTCATCGTAAAAAATCTTTTGCGAAACTTTTGATTAAATTGTTTGCTGTTTTTCCTTTTCTTTTTCATCTGCCCACCTGCGTTTTTATCTGCTTCACGGTCTTCATCGGTTTCTGACCGACTGTCATTATTTCCTGCTTTTCACTATTTTAACGGTTCTGATTATTTTTTTCAATGACTTTAAAAAAGAATTCACAAATATTTTTGCAGGAAAACCTAGAACTTTCGCGATTTTCTGCAGCAAAAAATTCCCGATCCCTACCGCCGCGCTGAAACAAAAAATGACATCTTCCCCATTTTCCTGATACTACTTCATTATCCTCCAGGTCATCTCTTTTCTTCATTATATGCAGCCGAACGAGCTGACATGCATGGCGCTGTAAACTTTAAACCACGGTGTCAGAAAGTTTTAAATATATGACCTTGACAAATAAAGCGGAAACCGTTATAACTATGGAAGTAAGTAGACTCTATGCGGATTTTACAACAAATATACCGCCTGAATTCTACACTTTTTTATCAGATGTGAAAAAACTCGCAAGCGAGTCTTGACTATCCAAAGTGTTTGTTTCGGGTGTGAATATAAGGAGGAATTATCATGAATAAAACAGAATTGGTTACAGCTATCGCGGAGAGAACAGAACTGACAAAAAAAGACGCTGATAACGCTCTAAAGGCATTTATTGATGTTGTGGGAGATGAGCTCAGCAAAGGGGAAAAAGTTCAGCTTGCCGGTTTTGGTACATTTGAGGTGGCAGAGCGCGCAGAACGTGAAGGTATCAATCCAAGAACAAAAGAACCCATCACCATCCCTGCTTCCAAATCTCCGAAGTTTAAGGCCATGAAAGCATTAAAGGAGAAAGTGAACAACTAAGGTACATCGCCTTGTTTGCGAACGTATCGTTCCACTGACACACTCCTTTGCCACGGAGGTGTAATTTAATTTTATGCGACTTGATAAATTTTTAAAGGTTTCCCGTCTGATTAAGCGCCGTACTGTAGCCAATGAGGCCTGCAACGCGGGACGGGTGCTGGTCAACGGCAAGGCTGCCAAAGCCAGTCTAAACGTTAAAAATGGCGATATCCTGGAAATCCAGTTCGGCAACAAAAGTGTCAAAGCTGAGATACTGGATGTCAAAGATACCGCCAAAAAAGAGGAAGCCAAAGAATTATTTCGATATTTATAAAGGCATTGAGAGGGGTAGCGCGCCGCGTCGAATTATCCATGCAGCGCGCTGCCCCTCTTTTTTGATTCTTATACGTTTTTTATACTAAAAGATTTCGGACAGGACAGCATCTCCTGTACTCCCAGGAACAGCCCGCCACAGTCTCAGACGTCTTTATGCGGCTGCACCACTTTATAGTTATCCACGCACAGAGAATCATCATAATAAATCTTATCGCCGGAGAGGATTCGTGTTGTTCCATCTTTCACTTCCACCACATTTACCGCACAGTTAAAGGGGACATGTCCCTGCCAGAAATCCTGCGGATCTTCGTAAAGAGGATTCAGCATCGCCCGCATAGCACAGCCATGAGTGGAAACAAGGATAATTTTATCCTGATATTCCGGTTTATGTATCAATTCCTGCCAGAACTCCGCCGTTCTCTTGCAGACGTCCGCTACGCTTTCCCCATCTGGAGCCCCTTCAAAGTGTAGCGCATCTGTGAAAAATAAATTGAATTTCTCATCGGGTAGGGCAAAGTTATCTTCCAGGCAACCCAGTCCTTCCCAGCTTCCCCAACTTAGTTCTTTAATCCTTTCATCTTCCACCACCGGAATATTTTTTCCAAAATGTTGTCCTGAAGGCGCAGCCATCAGCTCTCCGGTCTCCCGCGCTCTTTTCAGAGGACTGGTGATAATCAGATCAAACGGCACCACTTTTAGGGCCTCTCCTGTAATGCGGGCAAGACTTCTGCCGTTCTCATTTAAAGGGACATCTGAAACTCCCTGAAGAAGTCCGGCATTGTTCCACTCTGTTTCTCCATGACGTACAATATATACCAGCATATACGTCTGCCTCCTCTCTCTTTTCTCAATCAATCTTCCTTTATAAATCTCATGGCAACATCTCTTTTTAGTAGTCATTGGCAAATTGTAGTTCTTACAGATTCCATCTATTTTTTCATTGTATATTACAGTTTTCTTCGATGTCAATAATTTTATAGCATCTTGCAAATTTTTGTACTATCCCTTACAATAACAACGGAACACTTTTATTTTACCGAGTTTATTTTCTTTTATATATTCTTTTCTCTTATCTTGCAAAAAATTATTGTTTAGACTACAATGTGTGTTAAATTGTTTTACTTAAGAAATCATTCAACTCAATTGTTATTAAAAGGAGTACTGCGATGCATCTAAAACACCAACTTGCTCCGGGAAAATGTTCCGGGAAAACACAAAAGAAAAAAATATTTGAATATTTTTTTGTCTATACTCTTATTTTTGTATTCGTTATTTTTGTTGTATTTTTCCCCTTTCTGACCGAAAAAAAAAGCCTGATCTGGAAGATCGACGGAATGCCGCAATATTTGCTGTGGCTTAAATATACCGGCGACTATATTCGTAATCTTTTTACAGAATTTCTTGATGGTAATTTTACATTGCCTATGTACGATTTTTCCATTGGTATGGGCGGAGATGTCAGAGGGTTTCTGAAAACAGACCCTTTCAATCTCTTTGGCATTTTTCTCAGCAATGAGAATTTTTCCTGGGAGATTTACAGCCTGCTGACCATTGTAAAAATTTTTATTGTTGGTCTGTCCTTTTCCATTTATGGATTTTATATGAAGCAGAAACGATATAATATATTGGCAGGCGCCATTCTCTATACGTTTAGTTCATTTACCTTTTATCAAATTGAACGCCATCCTCAGTTTTATATGGGAATCACCCTGCTTCCTCTCCTTTGCATCGGACTGGAACAGATTATGAAAAAGAAAAAATTACTTTTCTATACGTTGATGGTAGCCGTCTCTTTAATGGTAAGTTATTATTTTCTTTTTATTAATACCATTTTAATGGGTATTTATGTGCTTTTCCGTATTGGAATGATTTATGATACCCACAGAATCCGTAACTTTTTCAATTCTCTGTGGCGTATTATTGTCAGTTATTTATTTGGCTGCGGTATGTCGGCAATGTTCTTCGCGCCATCCATCGCCAGCTTTTTCCTGTCCGCCCGGACGAGCAGCGGAACCAAGACAGCGGCAGTCGACAGCTACCTGTCTTACGGGGCAGATCGTATCGTGAAGCTGTTTCTTTCCCTTATTGCACCTGTCCGCAATGCCGGATCGCTCACGACGATCACCGTCAGCGTGTTAGTGATCCCGGTACTGATTCTGCTTTTTACCAGACCAGTCAAACAGAAGTTTTCACTGAAAACAGGCGTTCTTCTGGGAATCATTTTATTGCTGTTTCCGGTTTTCGGTTATGTTTTTTCCGGTTTCAGCACTGTCAATAATCGCTGGAGTTACGGATTTATTTTCCTTCTATCCATCGTTTTTATGACAGAATTTGAACGTCTGGGGCATATAACTAAAAAACAATACATCTTGCTTATCGCCAGTCTCATCCTTTATGGTATTTGCTGGTGTCTGACAGATTGGCAGAAAACAGAATATATATTTGCCTTTATTTTGCTGTTCCTTATCATAATCATTCTGGGACTTTTCCGCCGCTATCGCGACAGATTGTCTCGGCGTACATGCAGAAATTGTATGCTGGTTCTTCTCATTTTATCTGTTGCCGCCAACGGATTTTTTATAAATTCTCCTCTTTGCGGCAACCTGGTGGATCAATTTCAGAATCGCTACACGGCAGACCAGTATTTCTCATCCAGCCGTTATCAATATCTGGCAAATATATCTGATGACAGTTTTTACCGCACCGATACAGATATGATGTATAACAACTATAACAATACTGCTGTGGCTCTCGGCTACAACGGCATCTCTTTGTACAGCAGCACCATCAGCTCCAATATAATTCAATATTATACGGAATCCGAGAGCGTAGGTATCAGCGCGGTAAACCGGACACTTTCTCTGGACAACCGCACCAGCCAGGAAGCTCTTGCCTGTGTAAAATATTTTATCACCACAGAAGGTAACAGCCGTTCGGTTCCTTATGGGTTTACGATCGATCAAAAACTTTCTGATCAGTCTGACGAATACGACATTTATGTGAATGATTATATTCTTCCTATCGGTTACAGCTATGACAGTGTTTTAAGTCGCTCTCAATATGAAGAATTGTCAGCTCTGGAAAAACAGCAGATTCAGATGAAAACCGCGGTTATTGCTGATGAAGATATGGATTCTTTTCAATCATTGACAGAAGCCTCTTCCAGCGATGATCTCGGAATTTTGGAAGGTGATTTTGAGGTGACCGGTGTTGACAAGGGTATTGTCCAGGATGGAAATACTTATCATGTCAACAAAAAAAGAAAGACGAAAACCGTCACGGTCGACGGCGTCGAAGAGGAAGTAGATGTATCTCCGAAAGTCCATTTCCGCACTGTTTCCAAAGCAGGATATGAGGTATATCTGCGCTTTAACAATTTAAGCTGCAATCGCGCCAAAAGAGTTGACGTCAATGTATCCACTGATGATTTGAACAAACGAGCCATTGTGCGAAGCGATAAAGATACTTATAATTTGGGCGTCAATGACTATATTATCAATCTGGGGTATTACGACTCAGAAGAGGTGATTGACGGAACCATCAGTTTTTCCAGGAAAGGAATTTTTTCCTTTGATTCCATAGATATTTACTATGTACCGATGTCTTCTTACGCAGATGATATCTCCGCCTTAAAAGAAGACAGTCTGGAGAATGTCAGTCAATCCACAAATACGATAACCGGCTCTGTGAACTCCTCCGGAGAACGGCTTATGGCATTTTCCATTCCGTATCACATTGGCTGGAAAGCGTATATTGATGGAGAGGAAACAGAAATATATAATGTAAATACCCTTTATATGGGTATCAAAATACCTGAGGGAACTCATAATATCACTCTGAAATATACTTCTCCGGGTTCTGTGGTCGGCGGTGTGATTTCCTGTACATGTACGTTTATTTTCCTCGTCGCAGTCATGATCCAATGGAGAAAAAAACGCAGGATTCAACAGGGAACAAGCTGATTATTATGTACATTCTTTGCAACTTTTGCTATAATAACTGAATGAAAAAATTGAACGCAAAAAGAAGGTTTTTATTATGATTAATTTTAATATTCCCCCCTGTGCGCCAAAGGCGTCTGAGTACATGACCCAGGCAATCAAAAACCATAAAATCAGCGGTGACGGCGCTTATACCGCACTGTGCAGTCGCTGGATTGAAGAACATACGGGAACAGCCAAAGCTCTCCTGACCACCTCCTGCACTCATGCCACGGAGATGTCCGCTCTTCTGGCCGACATCAGACCGGGAGACGAGGTGATCATGCCTTCTTACACATTTGTGTCCACTGCAGACGCATTTGTGCTCCGCGGCGCCACCGTCGTCTTTGTGGATATCCGCCCGGATACCATGAATATCGATGAGACAAAGATTGAAGATGCCGTCACAGAAAAGACAAGGGCCATCGTGCCGGTTCATTATGCCGGCGTTTCCTGTGAGATGGATACCATTATGGATATCGCCGCCCGCCATCACCTTCTTGTTATCGAAGACGCCGCCCAGGGAGTCATGGCGACCTACAAGGGCAAGGCGCTGGGCAGCATCGGTGATTATGGCTGTTTCAGTTTTCATGAGACCAAAAATTACAGCATGGGAGAGGGCGGCTGCCTTCTCATCAGAGATGAAGACAACGTAGAACTGGCGGAGGTCATCCGCGAGAAGGGTACCAACCGGAGTAAGTTTTTCCGGGGACAGATAGACAAGTACACCTGGGTGGAGGCAGGTTCCTCTTATCTGCCAAGCGACTTAAATGCCGCTTATCTTTGGGCGCAACTTGAAATTGCCGACGATATTTATGCAGATCGCATGGCCACATGGAATCTCTATCATGAGACGTTGGCTCCTCTGCGGGATGACGGCTTCATTGAGCTTCCATTTGTTCCGGAGGGCTGTATGCATAACGCTCACATGTACTATATCAAAACAAAAAATCTTGAAGAGCGCTCCGCTTTAATCCGCTTTTTAAAAGAAGATGATATTTCAACCGTTTTTCATTACATTCCTCTTCATGACGCTCCCGCCGGCAAAAAATACGGCCGGTTCCACGGAGAGGACAAATATACGACCAGAGAGAGCGAACGCCTTTTGCGTCTTCCTCTCTACTATGGTCTTGAGAGAGAAAAAGTATTGACAGTCTGCCGCAAGATTAAAGAATTCTATACCAAATAGATTCCCTGGTCAGTCGGCAGCAGGAGGAAACACCGTGTTACATTCGATAATTATTCCTTGTTATAAATCGTCACAGACCATCCGCAAAGTTGTGGAAATGACTGCGGCGGAACTAGACAATCTAAATATTTCTGAATACGAATTTGTTCTTGTGGATGACTATTCTCCCGACGGCGGAGCCACTCTTGACGAACTGAGGTCCCTTGCCCGAGATTATTCCTTTGTGAAGGTCATCTCACTGGCAAAGAATTCCGGACAGCACAATGCCGTGATGGCTGGTCTGAATTATGCTTCCGGCGAGCTTTTAATCGCCATGGACGATGACATGCAGACGCATCCGTCTCAGCTTAAATATCTGCTGACGGAGATCGACAAAGGGTACGACATCGTTTACGGTTACTATCCGGAGAAAAAGCATTCGCCTTTCCGGAATCTCGGCAGTTTTATCAATTATCTCACTGTCCGGATTCTTATTGGCAAACCAAAAGATATGAAGACATCCAGCTACTGGGTCATCCGGCGTTTTGTCAGAGACTATGTTGTGCAATATAAGAGTCCTTACACCCACTTGCAAGGTCTTTTTCTGCGAACCACCCGCAACATCAGTTGCATTCCCATCAAACACTTTGACCGGGAAGTGGGCGAATCCGGCTATACCTTTAAGAAACTCATGCAGCTTTGGTCCAATATCATGGGCTATTCTGTCATCCCCCTGCGGATGGCAACTTACTGCGGATATTTTTTTTCCATGCTGAGTATTCTCGGAGCGATCGTCGTTGTAATCCGAAAGCTCTTAAATCCCGCCATGGCTCTCGGATGGCCTTCCATGATGTGTGCCATCTGTTTCTTTTCCGGAATCATCATGCTGTTTCTGGGCCTGATTGGAGAATATCTGGGCCGAATGTTCCTGGGAATGAACCGTCAGCCGCAGTTTGTGGTGAAAAAGGTCTATGAGCATGAAGAAATGGCAGGCCAAGAAGAAGGATTTTCTCCGGAAAGGAGCATTTCTCAGAGCGAAACAACGGCTACAACCGACGACGGGCAACCGAATCATTGCTAAGATAAAACTTGTGAAAATTTTTCAGGAGGGAAAACCGTGACAAAAATAATGATACTGGGGGCCGGCATCTATCAGCTTCCCCTGATTGAAACCGCAAAAAAAATGGGACTCTACACCATTGTTGTCAGCATCCCCGGAAACTACCCCGGGTTCGCCCTGGCTGACAAAGTATATTATGAAAACACCGTGGACGAGGATAAAATCCTTGAGATCGCCAAAAAGGAGCGAATTAAGGGAATCGTCACAACAGGCACTGACGTCTGCATGAAAACTGTCGGCAGGGTTTGCGATGCCATGGGACTGAACGGCCTTTCCTACGAGGCTTCCAAGGTTGCCGTGGACAAAATGTTAATGAAAAGTAAATACGAGGAATATGGCGTTCGTACCGCCCGGTTCCGCAAGGTATTTTTTGAAGATGCCAATATAAAAAAGACCGTGCAGGAACTTAATTTCCCTCTGATTTTTAAATCTGTGGATTCTTCCGGAAGTCGTGGTATCATCTGCGTGGATTCCTTTGACGAATTTGATTCCGCCATGGCCTATGTACAGGAAAATACACGAAAGGATTATTTTCTGGTGGAAGAATTTATCGAAGGAGAAGAATTTGGCGCCCAGGCTTTCGCCTACGACGGAAATGTTTCTTTCATCCTCCCTCACGGCGATTATGTATACCAGGGAGACACCGGTGTTCCCATCGGACATTACACACCGTACAATCTCAGTGAAGAAATCATTGAGGATGCAAAGATTCAACTCCGGCGGGCTGTCAAAGCCATGGGACTTGATAACTGCGCCATCAACGCGGATTTCATTTTAAAAAATGGGAAGACCTATGTTCTGGAAATCGGCGGCCGCTGCGGCGCTACCTGTCTGGCCGAACTGGTCTCTATCTATTACGGCTTTGACTATTATGAGAAGATTCTCCGCACCGCTCTGGATGAGGACCCGGATTTCATCTTCAAAAAACCATATACACCGAACGCCAGCCATCTGCTCATGAGTCCAAAGAACGGTGTCATTAAGTCCATTGAGAACCTCAACGAGCCGGATGACAACATCTGTGAAGTACATTTTGATTATAATCCCGGCGATGAAGTCCACAAGTTCCATGTGGGGCCGGATCGTATCGGACATATCATTACAAAAGGTGAGACGCTGGAAGACGCGCAGGCGCTTCTGTTCCGGACGATGGATCATATTAAAATCGAAGTAGAATAAATCAACATAAATCACACAAGAAAAGGGCCGCTGAAAAACATAATCGTCCCGCAAAATATCGTGTATCTTTCCATCGAAATCATATACAATATTATGCGTCGCTTTTGTTCTTGCAGGAGGCCCTTTTCCTTTGTCTGTATTTAACATGTCTATTTTTCTTTATTAATCATTTTTATCTTTATTTTTTTAATTATTCTTATTTCTTCTTTTTAATCATCTTCAGCACCGCTTTCATTTCCGGATAGAAGACTTTGAACGCCGCCAGGGCGACTGCCAGAATCACTGCGTAGCGGATAAACCAATGTACGTTATAAAGTCCCATGGTGGCTAGATTGATGACCAGATAAATGAAAGCGATCTTCACTGTCTTTTCCAGCGGCACGATGACCATGCCGGTAATCTTGTGCTCCAGGATTCCCTGCAGGAGCAGCAGCACAAAATAACTGATTGCCATCATATAGGCTGCCGCCATGTATCCAAAGACGGTGATGCCGATATAACTGATTATCAAATTAAATATCATGGAGCCAATGGTTCCCATGGCCACATACTGGGTTTTCTTATAATAATTCTGCACAGCAGAATAGCTATAACTGTAAAAACGAAACAGCGTTCCTGTCACCAGCGGGGCTACCAGCCAGATGGCAGCCCGATACCTCTCTCCTCCCAGTATGAATATCTCTTCCGGAGCCAGCACCACGAGAAGCCAGGACAAAAGACCGAACATATGCATGACGATGGTCCACGGTTTCTCCACCTCGTCTGCTTCTTCCCGGGCAATCTTCTCATAGAGCCACGGAATCCAGGCATTCCAGACGGAATCTTCCAGAATCCATACCACATAGGAAATGGTCATGCCGATGGAGAAAATTCCGGCGGCGGCAGCTCCTACCAGCTTTCCGATGAGAATTCGGGCAGACTGATTCATAATCTGCACCGACAGCGCTTCCGGAATCAACGGCAGGCTGAACTTTAGACCGTATTTCCAGTATTTTAGATTGACAAACTTCTTCCCCTGCCACCAGATGATGATGGCGATGAGAGCGCCGCCGATAATCTGCGGCAGATAATACCCGATAATCCGTCGATGTACCAACTGGTTAAGAAGTCCCTGCACCCGGCCATGGTAGATGAGCAGGATGGAAAGAATAGTTCCCGGTATGATGGTCAGCACCGTCGCCGCTGTGCTGAACTTATAACGCATAACCTGCTTATCTCTTCTCTGGATATACAACATACTGGTATATGTGAACACATATAGAAACATCACATAAAACATCAGGTCATCCATATCGCAGAACGCTAATACCTGTTTCTTAAAAATCATACAGACGCCAAAGAAAATGGCTATGGAAATATAGGACAGTGTGTGAACGCTGGATACATAACCGTTATAATCATCGGAAAAATCGTGTTTCGCCACATCCACGCTGCGCCAGAGACACAGAGACATGATTGTATAGGCAATGAGCAGCCAGGATTCATACGTCGTCACAATGCCGTACTGCGCTTCCGAGAGCAGTCTGGAATAAATCGGTGTCACTATAAAATTAAAGCCTCTTGCCAGAAGCTGCGCCAGGATAAAAAAGAAACCGGAGGTAAAGGCCATCTTATTTAAGGATGCATTTCTGTTCTGTTTTCTTTTATTTCCCTGCTGCATCATGGAGGCAGGAATCTCCTGCCCCTGTGTGTTTTTCTCTTTTTGTTCAGACATTCTTGTTTTCCTCCGAATCCTTCACCTTACACACAATCATCCTCAGCTTCCCGTTTTCATCCGGCGGAATGGAATCCATCCATTCATATTCAATCTCAAAGGGATGTTTAAACTTCGCATTCAATTGCTCCGTGAGCTGTTCTTCTACTTCTTTTTCACTGAGAGAAGACACTTCCTTATTTTGCACACACTGGATATGAATCTTCGAGTAAGATTCCTGAATAAAACGAATCTGGAAGATATCTTCGCAGTGGGCGATGATCGGGGCAATCTCAAAAAATGTGGTGACCTCCCCGGTCTCATAGCGGAAGAAGTCATTCATCCGCCCTTGCACACTGGTGATAAACCGGACGCCGTCCCTCACCTCGCAGGTTCCCCGGTCTCCGATGGCATAATTAATGAGCGGAAGATCTGTTTTATACAGCGGCGTCACCACAATATTACCTTCCTTCGTCGGGCGATTCTTTTCATCGTAAATGTTTACTACGAAAGAGTCATTATGCACCACATACTCGGTGCTGTCAAACAGGCGCACCATGGCCGCCCCCGTCTCCGCCGTGCCATAAGAGTCAATGATGCCCGGTCCCAGAATCTCCGCAAAGAGCTTCCGCGCCGTATCGTCAATCTTCTCCCCGGTCGGGCAGTAGAACTTGGGCTTCGCCAGCTCCACATGATTCTTCTTACAGTACAGGCAGATTCTCATGAACTCACTTTTGTTCATATACAGAAAATCCGGGCGGTAAGCGTTAATCTGCTCCACAATCTCCGGTTCCGGATCATACTGTGCCACGAATCCCCGCCGGAGAATACCAAAATGCTGCAAAAAGGTGTCGCTTCCTCCGGTGACACTGTGGGCGCTCTTCCGGCTCATGGTCTTTCCCAAAAACGGATTATATCCCGCCGTCATCATGACACGGAACCAATTGGCCATGTTATACGCTTTCTCCTTAGGAGAGACCAGCAGCATCAGAGGCACGCCGGAGGAACCGCTGGTGGTGTCGTGAAACCAGTTCTCATATTTAGGATTCTTCACCTCCTCGTTCATCCATGCCCTCAGTTCGTCTTTGGTGAGGAGCGGAAGCTTAGACAGATCATCCCCCGTCCGGATATCTTCCGGCTTCACTCCCGCCTTATCAAAGCGTTCTTTATAAAACGGAATCTTATAAGCCTTTTTCACCAACTTCCTCACCCTTTTGTTCTGGGTTCGCATAACCCCGGTAAAGTCTTTTGGAATCTTTGTTTTCATTTTAAATAAATCAAAAAAAAGCAGTACGTTTACCAGCTTTCTCTCCATCTTCTCAAACATAATAACCTCTCTCTCAACAAGCGTTTCCACCACCTGATATCTTCTAATCATTTTAAATAACCTATCCGTATTTGTCAATGAACAAGATTTTTCCCGCGCCAGATTTCTCTCACAACCACAAAACAGGCATCCTACGTGGCCAGGATGCCTGTATCATACCTAAAGGAGTCCATCACCGGAGTTCCTTTATTATTTGACTACAATTTTAATAGTTCTTGTACCCTTTTTGAAATTGCTTGTTCCTTTAATCTTTACGCGGATTTTGTAAACACCTTTTTTGATGCCTTTTTTTAGGGTAACGACACCTTTCTTGCTTACTGTAATCCATTTCTTTGCCTTTTTGCCTTTTACCTTGTAGGTTTTCTTCGCTCCGTCAGTTTTCAGATTCAGTTTAAACTTTTTGGACTTTTTCTTTAACTGTTTCGCTTTAAACCCTTTGGCAAGCACTTTTGCTGTTTTTTTGGAATACGTCATCACAGGCTTATTTGCCTTTGTGATCGTATAGCTAATCGTGGTCTCTCCTTCGTACTGACCAATACCTCTGATTGTCAGGGTATAAGTACCAGCATTCGTAGGTTTTGTTCCAACAACTTCAAAATCAGTACCTTCCGTTAAGGTCTTATCACCGATAGTAATGGTCAGATTCTGGCTGGTTCCAGTATATACGGTAGATGTCGATGCTGTTTGTCCGGAGATTCCAATCAAAGTCGGCGAATCTGCCGCAAATGCTGTGGACGGAACCATCAATACCGCAGATATAGCTACGGCCAAGGCTTTTTTCATTCTA
>CAYULX010000030.1:0-25120 GCA_964445535.1 uncultured Eubacterium sp.
GTGAGGGCGACCAGGCGCGCTATACACTGTATGTGAATTGTCCGGAAGAAGCGGCTGCGGATACGGCGTCCGTATCAGAAGAAGAACAGCCGGAGCCGGCGGACACGGAACCGGCGGAAACAGAAGTGGAAGAATACGGCAGCGGGCATACCTTCATCGGTTTTCTGACCCAGTGTCTGGAATATATGGAAGATCTGGTAAAAAATCATACGATGTGGTCAGTGGCCGCCGGTATTTTAGTAGGTCTGTTTATTGTACTGCTGGTTCTTAAAAGGTATCTGAAGAGAAAACGAAAAAGAATCAGAAAAGAACAGGAACGAAAAAAACGGGAACAGCGGCTTAAACAGGCAATCCAGGAATGGGAGGAACAAAAGACTGCGGATAAGAAGGATCTTTCCAGGGTTTTTGATTATCTGAAGGATGACGAAGTGGAGATTGAGGTCAGCCATGTTTCGATTGATTTCAGGCGGGAAAATGATGAGTCCAGCAGCATAAAAGAGCTGGTGATCCGTACATTGACCGGAAAAAGGACAGTCGAAAAGTTCCGCGCTCTTGACGATATAAGTTTCACCGTCATGAAAGGTGAAATAGTGGGAATTATCGGAACCAATGGTTCGGGGAAAAGTACGATTCTGAAAATCATTTCCGGGGCACTAACGTCCACAGAAGGTGAAGTAAGAGTTGACAAGAAAAAAATACAGCTTCTGACTCTGGGGACAGGTTTTGACCCGGAACTGACAGGCCGGGAGAATGTGTACCTGAATGGAGCGATTATCGGATATACGAAGGAATATATTGATGAAAAATATAACGATATTGTTGAATTTGCAGAACTGGATGGGTTCATGGATGAAAGAGTAAAAAATTATTCCTCCGGTATGGTATCGCGTCTGGGCTTTGCGATTGCCACAGTGCGGGATACGCCGGAGATCCTTATTCTGGATGAGGTGCTGAGTGTCGGAGATATGTTCTTCAGAAAAAAGAGCGAGGATCGGATCCAGGAAATGATCCATGGAGGATCTACAGTACTGATTGTGTCCCACTCCACAGAAGTGATCCGGAAAAACTGTACAAAGGTCGTATGGATTGAAAAAGGCCATCTGCGGATGGCAGGTGAACCCGATGAGGTCTGCACCGCTTATGAGAAGATGAACGGGTAAGCAGAAAACACTGTGAATAAGACGGAAGGAACGAATATGAAATGGGTATCCGGATGAAAATATACCAGTATCTGGTAAATCGCGTGCCGGCGATCCAGCGGGAATACTGGAAAAGGAGAAAACTGCATACGAAGCCCGCAGAGTGTGCAGGGGACTGGTGTGTACTTCTGGGAATGAATCTGGCATGGAGCGTCGGCTGCCGGCGGTGGGCGGCAGATGAGCAGGATCCGGATAAAAACCGGGTGCTGCCCGGGGAGCCGGAATCTTCCCTGCATAAAAAGGAAAGCCCGGAAGAATTTGCAAAAAAGCTTCTGGAATATGATGTGATCTCCTTTGATGTGTTTGATACTCTGCTGTTTCGGCCATTTGAGCGTCCGGCAGATATGTTTCATATGGCAGGAGCGAAGCTGGGATATCTGGATTTTGCCAGACTTAGGAGCGAGGCAGAGGGAAAGGCGCGTCAGCTGAAGTATCAGAAAGAAAAAACATATGAAGTTACGCTGGAAGAAATCTGGGATGTCATGGAATCGGATGTGGGAATTCCGCGGGACATGGGAATGGCGGCAGAAATTGAGACAGAGTTCTCCTATTGTTTTGGGAATCCATATATGCTGGAGGTTTTTCGAAATCTGAAGGCCGGGAGACGGAGGCGTGCAGATTGTCATCTGGGAAGAGTTCCGACGATTATCTGCACATCGGATATGTATTTTTCCTCAGATATTATAGGAAGGCTGTTAGAGAAATGCGGGTTTGACGGGATCGAAAAAATATATGTTTCCTGTGA
This sequence comes from uncultured Eubacterium sp., assembly GCA_964445535.1. GTDB lineage: Bacteria > Bacillota > Clostridia > Lachnospirales > Lachnospiraceae > Anaerobutyricum. Next base: position 1,945 of record CAYULX010000030.1, read on the forward strand.
ACAGGGGGCGTCCAAGAGCAGGGGAGATTTATATCAGAAAATAACAGAGGAGTTTTCCCTGTCTGCAGAAGCAGATCAGAATTTAGGAGGACAGCAGCGGAAGATTACGTTTGTTCACACCGGAGATAATCTGGTTTCAGATGCAGAGAGAGCAAAAGAAGCCGGATGGAAAGCAAATCACTATCCAAATGTGAATGATCTGGGGGAATGGTACCGGGTCAGGGATATGTCGGCGATTACCGGATCCATGTACAGAGGAATTGTCAATGCTCAGATCTATAACGGCTTGAAAAACTATAGCCGGGAATATGAACTGGGATTCATTTATGGCGGGTTGTTTGTGACAGGATACTGCCAGTGGATCCACAGGTATGTCAGGGGACAAGGGATTGATAAGATTCTGTTTCTGGCAAGGGACGGAGATATTCTTTGCAGGGCTTATCGGAAGATGTATCCGGAAGAGGCAGGGAACGACCGGACGGAATATGTCTACTGGTCCCGTCTGGCGGCAACAAAACTGGGAGCAGGATATTTTAAATATGATTATTTTCGCAGGTTTCTTTATCACAAGGTGAATAAGGGATATACCCTGAAACAGGTTTTTGAAGGTATGGAGCTGTCGGATATGCTGAACGGATGTATCGCGGCGATAAATTCCGGAACAGATGAAGAGGATTCCGCAAACAGGGATCAAGGCAGCCGGATGGCTGCAGGAAAAATATCCGTGACAGAAAATGAAAAATTAACTCTGGCAATCGCGGAAAAGACAGAGAAATATCTGAAGAAAAACTGGAAGGAAGTGCTGAACCATTACAGGGATCAGAGAAAAGCTGCGGGAGAATATTACAGGCGGGTGCTTCATGGACACAAAAAGGTCGCAGCGGTGGATGTGGGGTGGGCCGGAAGCGGTGCTGTGGTGCTTCAATATCTGATCCGTCATGAGTGGGGGCTGGATTGTGAGATTATTGGTCTTCTGGCGGGAACAAATAGTATTCATAACGGGATAGAGAAAGATACTGCGGAAGGACTGAGGGCAGCCGGAAAGCAGGCAAGTTATCTGTATTCCCAGGAGTATAATCGAGATGTGTGGAAATTTCATAATGCTGCTAAAGGACACAATCTTCTATGGGAATTGCTTCTGAGTTCAGAAGAAGGAAGTCTGAAAGGATTTTATCCGAAATGCATGGAAAGCGGTGTGGGCAGGAATGGTATTCCCTGCGAGATCCGTCTGGGAGCATCTGATGAAAAGCATGCCGGAGCGACAGCGGAAATCCAAAGGGGAATTCTGGATTTTATGCAGTTATGGAATACGCTGATGCCAGGAGACAGAACGGAAGCTGTGGAAATCAGCGGCAGAGATGTTTATGCGGCGGTCAGGATCTGCTGTGATGAGGCAAACCGTCAGGAAATGGAAAAATTATTCGATAAAGAGGGAATTTAGAGCATGTCATATATCGGAGGAAAGGGAGAAACAATGGTTACAGATGACATAAAAAATATCGGGTGGTATCTGCCGGAACGTTACAGGGCCGGTATTATGGCGTGGATAAAAACAGTGAACAAGGATACTCCCACAGGAGATTATGATATCGCGGGAAAGGAGGTGTATGCCAGAGTTCTGTCTTATGCTGCAAAGCCCATGGAGTTCTGCAGAATAGAAGCTCATAACAGATATGTTGATATACAGTCCACCATCTCCGGACTGGAAGGAATACAGGTATATCACAGAGAGCTTCTTGAACCGGAGGAGAGTTACAGAGAGGAGACGGATGTGGAATTTTATCTTCCGTCCTGTGAGCCTTTTGCCAGGCTGAACATAGAGGAGGGGAAATTTGCCATGCTGTTTTCATATGAGGCTCATCAGCCGGAGATCAGTTACAGCGGAGCATGCCATCAGATAAAAAAATTTGTAATCAAAATAAGGGAGGAATTATATGAGTAAATCAATTATTGCCATGATCCCGGCCAGACTGGGATCAAAACGGATCCCCAAAAAGAATATCCGTTATATGGGCGACAAACCGCTGATTCAGTACCCGGTTGAACTGGCTGTAAACAGCGGCCGATTTGAGAGTGTCTGGGTCAATACAGAAAGTGAGGAGCTGGGACAGGCTGCCGTGAAGCTGGGCGTGAACTTTCACAGACGGCCGGCGGAACTGGCAAATGATCAAGCGACAAACCGGGAATTCACTTATGAATTCATGCAAAAGCATAAATGTGACTATGTGGTGATGGTCAATCCCACGTCGCCGATGCTCCGTCAGGAGACAATAGACAGATTTCTGGATTATGTGGTGGAGAATGATTACGACACCGTGATGTCTGTGATTTCTGAAAAGGAGGAAACCTTTTTCCGGGGGAAACCGCTGAATTTTTCTCTGGAAGAGAAGGTGAACAGTCAGCTTCTGGAACCGACAGAAAAAATCGTATGGGCCTTAACGGCGTGGAAGCGGGAAACATTTATGAAATTGCAGGAGTCCGAAATAAACCCGGTATTCGGGGGCAGGCTGGGACGTTTTTCGATCCCGAAAGATGAGGCATGTGATCTGGATACGCTTGAAGACTGGAAGATTGCGGAAGGCATTCTAATGTCAAGGAATGAAGCTTATAAACTGAAAGAAAGGTATATGGAATTATGATGAAGAATTACATGAAGGATTATTTTGCGGCAATTAAAAATGGTCTGGACGCAATGATTGCGACAGATAAAGAGGGAACTGTTCTTGGGCACGACGAGGCTCTTGAAGCATGGGCGGACAAATGTGAAGAATTGAAAAAAGAAAAAGGAATCTTCTTCTTCTGCGGAAATGGTGCTAGCGCAACTATGGCGGAGCACATGTCTCATGACTGCTTTCAGAATGCGGACTTTCTGACAGAAACATGTTCTGAAACATCTCATATTACAGCAATCAGCAATGACGTGTCTTATGAGGATGTATTTTCTTACAGGATAAGTAAGATGTTGGGGGATAAAGATATGCTTATAACGATTTCTTCTTCCGGAAATTCACCGAATGTGGTAAAGGCAATCAAAAACGCCAGAGAATTGGGCGTGTTCATTGTTACTGTTTCAGGGAAGAAAGAAGATAATCAGTCAAGGCAGATGGGGGATCTGAATTTTTATGTTCCTCTGGAGACTTATGGCATGGTGGAATCTGCTCATGCGGTTTTGCTTCACTGCTGGCTGGATATATATCTGGATAAATATATGGGAGGCAGACACTGATGAAAATAGTAGTAGGAGCTTCCTCATTCGCCGGCAGCAGTGACAAAGCGATAAATATGCTGCTTGAAAGAGGGATTGAGGTTGTTAAAAATCCATATGGAAGAAAAATGACCGAGGATGAGATCATCGGGCATCTTCAAGGGGCGGACGGTCTTCTGGCCGGACTAGAGCCTCTGAATGAGACTGTATTTGAAAAAGCGCCTCAGTTGAAAGCGATTGCCCGGATCGGTATCGGAATGGACAATGTGGACATCGAAGCGGCCAAAAAACATGGCATCAAGGTGTCCAACACACCGGACGCGCCCACTGCAGCCGTTGCTGAGATGGCGCTGGCGGCTCTCCTGACGATGGGGCATGAGATTATTCCAAGCAATCGTGATGTGCATCAGAAAGTATGGAAAAAAAGGATCGGCTTTTCTCTGAATGGGTTAAATGTACTTTTTATCGGTTATGGAAGGATCGGACGCCGTTTTGCAGAACATCTGAAATATTTTGGAAGCAATATTTCAGTGTATGATCCGTTTCAGCCTGACATTTCCGAGCCGGATCTTGGGGAAGCGCTGAAAAAAGCGGATGTCATTACTGTTCATGCGTCCGGAAACGAAGAGATTCTTTCTGCCGGCCTGTTTTCCTGTATAAGGGACAGCGCAGTCGTCATGAACTGTTCCCGAGGCGCGCTGATTAATGAAGATGCACTGTATGAAGGACTGAAGAGCGGAAAAATTTCTCAGTATTGGGGAGACGTGTTCTGGAGTGAACCATATGAAGGGAAACTTCTGGAATGTGATAATGCGGTCTTAACGCCTCATATTTCAACTTATAACAGCCTGTGCAGAGAATCAATGGAAACAGAGGCTGTAAAAAATATCCTGGAGGATCTGGGCTATGTGGAGTAAAGAGTTAAAGCTGGCTGAAAAAGCGGTCTGGGCAGCAGGAGAATTTCTGAGAAAAAGAGAGGGCATCCATGTGGATGCCCTGGAGGGAAAGGACATTAAACTTTCTTCCGATAAAATGAGCGAAAAAATAATCATGGATATTCTGGAGGAAAGCAGTATTCCTGTACTGTCAGAAGAATTCGGTTTTAAGGGGGAAGAAGGAGAAAAGTGCTGGATCGTAGACCCTCTGGACGGAACAATTAATTATTATAAGGGACTGGATGATCTGGCATGCGTGTCGATTGCATTATGGGTGAAAGACAGGCCGGTTCTCGGCGCAGTATACCGTTTTATGAAAGATGAATTGTTTTACGGCGCAGAGGGAGAAGGCGCATTTCTTAACGGGGCGCCGGCAGTGCCGTCTGATATTAAAGAAACCGGTCAAGCAGTTATGGCGACAGGATTTCCGGTGAAACGTTCGTATGACACAGACAGTCTTTCGAAATTTGTAAAGCAGATTCAGTGTTTTAAGAAAGTGCGGATGCTTGGCGCGGCGGCTATTATGGGGACTTTTGTGTCCTGTGGGCGACTGGACGCCTATTTTGAAGATGAAATTATGCTCTGGGATGTGGCAGGCGCGGCGGCCATTGTAAATGCCGCCGGAGGAGCTGTATCGCTGGAACTGCTACAGGACAATAAATGCCTGTGCAAATGTTTTGCTACCAGAGAACTTATGGAGGACTATTATGCTAAAAGCTTATGATTACGCAGAGCCGGGATGTCAGAAACAGGAAATTCAGAATGCAGGGCTCTTCCAGAAAGAGAAAGGGATTGCCCTGAAATTTGTTCTTAATCATGTAAATCACGCGAAGAAAGGGCAGTGCCCGATCTGCGGATCCAAAAAAAGCGGATACATTTTTTCGAGATGGGATATAGATTATTTCTTTTGTGATGACTGCTGCAGCATTTTTGTTCCTGTTGAAGAAACAGTTATCAAAGAGTATCTGAATATTGAGGAAATGAAAGAACTTCGTCTTTCGGGGGAATATCAGCAGCAGGCGGAAATGAGAAGAGGGAATATCTGGGACGAACTGGTAGAGTGGGCGCAATACCGTATCTATCGCTACCTGGGAAGTAATACCGGATTGGATGTGATTGATTATGGAAATCGATATACAGGTTCTGTAAACAGATTTCGGAATTCCGGCTTTTGTGACCGCTATGAACTCAGGGATTCTATTTTGCCGGTGACAACAGAAAAAGTGGAAAAGGCGGATGTGATTTTGTATATGAATCAGCTTCAGCATGAAATGAATCCTATTCTGACACTTCAAAATCTTAGGAATGATCTGAAAGAGGACGGTATTCTGATTCTGAGTACCCGTCTGGGAAGCGGCTTTGATATCCTTACCCTGAAGGGAAGCATGGACAGCGTATTCCCTTATGAACATATCATGCTGCCGTCCCGCAAAGGACTGGAAATGATTCTGGATCAGGTGGGATTTGAACTTCTGGAAATCACTACTCCGGGAACCCGCGATATGGAATCAGTTCTGAGAAATAAAGAGCGGATTGAAGAGAGCAATTTTTTTGTAAAATATCTGCTTCGTACAGCAGATGAGGTTACGTTGGCGGATTTTCAGCAGTTTTTGCAGAAAAGCGGTCTGAGTTCCTTTGCCCAGGTTGTTGCTAAAGTGAGGAAATGAGAGATGAAAAAGATAAGAGCTGTGATTATAGGAATGGGACGGATGGGAAAAACCCGCTATGACGCTATGATGCGGCATGGAGGATACGAGGTGATAGGAATCTGTGACACCAATCCGGCCAATATGGAGGGATATTCTGAACCTAAGTTCAGTGACTGGAAAGAATGTATTGATCAGAGTGTAATGGATGCGGTTATAGTCTGCACTTATAATGTAGTCATTCCGGATATTGTGTGCTATGCCATGAGGAAAGGGTATGCTGTATTTTCCGAGAAGCCGCCAGGAAGAAATCTGTCAGACACGCTTCGTATGAAAAAGGCGTATGAAGAAGCTGCGGCGCCGATTTTAAAGTTCGGGTTTAATCATAGATACCATAACTCGGTTATAGAAGCGCGGGCGCTGGTAGATTCTAAAATTCTCGGCGATGTAGTCTGCGCACGGGGCGTTTACGGAAAAGCGGGAAGTCCCAATTTTCAGGCAGAGTGGAGAAATGATACATCTATTTCCGGAGGCGGCATCATGCTGGATCAGGGAATTCATATGCTGGATCTCATGTATTATTTTATGGGAGAGTTTACGCAGATTCAGAGCTCTGTTGACCAGCTTGTATGGAAGGACATGCCTACGGAAGACTCTGCATTTTCGATCCTGCGGACTGCGGACGGGAAAGTGGCTTCGCTTCATTCCAGCGCGATTCAGTGGCGGCACAAATTCAGTCTGGATCTGATCTGTACGAAAGGTTTTATTTCGCTGAACGGTCTTCTCACCTCTACACACAGTTACGGAGAGGAGAAAATCAGTTATTATCGGAAAGACCTGGAGCAGAAAATCGGCGGTCTGGGAAAGCCGACGGAGCATACGATGTGTTTCAATACAGATGAGTCCTGGGATCACGAGATGAAAGAATTTTATGCTGCGGCAGCAGGAAAAAGCCTGGTGGTACAGGGAACAATAGAGGACGCGGTGAATCTGATGACGATGTTGGAAGGGATATACCGGTAAATGGAAGGAGAAAGAGCGATGAACTCGGAAGAATGGAAGGGATATACTCTTGAAGAAAAATTATATGTGATTTGTAAAAAAATGCATGTTCTTAAGTTTGCTCAATTTGTCAATCGGAAAATGCTTGGAAGAGGTGTGAAGACAGATTCTGCGGCTGAGACGCATGTTATGCCGGATGCAGAACAAACAGTTATTCAGAAAGAAAAAAATGCGGCGAAAGATAATTGGATCAGGATGGAAGGAGAGTTCAATGAAGTCATCCGCGCTTTCAGGGCGGTTATTCCGAGTGAAAAGAAAAAAGTGATTTTTTCAGGACATGTTCTGGAATTTGATAAAGGTACTTGCAAATATCTGAATTATATTTCTGAAAATTTGGACAATGCGGAATTGATTTTATTATCACATGCTACAAAGATCAATAATGCAAAAGCAAACAAATTGATAAATTTTAATTATTTTAAATTGCCGGTAACGGCAAGCTTAAATCGTTATGAGGCAAATGTTGATGCAGAGGTGCCGGAAAAAATTTTGCAGTTTCTTGAACAAAAAGAATATCTGAAGATCGCTGTAGAGCGACTGGAAAAACGTCATAAGGATATGGGAAAAGGATATGCAAAGGCTCTTACTTATAATCTTTACAGATATTTCGAGGCTTTTTTGGATCATTTCCGCCCGGCAGCAGTTATATTGTGGTGTGAATTTTTCTGCGGTCATGTCATATTAAAAGATATTTGTGAAGAAAAAGGCATTGATGTTTTATATATGGAATTCGGAGCATTGCCCGGTACGTTTGCGATTGAGAAAAACGGACAGATGGGAGAAAGTGATGTTTCTGTTAAATACAAAGATTTTTTAAAACTTCCGGTGACAGAGGAAGAGTTAGAAAATGCGGACGAGATTTTGGGCTTTTTAAAGGAGTCAGGATTAAACAGGCGTCCACAGTTGAAAACAGATGCTATAAAAAAAATACAGGAAAAATATAATCCGGATTATCCAACAGTCGTATTCTTTGGCCAAAATGATTTTGAGGCAGGAATTATGCCTTATACTGCACGCAGCAGGCAGTATCATTCGCCGACTTTTACCAGCAGTGATGATGCTGCTATGTATTTATATAGTCTTGCCAAGGCAAATCATTGGAACTTTATATATAAGCCGCATCAGGTAATTGTAAGAGTGGGAGAGTGTCTGGAGGAAAAATTCCCATCATCTATGATATGGGTGGGAGATACCGATATAAATGAAATTATTGATTTGGCAGATGTCTGTGTGACAATTGTTTCCCAGTGTGGATATGTTTCTTTGATCAGGCAGAAACCTACAGTAATGCTTGGATATACGCAGCTTCGGGGAAAAGACTGTTCGTATGAGGCCTTTGAAAAAGAACAGGTAGAGGGGATTATAAAGAAAGCAATTTCTGAGGGATATACTCAAAAGCAGAGAAATGCTTTCCGCAAGCATGTGGCACAGCTTTTGAAATATTATCTTTTTGATGATCAACTGGAGAAACCATTCAAAATTGGAAGAGGGATCAATGAAGCCGTCGACTTCTGTAATGAGCAAATTCGAGACAGAAATGTGCCGGATTATGTGGAAGAAAGAAAAATCCTGTTTTTGTGCAAAAATATAAAAGAATATGAGAGCGCTTGTATCGTTAAAAAGCATATGAATGTACAGGCTATTGCTGATGTTATTCTTGAAAAAAATATTTCCCTGGAATTGTTAGATGAAATAAAAGAAAAAGGAAGATTCAGGAAGGTTATTGCCATTAAAGAAGAGATGGAAGTGGAAGAGGCAGACTTTTATGTTTATGAAATGGGTTTGATAGAAGAAGGATATACAGATCTTTTTGCCTCTTTATATGATGGAGTTGTTCTTAGAATATATGATCTTCTTAAGGGTGAGAAGAACCTAAATGTTCATTTGTATGATTCCGGAAATCTGGAATTATATTTAAAGGATATTGCGGCAGATAGAGACAGAAGAAAAGGAAGCAATCGTTTGAGCCATTTTTTTGCGGATTTGTCAGAAATTATTCTTTTCGACAGGAGATTGTTGGTGTGGGGAGGAAAGGTTTCCATGCCAGTTACAATTATGCATGATGAAAAAGTTGCCTCAGCCGATTGTGACAATAGAAAACTTAGATTTTGTGTTTCAGAAAACTGGCTGTTTTCCCGGGGATATACATCAAATGAGACAGAATTGGTAGAGGAAATCAGTACAATTGTCGGTGACAGGGAGATCCTGGTGGAAGTACCGGATTCGGAGAGCGACTTGCGATATCTATTAAGAGGTTATGAGCAGTGTCAGAGTCTTGATTGTGAACTGATTAAAGAGGATGAAAATGAAGATGTAATTGTATTTACAATGTTTATAGATGAATATTACCACATGCTTGATCTTAACGATCATTTATATGTCATAGATTTGAGCAAAATGTTGATTACAAATTGTAATATCCTGAATTCAAATTCATTCAAATTGTTGTATTCCTTAGTGGATGAAGAAAAGAAAGAGAGGTATTACAGGCCTTCAAGTATGGAAGAATTATCTGAAATATTATTATATGTGGAGTGTGGGAAAAAATGAAAAAAGAAGCAAAAATACGTCCGTTAATCACATGCATTGTTCCCATATATAATGGAGAAAACTGGATCAGGCGCTGTTTAGATTCGCTTGTATATCAGTCTTTGGAGAATATAGAGATTATTGCGGTCAATAATGGATCAACAGATGGAACATATGAAGTGTTAGAACAATATCATCATGCATTTCCAAACAAAGTTTTTGCAGGAACTATTGAGCACACTAACGGGCCTGGCGGGGGAAGAAATTATGGATTGGCTCATGCCAGGGCGCCTTATATTATTTTCGCAGACGCAGACGATTATTTTGACACTACTGCTTTTGAAGAATTGTATAACAAGGCGGTTGAAGGCGATTATGATATGGTTTACTGCGCAAGTTATGATGTAAAAGGTGTCCATAAACGGAAAACCAGAACACTGAAGCAAACTGACAAGGCCTATATACAACGTTATGGAAGCATGGTTTTCTGGAATAAACTGATAAAGAAGGAGCTTTTTGATAAGGCAGGAAAAGTTCCGGAAGACATCGTGTTTGAAGACATCGCATATGTCAGTACACTTATTTCTCTGGCTGAGAAGATTGCTTATATTGATAAACCGTTATATTACTATATTCTACGAGACGATTCCGGAGTAAATGATTTGAGTTCGGAGCGATTGCTTCATTCCCTTAGGGCATATGATATTGCGATTAAAAACTGTCATGAAAGTGTGAAAGACCAGTTGATTGCCTCGATCGCTCATCGGATTTGTTTTGATTTAAGAAACGCAAGGTGGACATTTGCGGATAAATTTATTGAATATATAAAGAAGAATCAGCAATTATTTGATATAGATCTTGTCAGGGAAGAGCGGAAAACATATGAGCAGTTGCGAGAAATAGAGGCGATTGATTATGAACCTTTTCCGGAGATTGTGTACATGAATGGATTTGGAAAGAGAAATGAGATTTTTGAACAACAAATAAAAGAAAAAGCTTTTTTCGGTGAAACAGAACTTATTGTTTTGAATGAAGATAATTGTGATTATAGTCAATTGCCGATTTTGCAGCGCGCTTACGAGAAGAAGGATTTTGACTTTCTTGCAAAATATTTCGCGATGAAAAAAATTTATGAAACCGGCGGAATTTATTTAGACAGCAGTATAGAGATCATAAATATCTTTAATTGCCTGCGGTATAGTAAAGCTTTTTTTGGATATGTAACCCATGACAAAATATCCGACAGTGTATTTGGCGGTATTAAAGGAAACGAAGTGTTTAAAGCTATTATAGAGACGTATAGTTATGACGGATTATATGCAGATGTTGAATTTACACTTTCAGAGAGAATAAAAAATATTTTGGTAGTAAAGGAAAATATAAAACTTGATGGAAAAACAATGACAGGAGACAGAGTCTGTGTGCTTTCACCGGAAGTCCTTGTTTCCGATTTGGTGGGAACTTATCATATCTGCCGACATAATTTTGCGGAGAAAAGTAATGAAGAGGGATATGTGACGTTGGGTGTGGAGACAATGAGGACATTGCTGAATGCGAAATAAAAGAAAAACAAATGTTCTGTCTGTAATACGTATTTTCTTATATGAAATTTTTAGCGACCTGCTATTGAGGGATAGTGATTTTGGAGGTAAAAACGATGTTTGAATTAAATCAGATTGAGTCTCTTGTGTTATATTCTGATGAAAGAATTGATAATTGGGAATCAATATTTGAAAAGTATTGTTCTAAATTTAGAATTCGGGGAATTATATGTAAGTCATACCATAAAGGAAAGTACTCCAAAATTAATTTAGAGGATGCGGATAAGAACGATTTCATTTTAATTATTGGGGAAAACTGGATGAGATCCGCCTGCTTTTTGGAGGAAAATGGATATCTGCCGTATAAAAATTTTATTCCAGAATGGTATTTAGATATCATTCATCCGGATAATTATTTTGATTATAATTCTGTAAAAAATTATGCTCATAAAAATGTTATTAAAATGGGTGAGATTTTTAAATTTATAAGGAAAAATAAACCTATTGCGGCAATTTATGCCAATTGTCAATCAATGTATATTTCGGCATTGCTTAGAACAAATTCCGACTTTAATAAAAAATATATTATGTGTAATTTCCCATTTATTCAGCATATTGCCGAAGAAAAAAATAACGGATTTTCAGAAGAGTATATGAAAGAGATAGATCTGTTTATTTACCAAAATGTAAGTGTGGAGAACGTTTTTGGAAGAATGCTGGCAACGCAAGAATATGTTTTGCCCTTATTAAATAGAAATGCTATAAAAATCTCAATTCCTTTTGTTTATTTTAATGGATATTTTCCTCAGTATATCAGAAATAGAAGAAACGATGACGTGAGACGGGGGGAAGGCCATACACCGTATGGTGATGAAAAAATCCAGACATTAGTAGAAAAGGGAACCAGTACAGAAGCAATTGTTAAGATTTTAAATGACGTTGATCTTTTTTCTATAGAAGAACTCGAGGAAAATGTTGAAAACAGTCTTTGCGAGTTAAGGAAAAGGGAAGAAAAATGTGATGTTGTTATTTCCGATATTATTGAAAATCAATATAAAAATAATTATTTATTCTATTCCCCTTCGCATCCGACAAATTATTGTCTCAAGTTTTTAGTTCAAAGAATACTAAAACGATTATGCTTTGAAAATATAGACATATCTTTAGAAGGGCTCAGGGAAAATGATAGAGTGGAAATGTTTATTTATCCGTCAGTTAAAAATAAATTGGGATTGACATTTGGAAAAAATGCGTTTGCATTTAACCGAAATGTTTCAGGTTTATGTAATATAAAACAATATGTAGAGAAGTATATTGAATATAATTTTCCGGAAAAAAACATAGATGATGCGATTACTTTTAGGACGATAGATGTGGATTATATGTTAAATATCAATAAATTATTAGTAACAGAAAGACGTCCTAAAATATTATTGTTAAATGGAAGAATGTGTCATCTGAATTTGTATTTAACAATTGAGAGGGATAATCCGGAAGGCATAATTGCTGATATTCCTTCTGAATATGCGCCAAAGAGAAGTATTTTATTTGTGGCAACAGCTTTTGGAAAGGGAGCTTTTCCAATTACTTTAAGGGAATCGGGAGAGTTTTATGTAAATTTTCCTGTGAAAAAAGGTCAAGTGGTTCTTATTGATGCTGCATGGTATATGAAATGATGAATTATAAACGGATAAATAATTAGGAGGGCAACATGAAAGTAGTAATCTTGGCAGGCGGATTCGGAACCCGCATCAGTGAGGAATCACATTTAAAACCAAAGCCCATGATTGAGATCGGAGGACATCCGATTCTGTGGCACATTATGAAAGAATATTCCTATTATGGATTTAATGAGTTTGTCATTTGTGCAGGTTACAAGCAGGAGGCAATCAAAGAGTTTTTTGCGAACTATTATCTTCAGAAATCAGATATTACTTTTGATTTCTCTAATCAAAACCAGAAAGAAGTTCACAGCAATGTGGCGGAGCCCTGGAAGGTTACTATTGTAGATACAGGGTTGAATACCATGACCGGCGGACGTATTAAGAGAGTGAAGGATTATATCGGAAACGAGCCTTTTATGCTGACTTATGGAGACGGCGTCTGCGATGTGAATATTGCGGACGTGCTGGAATTTCACAAAAAGGGAGGCAAGCTTGCCACGATGACGGCGATCCAGCCGGGCGGACGTTTCGGTACACTGGATATCGGGGCCGATAATGTGATCAATCGTTTCGCGGAGAAGCGAAAGAAAGACGGCGGCTGGATTAATGGAGGGTATATGGTTCTGGAGCCGGAAGTGATTGATTATATTGACGGTGACAATACAACCTTTGAAAAGGAGCCGCTGGAGCGGCTTTCCCGGGAAGGGCAGCTGCAGGCATATAAATATGACGGATTCTGGCAGTGTATGGATACTATGAGGGACAAGATGCTGCTGGAAGAATTGCTTGAAAAGGATCAGGCTCCGTGGAAAGTGTGGGACAAGTGATGGATCTGAGTTTTTATAATGGGAAAAAAGTTTTTATAACGGGACATACAGGGTTCAAGGGCAGTTGGATGTGCAGGGTATTAAAGATGCAGGGGGCGGAAGTGATCGGTTATAGTCTGCAGCCGCCTACGGATCCCAGCCTGTATGAGGCGCTGCAGCTGGACAGAGAAATAATTTCCGTAACCGGGGATGTAAGAGATTTGAAGCATCTGTCAGAAACACTGGAAAAGTACCAACCGGAAATAGTGATCCATATGGCGGCGCAGCCTATTGTACGGGAAAGTTATGTGGATCCGGTTTATACTTACGGAACCAATGTGATGGGAACAGTGAATATTCTGGAAGCAGTTCGGAATGTGCCTTCCGTAAAATCTGTAGTCAATGTAACAACAGACAAAGTGTATAAAAATAATGAATGGGCGTGGGGATATCGGGAAAATGATGTTTTAGACGGATATGATCCCTATTCAAATTCGAAATCCTGTTCGGAATTAGTAACTGCGTCTTTTCAGAGATGTTTTTTTGAGCAGGTGGAGACAGCTGTATCTACCTGCCGGGCCGGAAATGTAATCGGCGGCGGAGATTTTGCCAAAGACCGGATTATTCCGGACTGCGTGCGGGCAATGAAAGCGGGAGAAAAGATCATAGTGCGTAATCCTTATTCTACCAGACCCTATCAGCATGTATTGGAACCGGTTTGCGCATATCTGGAGGTTGCAGAATTACAGTATGAGAATAAAGATGCTTATGCCGGAAATTATAATATCGGACCAGATGACTGTGACTGCGTGACAACGGGGGAGCTTGTGGATCTGTTTTGCAGATGCTGGGGTCCGGATGCTGAATGGGAGGATATTTCGGAAGAAAATGCGCCTCACGAAGCAGGATTTTTGAAGCTGGATTGTTCAAAAGCGAAGAAAGTTCTTGGATGGCAGCCCAAGTGGCATATAGAGGATGCGGTAAAAAAATCCGTAGAATGGAGCAAGGTTTATCTGGTTGACGGGGATCTTGTCGGCGAAACAGATAAACAGATCAGAGATTATTTGGAATAGCAGGAGGATGGGATGAAAAAGGTAATTGTTTCCGGAGCCAATGGATTTGTCGGCGGCGCTCTGGTAAAAGAACTGACTGCACATGGAATAGATGTAGTTGCGCTGGATCTGGAGGGCCATACCAATAACCTTCCGGACAACCCGCTGGTGAAATTTTATCCATTCGATTTGATTCGGGCGGAGGAGGCAGAGAAGGTTATAAAAGAGAGAGATGCAGATACATTTTATCATTTTGGATGGGCAGGATCCGCAGGTCCAGCCAGGGCTGATACTGCATTGCAGCTCCAGAATGCTCAATGGACGGTAGATTGTCTTCGGCTCGCGAAAAAGCTCGGATGCCCCCGGTTTGTTAATGCAGGAAGTATTATGGAGACGGAGACAATAAAAGCTGTGTTTAAGGCCGGCAACAAAACGGGACCAGGATATATTTATGGGAGTGGAAAATTAGCAGCTCATGCGATGTGCAAATCTGTGGCAGCAGATATTGGAATAGATCTTGTCTGGGCAATGATTACAAATGCTTACGGAGTGGGGGAGAGAAGTCCCCGGATGGTGAATACAACGATACAAAAATGTATTCGGGGAGAGGCGCCGCAGTTTACTGCGGGAACTCAGAATTACGATTTTGTATATATTGATGATGTGGCCAGAGCATTTCGGCTGATTGGTGAAAAAGGGAAACCGTTTTGTGAATATCTGATCGGGTCGTCTCATGCAAAACCGCTGAAGGAGTTTTTGCTGGAGATGAAAGAGGCGATTGCACCGGATCTGGATTTTATTTTTGGAGATATCCCGTTTACAGGAGTCAATCTTTCACTGGATGATTTTGACTGTTCCGTCACGGAAAAAGATACCGGATTTAAGGCAGAGATCAGCTTTGCCGAGGGATGCCGCCGGACCAGAGACTGGTGGGTAAAAATTACGGAGGAGGAAAATGCATGATACAGCCATTTGAATTTAAGGAAACAAAGATTGCGGGACTGATTGAAGTGACGCCTTTCAATGTGGAGGATGTCAGAGGCTGTTTTACGAAGGACTATTCAAAAGAGGTGTTTGAGGCAAACGGCATAAAGCATGACCTCATGGAAGTTTTTTATACGACGTCGCATAAAGGGGTGATACGCGCACTGCATTTTCAGCGCGAAAAGCAGCAGCCGAAGCTGATAAGGTGTATCACCGGACATGTGTATGATGTAGTGGTCGATCTGCGGATAGATAGTCCCACCTATAAAGAGTGGTTGGGGTTTGATCTGGTTGGGAAGAAGCATAACGAGATTCTGGTGCCGACCGGATGCGCCCATGGGTATCTGGTACTGGAGCCCTCCATCGTGAGTTATAAATGTGCAGAGAAATTTTATGGAGAATATGATGACGGTATCATGTGGAACGATGAGGAGATTGCTGTGGACTGGCCGGTGGAAAAGGTTGGTGGGATCGAAAATATGATTCTCGCGGACAAGGATAAGAATCTTCAGACATTTCGTGAATTTGAAGCGCAGTATGGAGGATTTTAGATGAAGGCAGATGTTCTGGTGATCGGATGCGGCCTTTCCGGGGCAGTGACGGCCCGTTTTTTGGCGGAAGAAATGAATCACAGGGTGCTGATTCTGGAACGCCGGAATCATATAGGCGGCAATATGTACGACTTTAGGGATGATGCCGGGATTCTCGTGCATTTATACGGGCCGCATACGTTTCATACAAATAAGAGGGAGCTTTTTGCATATATGCAGCGTTTCGGGGAGTGGGAGGAATATCATCTTACCTGCGGCGCTGTGATCAATGGAAAGTATACTCCTACACCCTTTAACTATCGGACCATCGAGGATTTCTTTTCTCCGGAAGAGGCAGAAAAGATCAAAGGAGAGATCCGCAGAGAATTCGGGGAAAGATCTCAGGCGACAGTTGTGGAAATGCTGGAAAGCCGGAATGAGACTGTGCGGGGGTATGCGCAGTTCCTATTTGACAATGATTATAGTTTGTATACTGCAAAACAGTGGGGCGTTTCTCCGGATGAGATTGATCCCGGTGTGCTGAAGCGTGTGCCCGTGGAGTTCTCTTACAGAGAGGGCTATTTCCGGGATCAGTATCAGTTTATGCCGAAGATAAGCTATGTGGAGTTTTTCAAAAGTCTTCTTGCCCACAAAAATATTGAAGTGCGTCCTGGGGTGGAGGCGCTGGATTTTCTTTCTGTGGACAGGAAGAAAAAGGCTCTTCTGTTCAAAAAGGCACCGTTGGAGATTCCGGTGATCTATACGGGGGCAGTGGATGAATTGCTTGGATGTGAATATGGACAGCTACCCTATCGCTCCCTCAGATTTGAATGGAAAACTTTGGAAACGGATAGTTATCAGGACGCTCCCGTAGTGGCATATCCGCAGGCGCCCGGCTATACAAGGATTACGGAATATAAGAAGCTCCCGGTTCAGAGGATTTCCGGAAAAACAACGATAGCTGTGGAATATTCTCTGCAATATCAATCCGGGAAAAAAGCAGAGCCATATTATCCGATTCCAAATGAGGAAAATCAGGCATTATATGACAGGTACAGACAGGCGCTGGACGATATCAGAAATCTGTATCTGTGCGGCAGACTGGCGGATTACAAATATTATAATATGGATCAGACGCTGGAGGGCGCCCTTGCCTTATGTGAGCGTCTGAAAAAGGAACTGTAAGGGGGCGTGGTGCAGATGGAGTATATCCCGACACCGGAGGAACAGCAGGAATACCTGGCTTATACTTCCTGTGATGTTTTTTTTGAGAATTTGGAAAATGGGATAAAGGAACTGGAACAGACTCAATTTGAACGAAAGCGGAAGAAAGTATTGTTGATTGCAGGAGCAATGGTCGTTTTCGACAAAGGGGTAATCCGTTTTTTGAATCATATGGCAGAGGTTGATTCGGACTGCCAGTATGTGCTTCTGTCGGAAGTGACAGCGGAATTTCGAAGAAAAACCAGGGATATGATAACATTTGACTCCATCTGTACGCCTCATTTGCTGGCGAAAGAGATTCTGGTTCCGTATATGGATGTACCGGTTTCCGCAGAAATACAGAATTATATTGACAGACATGCCTACTTAAAGCCGGCGGCAGATAATCTGAACCAACGTCATGTGAATATAGGCTCCGGATACGCGGAAGCGGTCGTTTATTATGCGGATCGGTATATCAGAAAACTGATTGAAAAAACAGCGCCCGACTGTGTCCTGATCTGGAACAAATTTTATGCGTTTCACATGATTCTGGGATATCTATGTGAAGAATATGGGCTCCGAAAAAAATATATGGAGTTTGGCTGTGTGCCGGGGACCTTCGTGATTGAGGAGAAGGGACAGCAGGGAGAAAGTTTTCCGGGCAGACATCCCCATGCTTTTGCGGCATTTCCGGTTACCGGAAAAGATAAAATTACTGCGGAAAGTGCTATAGAATATATATTTCGGAACGGATTAAACCGCAACCTTCAGCCGCCCAGAGGACAGTTATTTGGCGTGCTGCAGAATGTAAAGCCGAATCGGCCAGTGATTACTTATATGGGACAGAATGATTATGAGTCTGGGTTATATCCCTATACAGAAAAAGCACGAAAATATCATTCTCCCATATTTAAGAGTTCTCTTGAGGCGTTGGAGTTCCTGCGGCTTCTTTGTATAAAAAACGACTGGAATCTTCTTTATAAGCCCCATCCGATTATAGAACAGCAGCTTGTACAGAAGAAGAAAGAAGGGGTTTTTGTTTTAAAACATATGAATATAGAAGAGGTAATAGATTACTCTGATCTGATTATCACAATTCTTTCCCAGAGCGCGTATATTACGCTTTTCCGGCAAAAACCGGTTGTTATGCTGGGATACACGCAGCTGAAACGATCCGGGTGCGTATATGAAGCGTTTTCCGGGCAGGCGATAGAATCCGCAATAAAAGAGGCGCTGAAGAAAGGGTTTTCAGAAAAGCAGAGAAAGAATTTTTTGAGCCATGTGGCCAGAGAATTGAAATATTATCTCTGGGATGATGGGAGACATCCCGAATTCCCGTATGGAAAAAAGTATAAAAAGGGAGATGTAATTTGATTATCCAAAATCCGTTTATTGATATATTCCCAGAATCAGTTATATGGGACATTAAGAAAAGTAAGACGGTATCAGCAGGAATTCATCAATGAATACGCCAGACATATTCCGGAGTTCCCGGAGCGACTGAATAAAGGCCGGACTGACCGGATATGCGCAGGTTTACGGCAGGTACAATTCTGAGCCGGAGGCTAAGATCAGGTATGATCTCTACTATATTTATAATCACAGTCTCTGGCTGGATCTGAATCTGTTGGTCCTGACGGTCCGCATCCTGTTCCAGAAGGAGAATACGGAGGGATGGATGAGGACCAGGTGAATGTCCTGAAACAGACGGAATCACATAAAGAAAGAAACGGAAAGTAAACCGGGACGGGCATTATCCGGGAAAATGGAATCCGGAAAAATTACTGCAGGAAGGAGAAATATTCCATGACGCTGTATGCGGCAGTCTGCGAAAGCACCGGACATAAGGGGCCGGGCGCAGTTCCGGATATTCTTTACGGGGAGGATTTTTTATGGACAGCTACGAGTTTTTTACTGAAATCATGCATATTACAGAACCGGCGCTGCTAAAAGACCTGACCGGCTGCAGCAGAAAATTCCATTGCAGAAAAGACGACCGGATCATAGATATCGGGGAAATACAGAATGAGATTTTTTTCATGGAATCCGGTGCCTTCCGGGGATACCTATTTCTTGACCGATACCAGGAGGCCATGGCAGTCTATGCCCGGATCCTGTACGGGTCTGTCCGGAAACACCGGAACCAGAAAATGGCACTGCTCTACTATAACACCATGCAGAGATACGAGTGGTTCCTGAAGGAATATGCAGATATTGCGCATATGGTCAAACTCAAACACATAGCATCTTTCCTGGGCATGTGTCCGGAAACACTGATCCGCCATCTGAAGAGTAAGGCAGTGGCAGAATCTTTTAAGGGTAATTGCTCCGGCTGATCAAGGCAGGGGAAAAAATGAATGTGAGGTACAGAATGATGAAAAGTATTGGAAAAATTTTAATATTCCTGTCTGCTGCGGTAATGATCGCGGGGACAGCGGCCATAGTGGCGGCCAGCATTGAGTGGCCTGACCGGATCGGACAGTTCGAGCAGACCAGCCCGGTTTACACGGAATCCGTGGAAGCCGGAACCGCAGAGGAGGATCTGGATCTTCCGGAAACCCTCCGGGCGGTAATTCCGCTGGAAGAAACGGAAACGGGGGAGGATTCCTTTGTGCAGGCGGAGCCGGAAACGGAGGAATGGGAGACTTATGGTTATAAAGCACCCGGAAATGCGGATGAACTGTACGGATCCGGGGAAACGGTCATCTACACGATGGAACAGGAAGACGGAACCATCTCTTACCGTGTGTACGGTTCCCTGTATGGAAGTGAAAACATGTGGTTCGGATCTGATGAAAGCGGCAGCCTTACCGGTGTGATCCGGGACATTCCCGTGACGTGGAACGGAACCTACGATCCGGACACGCCGGGTGAATATATTTTCACTGCCGGTTTCAGCGGGTATTCCTATGACGGCAACCGTCCCTATGCCGTCATCACCGTCACCGGCGGGGCATCGGAGGAGGACGGGACTGTTCCGGAAGAAGGGAATCCGGCGGAGAACGGGGAAGATCAGGCCATCTCCACGCTTGCGGCCACAAGCGGCACCATCTATGTCAGCGGGGACGGGACAGGCGACGGCACGTCACAAAATGATCCCGCCGCGTTCAGCCAGGATCTCCTGGACGGGCTGAACGGGTCTGCGACCCTTGTGCTCGTGGATGACATAGAGCTTTCCGGATCCCTTACCGTGCCTGCGGGCGCCGATGTGACGATCACTGATGACGGTACCGCGCGTACACTCAGCACCGGTTCTGCCATTACAGGCGGCAACATCATCACTGTCGGGGACGGCGCGGCGCTCACGCTCCGGACGAGTGGGGATGACGACAGCCTGCTTACCTTTAAGGGAAAGGCTTTCACATCCGCGACGAGATTCTTTCTGGTAGAGGGCAGCCTCTCCATAGAGGGCGGGACCATACGGGATTTCAGTTCCGCACACTCGGCATCATCATGCATTCTGGTCCGTAACGGGGAGTTCGTGATGTCCGGCGGGGTCATCACAAATAACAGCGTCAGCAACCAGTGGACCGGCATCCTCGTGGTGAACGGGGAGTCTGAGGCCACCATATCGGGCGGATCACTTACCGGGAACACGGTATACTCCCATCAAAGTGCGACAGTGCTTGTTCTTGCAGGAGTGTTCTCAGCCTCTGGAAACTCGTCTCTGCAGCCATACATGCAGGGAGACCCGTCCCTCACCATGACCGGAGGTATTATTTCGGACAACACCAGCCCCTCAACTGGCAGCGCGGCCTCCGCTTCCTGCGGTGTCCTGGTAGGAAATCCTATCGTTGGCGGCAACGGCTACGGCAGCGAGGCCACATTTACCATGGCCGGGGGCACCATTTCGGATAACGGCACAAGCTACTGCGGCGGTGGCGTGTTTGTCTGCGGTGCGGGAAACTTTTACATGGAGGACGGGGAGATCACCGGGAATTCTGCACTCGTCGGCGGTGGCGTGGCTGTATACGACATGTACATTTATGCAATGGGCCAGATGGGATATGAAGACCTGGATGCGGCTGAAGCTGCGGGCTATACCCTTGAATACTGGGCTGGAACGGTCCACTGCCCCGCACGTTTTGTGATGACCGGCGGTACCATCTCAGGTAACTCAGCTGAGTCCGGGAGCGAAACCATTTCCGACAATGGCTGTGGCGGAGGTGTGTACATAGCCTCGGATACCTGCGAAATCCGGGCAGGTTACATTACCGGCAACAATGCCGCAAGCCAGGGTGGCGGCATCTATGTGGGGTCAGTGCCCTATACGCTCCGGATGTACAACACCCTTATCACCGGAAACGAAGCGGGCATCCTCGGCGGCGGGCTATGGTTCTGCCCGACCGGTGACGCCACGCTCACCGTCACCAGCGGCAGCGCTGTCTACGGCAACACCGCCGACAGCGACGGGGATGGTGACTCCACCGATGACACAGACGCGGCAGGCGATGACTTTGTGGCCGTGCCCCAGGAAGACAAAACCCACACAGTAAACCTTGCCGACCGTATGCTTGGAGGCGGGGAGGTCGGGTGGTACAGGGACGGCGGCGTGAGTGGCACGGATACTGATTCCAGCACATCAAATGTCCTGGGCACTGCCGATGGCACTGACCGCTACGACCCGGACAATCCGGGAGAACGCCTCACAGGCAACGTGGATGTCACCGGTGGTGTGGCCTACAAGGCCGTGGTTAGCGAAAACGCCGCCGCACTCGCAGAACATTACGCCACAGTGTATGTGACCGGCAACTCCTCACAGCGCGGCGGCGGAATCGGCGCAAACGGCGCTGTGGTCATAGGCGAGGAAGACGAATGGACGCTTGAGGTCACGAAGGACTGGGGCGGCATTGCGGAGGAATTCCAGAAGCCCGTGACCATCCGCCTGGTCATCGGCGGCTACGAGCTTGATGCCGTGGAACTTAACGCGGAGAACGGATGGACGGCCAGCTTCACCCAGCTCCCCAACCCCGATACGCTTGGTGACTTTGAGATCACCGTCATTGAAGAAGGAGATGCCTACAAGGCCGTCTACAGAGAGACAGAGCGTGATGACGGAGAAAAGCTGCTTTCCATCACCGTCGAAAACGGGCTGTTTACCGGCCCCGGCCTCATCAGCGGCATGCCGTGGCGGGATACGGACGGTGACGGCATCCAGGATGAAGGGGAGCTGGACGATACTTTTGACAGCATGGTGGTGAGCCTGTACCGGTACAACGTGGAGACGGAAGAATATGAGGCAGTTCTGGGAACCTCCACGGACGGGGAGACTGAGGTGGACGTACCCCTGGCAGTGACGATACGGCACGGCGACAATGACGGATCGTCCAACTACGTGGTGCTTATCGACGGCGTCTACTACACAGTGACTGCTACGTCTACCTCAGACGGTGGCTATGAGTTCAGTGGCCTGCCCGAAGGTACTTACCGCGTTGACTTTGTGGCCGATGATATCCCCATGGGAAGCTTCACGGGGTCTCCGGAGAACCAGGGAGAAGACACCTCTGCAGACTCCGATGCCGGCTATATATACGTGGACAGGGACGGGAATGAATATGACAAGGGCGAAGAATACGGGCAGTGGCTCAGTTACGCCTGCATTGAGGGCATCGTTATATCCACCGCTGAGGGGGGGTGACGGAGTCCGCTGACAACGATGCGGGATTTGTCCCCCGCACTGGCAGCATCACCGTCATCAAGACCGGTGAAGACGGGGGACATGCTCAACGGCATGACTTTCACGATCGAGCTGCTTGAAAGCGGCAGCGTGGATGACGGGGACGCGCAATGGGGCAGTCCTGTATCCGGCACCACGGGTGACAGCAACGGGGATGGCATAACTGTCTTCGGGGATCTCGCGCCCGGCACATACCGCCTCACGGAAACAGCTGCCGCAGACGGGTATTCGCTGCTCGCTGATCCTGTCTATATCACCATCCCTTACTCCTACGATGACAGCAGCGGGGATGAGGAACCAGAGAGTGGACCGTCATATATGTTTAATGGGACGAGCTAC
>CAYULX010000030.1:25220-27702 GCA_964445535.1 uncultured Eubacterium sp.
CGGGGATGAGGAACCAGAGAGTGGACCGTCATATATGTTTAATGGGACGAGCTACATGCTGGATCTTGCCTGCAATGTCAGGGACGGCTCTGTTTTTGTGCTTCCCATGACCGGCGGTTCATACGGCCTGTGGCACATCGCCGCCGGTGCGGCCATTGCCCTGTCCGCGCTGTCGTCCATCATTCTCATTATGATCAGGAGACGGCGCGGGCGGCGGCTCCAGGAGCTGTACCGTGACATCCGCAACATGCTTCCGTAAACCGGTGTGTATCATGGCAGTTACATTACCTCATCCCGCACTGTTAGGACAAAATACGGATGAAATCCATCAATGGACCCGTTGCGGCAGGAACGGATCATAATGGTAAGAGATGCATGTGGAAAGATACGGGGAAACCCGGAAAAAACGGTATGAAGATTATCCGGAAATATGTCCGGCGCAGATGTGACGGGGACACACACGGAAAGCGGTCCCACTGATATCAGCGTCTGTGGTTATGTCCTTTCCCCTGCCCTGGACGGATATGTCCTCCGGGTGATGCGGGAAGCGTCCGCGGTTCGTGAGGGAAAGCGGCGGCTGTCTTCCTGGTACCAGCCGGGAGTATGCGCCCGACTGATGAAGAGCCGGGAAGCGCGGAATTCCATGTCAGTCATGATCCGGAAATGCCGGAGTCTTTCAGTGACAGGTGGAAGCAGAGCCTGTTACGGTGAGGCGGAGTCCGGGCGGGCAGCCCGGAGAACCCTGGAATAATCATGTATCACTTTACGCGGATATCGGTGGTTCCCGGGAATGGTCCACCTGAGGCAGGTGCTTACGGCCCTGGACGGCGGAAGAGCCGGTGGAATGGCGGAATTCACTGGAATGACAGAAAATCCGGAAGTATCCGGGAAAGGAAAGGATTTCTGCTGATGGACAGGAAGAAATACAGACGCATACTGAGGAACATCCTGCTTGTTTTGCTCACCCTCATTGTGATGGCAGCGGCAGGCGGGGCCGCCCTGTTCCGGGCGGAGACGGGCACAACCCTTACGGCCTGCATCAGGAAAGCGATGGCCATCGCGGCTGACATGTCGGGGAATGACTTCCGGATGAACGGCACGACGGAAATCTATTACGCGGACGGGACACTGATGGCAGAGATCCGCCGGGGGGAATCGTCCCATTACCTGTATTATGAAGATATCCCGGAAACGGCGGTCAATGCGTTCATCGCCATAGAGGATCGGACGTTCTGGGAGAACGACGGTTATGACCTGAAGGGCATCGTCCGGGCCGGCTTATCTTACATCCTGTCGGACGGGGAAACCCGGCAGGGCGGAAGCACGATCACCCAGCAGCTGGTGAAACTGGCTTACCTGGGCAGCGGGAAGACGCTGGACCGGAAGGTGAAGGAACTGGTGCTGGCAAAAGCCGTGACGAGTCGGTACGGGAAGGAGCAGATCATGGAATGGTACGTGAATTACTGCTGCTTCGCCAACAATATCTACGGCCTGGAGGATGCGGCGGCAGCCTATTTCGGTAAGGACGTGTCGGAATTATCCTTATCGGAGATCTGCTACCTCTGCGCGATCCCCAATCGCCCGGAATATTACAATCCATGGAATGACCCGGATGCAGCCATTGCCCGGCGGGACCGGATCCTGGCCGCCATGCTGGAGCAGGGCATGATCACCCAGGCAGAGCATGACGAAGCCGTGGCGGAGGAGATCACCGTGGTGGATGCCTCCGGCAGCGGCTATACCCTGGATGACGCCACCCTTTACGCAGTGTACTGCGCGGCGGAGATCCTGATGGAGCAGGAAGGCTTCACCTTTGAGAACGACTTTGCCACCATGGCCGATTATGAAACATACCTGGAAGAGTATGAGACCGCTTATGAGGCAGCCGTGCAGGAATTGTACACCGGCGGGTACACGGTATACACAAGCCTGGTGCCGGAGTATCAGGACGCCTTACAGGAGGCCGTGGATTCCGTCTTATCCTCCGCCACGGATGAGATCTCCGACGACGGGGTGTATAACCTCCAGGGTGCCGTGACGGCAGTGGACAATGAGACCCATAAAGTGGTGGGCATCGTCGGCCGCCGGTCCCAGGACGGGGTGGACAACGTCAACTACAACCGCGCCTTCCAGTTCTACCGCCAGCCCGGGTCATCCATCAAGCCGCTTATCGTCTACACGCCAGCCCTGATGGACGGCTACACGGACACCACAAGGCTGAAGGAGGTCGGCGTGCAGTCCGCCTACACTGCGTGGAAGAACGGGAACTCTGTGCAGGCATTATCCGGCACGCACTACACCCTCCGGAATGCCGTCACCTGGTCCCGGAACGGCTGCGCCTTATATGTGTACAGCGACGTGAGGCCCTCTGCGGGCTTATCGTATCTCCTGTCCATGGACTTTTCCCGGATCGTGCCGGATGACTATTACTTAAGTTCCGCCCTCGGCGGGCTGACCTACGGGGTGAACACGGTGGAGATGG
>CAYULX010000031.1:0-27530 GCA_964445535.1 uncultured Eubacterium sp.
GCAGAAGTTCCGGAACTTGTTTAAATTAAGAGATAATTGCTTCATCATTTTAAAGGAGAAATAACAGGGAGGAATAGTAATGGGAAAATATCAGGAAGATTCCAAAGAACTTTTGGAATTGATAGGTGGAAAGAGCAATATTGCCGCGGTATCACACTGTATGACCAGAATGCGTTTCGTGCTAAATGACCCGGACAAGGCGGACATAGAAGGTATCGAGGCCATGAAGGTGGTCAAGGGAAGTTTTACTCAGTCAGGACAGTTTCAGGTGATCATCGGTAATACGGTGGCGGATTTCTACAATGACTTTGTGGCAGTCGCCGGTGTGGAAGGCGTCAGCAAGGATCAGGTAAAGCAGGCTGCCAAGCAGAATCAAAATGTACTGCAGAGAATCATCACAGCGCTGGCGGAGATTTTCGCGCCGCTGATTCCGGCCATCATCACCGGTGGTCTGATCCTCGGTTTCCGAAACTGTATCGACAGTCTGTACCTTTTTGAGAACGGAACGAAGACTCTTTGTGATTTAAGCCAGTTCTGGACCGGCGTGGACAGTTTCTTATGGCTCATCGGTGAAGCCATTTTCCACATGCTGCCGGTAGGTATCTGCTGGTCGGTGACCAAAAAGATGGGAACCACTCAGATGCTTGGTATTGTGCTTGGCCTGACGCTGGTTTCCGGCCAGTTGCTGAACGCGTATGACGTGGCAACCACAGTCGCAGCGGATGTCCCGGCGTGGGATTTCGGATTTTTTAAGGTCAATATGATCGGTTATCAGTCTCAGGTAATCCCGGCGATTTTAGCCGCATTTACTCTGGTATATCTCGAAAAGTTCTTCCGCAAGATCACGCCTGCGGTGGTTTCGATGATCGTCGTGCCGTTCTGCAGTTTGGTTCTCGCCGTCGTTGCGGCACATTTCATCCTCGGACCGATCGGATGGAGAATTGGCTCTGTCATTTCTTCTCTGGTTTTCGCAGGGATCACCGGTTCCTTCCGGGTTGTATTTGGCGCTGTCTTTGGGTTCATATATGCGCCGCTGGTTATCACTGGTCTTCACCATATGTCCAACGCCATCGACCTGCAGTTGATTGCTGACTATGGCGGAACCATGCTCTGGCCGATGATTGCTTTATCTAATATCGCACAGGGTTCCGCAGTCCTTGCCATGATTGTTCTGCAGAGAAAGAATGCGGAAGCCCAGGAAGTCAATATTCCGTCCTGTGTTTCCTGTTATTTAAGTGTAACAGAGCCTGCCATCTTCGGTGTGAACTTAAAATATGTATTCCCGTTTGTATGCGGTATGATCGGCTCCGCCGTTGCCGGCGTTGTCAGCGTGGCTACAGGTACAACAGCGTCTGCCATCGGCGTCGGAGGACTGCCGGGAATTCTCTCCATTCAGACTCAGTTCATGCCGAGCTTCGCCCTCTGTATGGTCATTGCCATCGTGATCCCGTTTGTGTTGACTCTGATTGTTGGACAGAAGAAGCTTACCGCTTCCCAGAAATTCGGACCGGCTGTCATGGAAGGAGCAGACGCTGATTCTGCGGGTATACAGGTCGCAGTGAATGACGAGATGTCCGATAATAAAGTTTCTGATTCTGAAAGTAATGCAGTTTCTGCCGCAAAAGAGATTCCGAAAGAGTTGGTTGCTTTCCTCGACGGAAAAGTGATTCCAGTAAAAGAAGTGGAAGACGGTGTGTTCTCCGAGGGTATCATGGGAGATGGAATTGCCATTATTCCGAAAAATGAAGTGCTGGTTTCTCCGGTATCCGGTGAAGTGGCTGTGACCATGGATGAGTCCCGTCACGCTTGCGCCATCAAGGCGGACAACGACATGGAGATCCTTCTTCACATCGGTCTTGACACTGTGGACATGAATGGAGACGGCTTCGAGTATCTCATCACCAGAGGACAGAGAGTGGAAGCAGGCACACCGCTCATCCGGTTCAGCAGAGAAAAGATTCAGGCAGCCGGACACAGAGATGTGACCATGTGTATCATTTCTGACCCGGGCAAGGCAGAAAATATTCAGTATCAGTTTACAGAAAATGCAAAGGCAGGAGAGACGGTCGTTGCCACATTTGAGTAAGTAGAGAGACATTTGCTGAGAACGATCAGCGCCTTCAAGACGAGAAAGAAACGGGTGAAAACAATGAATAATTTCAGTGATAAGGTTATTTATCAAATATATTTAAAATCCTTCAAAGATTCCAACGGAGATGGAATCGGCGACATCAAAGGAATTACGCAGCAACTGGACTATCTGAAGGAGCTGGGTGTGGATTATCTGTGGATTACTCCTTTCTTTGTATCTCCGCAGAACGACAACGGTTATGATGTGGCCGATTACAGGAACATCGATCCGATTTTCGGCACCATGGAGAATCTGGAGGAGCTGATTCGGGAAGGTAAAAAACGGGGCATCGAGCTGATGCTGGATATGGTCTTTAACCATACTTCCACCAGTCACGAGTGGTTCCAAAAAGCTCTGGCCGGCGATGAAAAATATCAGAATTATTACATTTTCAAGAACGGAACACCGGACAAGATTCCGACCAACTGGGAGTCTAAGTTCGGCGGACCTGCATGGGAGTATGTGCCTCATCTGAAAAAATGGTATCTGCATCTCTTTGACGTAAGTCAGGCGGACTTAAACTGGGAGAACCCGGAAGTGCGGGAGGAATTAAAGAACGTCATCCGCTTCTGGAAGGAAAAGGGAATCGGGGGATTCCGTTTTGACGTGGTAAACCTTATATCCAAGCCGGAACAGTTTGAGGATGACCACATTGGGGATGGCCGCCGTTTCTATACAGACGGCCGCCATGTCCATGAATTTCTGAAAGAACTGACAGCAGATACCGGACTCGACAAGTATGTAACAGTGGGAGAAATGTCTTCCACCAGCCTGGACAACTGCATCCGCTACTCCAATCCGAAGGAGAAAGAGCTGAGTATGTGCTTCAGTTTCCATCATCTGAAGATTGACTACAAAGACGGAAAGAAATGGGAGCTGATGGAGCCGGATCTGATGCATTTGAAAGAGCTGTTTGAAACCTGGGGGATCGGATTACAGGAGACAGACAGTTGGAACGCCTTATTCTGGTGCAACCACGACCAGCCGCGAATCGTGAGCCGTTTGGGAGACGAGGGCCGCTACTGGAAAGAATCCGCCAAAATGCTGGCAGCTTCCATTCACCTGATGCGGGGCACTCCGTATATTTATCAGGGCGAGGAAATCGGCATGACTAATCCGCATTTTGACGATATCAGTCAGTACCGCGATGTGGAGAGCCTGAATTATTACCGCATTCTGCTGGACCAGGGCAAAACCAGCAGTGAAGCCATGGAAATTCTTCAGGCGCGTTCCAGAGACGACGGCCGAACGCCGGTACAGTGGGCTGTGGAAGAAAATGCCGGATTTACTACCGGCACGCCGTGGATCGGCCTCGGATCAAATTACCGGACCATCAACGCAGAGACGCAGAGACAGGATCCGGATTCTATCCTGGCTTTCTATAAAACATTGATTCATCTTCGGAAAGAGAAAAAAGTGATCGCCGAAGGAAAGATTGACTTCCTCGAAAAAGAAAACAAAAACGTGCTGGCCTACCGCCGCACCCTTGACGGGGAAGAACTGATTGTGTTTAACAATCTCACCGACCATCCGGCGGAGATATATCTGGACGAAGCCTGGAAAAACTATTCTATACTGCTGACAAATTACGAAGGGGAAAAAATCAGCACGGAAGAAGCATTACAGCACGCATCAGGCTATACATGGACCCTGCGTCCTTACGAGACATTGACTCTGGAAAAATAGTTTCCGGAAAATGCGAAAAGCGGGATGCTAAAATGTAATGTGAAAAAGGGATGCGAGAGAACGCATCCCACAATGGAGAAACACAACAAAACCGCCGGTGCAAAACTGTATAAAGCAGATAACGGGAGTCGAACCCGCCTCTTTGGCTTGGGAAGCCAATGTTCTACCGATGAACCATATCTGCACACACCAGTTGGAGCGTGTTCCTCCGGGAAAATCTAATGTATGAACCGAGACACTTCCGATACAGTGTAAACCATACTCCTCCCAGAACTGGTGCTATCCTCATTATAGCACCGAAGAAGAAAAATGCAAGGTTGAGTTTCTTAAAAAAGTTTTAATTGAACAAAATCGCTGCGCGATGGCTTACGGAGACTGTGGTGTAGCGATTTTTTGTTAATATCGATTGAATGATGATGGTCAGAGAAAGTTTTGATTTCTTCCATGTCCGGCTCCTTTCGGATAATTTGTACAATATCAATATATGAAAAAGCACAGTAAATGCGACAGAAGGAAAAGGATATCAGTTCAATATCAGTTCGGGATGTAGAACAATGCTTGCATTTTTGCAAAAAAAGGTTAAAATATATTAAATACGGCGGTCTGGTGGGAAGATAAGCTGTTTTAACTTTGGCGCAGGAGGTGCGTCATATCCCATAACCGTTCATAAAATTTTTTGAAAATATTTTTGTAAGTTTTGCAAATTTGGAAAGGACTGAGAAATATGACAAAGATAGATATTATCTCCGGCTTTCTCGGAGCCGGAAAGACAACATTGATTAAGAAGCTCATCGCAGAGACTCTGCAGAGGCAGAAGGTCGTGCTCATTGAGAATGAGTTTGGGGAGATTGGCATTGACGGAGGTTTTTTGAAGGAGTCCGGCATCCAGATCAATGAGATGAATTCAGGCTGTATTTGCTGTTCTCTAGTGGGTGATTTTAACGCGGCGCTTAAAGATGTGTTGTCCCAGTTTGAGCCGGACCGGATTATCATCGAGCCGTCGGGCGTTGGCAAGCTGTCTGATGTCATCAAGGCGGTACAGAAAGTGGTGGACGGAGAAAATGTAGTGCTTGACAGCTATATCACTGTGGCGGATGTGAAGCGCGCCAAAATGTATCTGAAGAACTTTGGCGAGTTCTACAAGAATCAGGTACAGTATGCCAGCGCCATTATTTTAAGCCGTACCCAGGATGTGAAGGAAGACAAACTAGAGAAGACCATTGAGTTGATCCGCACCCTCAATGACCGTTCTCCGATCGTTACCACTCCGTGGGAAGATATCACCGGCGAGCAGATTCTTGCTGTGATGGAAGGAAAGAATGATTTTGCCGAGGAACTGCTGCGGGAGGCAGAGATTTGTCCGGAATGCGGCCATCATCATCATGACGGGGAGCACTGCCATCACGATCATCATCATGATCATGACCACCATGACGAGCACGGGCATGATCACGAACATTGTCACCACAAAGACCACGACCATCATCATGGTCATGAAGGTCATCACCACGCCGATGAAGTGTTTACGAGTTGGGGAAAGGAGACGCCGAAGAAGTTTACGGAAGAACAGGTGCGGGGTATTCTTGAGAAACTGGCCGATGAGGACAGCAGAGAGTACGGTATCATTTTGAGGGCCAAGGGAATCGTTCCGGATGAAGACGGCAGATGGATGCACTTCGATCTGATTCCTGGTGAGAAAGAGGTACGGTACGGTTCTGCGGAGTACACGGGAAGAATCTGTGTCATCGGTTCTGAACTGCAAGAAGACAAGCTCACGGAGCTTTTTGGCTTATAGAATCTGATGGAGGATGCGTATGCCGGGAAAGAAAGAGATGGAGATTCCTGTTTATGTGTTCATGGGATTTCTGGAGAGTGGAAAGACCACATTTATTCAGGAAACACTGGAAGAAGATTATTTTAATAACGGAGAGAGAACGCTGCTGTTTGCCTGTGAGGAAGGCATGGAAGAGTACGATGAGGATCTGCTGAAGAAAACCAACACCACCATCGTGTATGTGGAGGAGGAAGAAGATTTCAATAAAGATTTTCTCATCAGCAAAGTACTGCAGTATTACCCGGACCGGGTGATCATCGAGTACAACGGCATGTGGTCGGCGGAGCGGATGCTCACGGAGATGGACAACACGCCGCTATTGGTATTTCAGATCATTGTGACGGTCAACGGGGAGACATTTGATCTCTATATGAATAACATGCGTTCTCTGGCGGTGGAAATGTACAAGATTGCTGAGATGGTCATTATCAACCGCTGTACGGCGGAGATGCCGCGGGCGACCTGGAGAAGAAGCATCAAGGCGGTGAATCGCCGGGTGCAGGTTCTCTTTGAGTCGGTGGATGATGATATGGGTGATGAGGATGACACGCTGCCGTTTGATACGGAGGGTGATGAGATTCATCTGGAGGATGAGGACTATGGCGTCTGGTTTGTGGACGCCATGGAACGGCCGGAAGTCTATAATGGTAAGATCATGGTCATGAAGACGATGATTTTCAAATCCATTCGTCTGCCGAAAGGTTATTTTGTGGCGGGACGCCACGCCATGACTTGTTGTGCCGATGATATCCAGTTCATCGGATATCTCTGCCATACCAATCATGCCAAATCGTCCACGATCAAGTCGCTGAAGAATAAAATGTGGGTAAACCTGACAGCAGAAGTCCATATTGAGTATAATAAAGAATACGGCGAAGAAGGTCCGGTGCTTTACGCCAAAAGAGTGGAGGCGGCGGAGTCGCCGGAAGAAGAACTGGTTTATTTCTGATAATAAATGTATAAAAGCGCGAGTTCTAGTGTACTGCAAATGCAGAGTTTGTATAAAAATGATGCAGGAATGACCCGGACTTTCTAAGAAATCTATGACGGACTTTCTGAGAAATTAATCCTTGTTTTTTGTTTGAAAATGTACTATACTAATCCCAATTGGATAATATAAATCAGGGGAGCTTATGAATAAGCTGAGAGTAAGGTTGCACCTTAGACCCTTTTAACCTGTTGGATAATGCCATCGTAGGAAGTATTTGTGATGTTTTTTTTGCGTTCGCATTATGCGGGCGCTTTTTCTTTAACAAAAATTCTAACGAAACTTATTTTTTATGAATGAAGGAGGAAAAGTAAGATGAACGCAAGTGTCGCAATTCAGGTTTTACCAAATGTACAGGACGAGGATGAGGTTATCCGCATCGTCGATGAAGTAATTGATTACATTAAGTCCACAGGTCTTCATTATTATGTGGGACCGTGCGAAACATCCATTGAGGGAGATTATGGCCAGCTCATGGAGATTGTAAAGAACTGCCAGATTGTAGCTGCAAAGGCCGGTTGCAAGGCGATGAATACTTATGTGAAGATTTCTTACAAGCCGGAAGGAGACGTGCTGACCATTGACAAAAAGGTTACAAAGCATCATCAGTAAGCTTCCGGCAGTGGTGGCGTTGGCGCTGATCGTTCTGTTCTGGTTTGTGCTTAGCGAGACCGGAATTGTGCCGGGATATATGCTTCCGTCTCCGGTGGATGTGGTGAAGGCGCTGATTGGAGACTTTCCGATTATCATGGAACACGCGGGCGTGACGCTCCAGGAGGCCTTTTACGGTCTCGCCATCGGAATTATGCTGGCATTTATCACTGCCACGCTGATGGACCATTTTTTAATTCTCAACAGGGCTTTTTATCCAATTATGATCATCACTCAGACCATCCCCACCATCGCCATCGCACCGGTGCTGGTTTTATGGATGGGATTTGGGATGGCTCCTAAGATTACGCTGGTGGTCATCACCACCTTTTTCCCGATTACCGTGGGACTTCTGGACGGCTATAAAAGCGTGGACAGGGATTCCGTTGATCTGATGCGTGCCATGGGAGCCACGAAACTTCAGATATTCTGGCATGTGAAGATTCCGGCGGCCATGCCGCAGTTTTTTGCAGGATTAAAAATTTCCGCCTCTTACGCCGTGGTGGGTGCGGTCATTTCCGAATGGCTGGGCGGTTTCGTGGGTCTTGGCGTTTACATGACCAGAGTAAAACAGGCGTATGCCTTTGACAAAATGTTTGCCGTTATCATCTTTATCGTGGTTATCAGCCTTCTACTGATGGCGGTGGTCAATGTGATACGGCGGATTTCCATGCCTTGGCTGGCAGTGGAAGAAAGAGGAGAGAAAGATGAGAAAAAATAACTGGAAAAAAGTTATATCTGTTGTACTGGGAGCATCGCTGCTCTTGGGTCTTACCGCCTGCGGTTCCGCAGGCAATGAGACGTCCTCCACGGAAGGCGGCAAGGAACTGACAAAGATCACATTCTGTCTGGACTGGACGCCGAATACCAATCATACCGGCATTTATGCCGCCCAGGCACTGGGCTACTATGAGGACGCCGGATTGGATGTGGAGATTGTGCAGCCGCCGGAAAACGGCGCGGCCACCATGTGCGCTTCCGGACAGGCACAGTTTGCCATTGAGGCGCAGGATACCATGGCGGTAGCTCTGGATTCCGATGAACCGCTGGGTATCACCGCGGTGGCAACGGTACTCCAGCACAATACGTCCGGTATTATTTCAAGAGCCGGAGAAGGTATCGACTGTCCGAAGGGACTGGAAGGAAAGACCTATTCCACTTGGGAATCTCCGATTGAGCTGGCGATCCTGGAGACCGTTGTGAAGGATGATGGCGGCGATTTCAGTAAGGTGACGCTGATTCCCAATAATATCACCGACGAGCCGGCAGCTCTGGAAGCCAATCAGACCGACGCCATCTGGATTTTCTACGGATGGGGCGGCATCAACGCCGAACTCAGAGGTATGGATTTCGATTACTGGAACTTCCGGGACATCAACGAAGTTTTTGATTACTACACACCGGTAATTATCGCCAACGATGAATTTCTTGAGGAATCTCCGGACACAGCCAAAGCATTTCTTGAAGCTACAGCCAAAGGCTATGAGTACGCAGTGGAGAATCCGCAGGACGCGGCTGATATGCTTATGGAAGGAGATAACACCGGCTCTCTTTCAGACTCTCAGGATCTGGTTTACGCCAGCCAGAAATGGATTTCCGGACAGTACGTGTCCGATGCGGCATCCTGGGGCGTCATCGACCCGACCAGATGGGATGCTTTCTATACCTGGTTATATGAAAATAAACTGACAGACAAGGATCTGACCGGCATCGGTTACTCCAACGATTATCTGCCGCAGTAAAGGAAGATGGCATGACAGTATTAAAAGCGGAACATATTACAAAACAATACAGTGGAAGAACCATCATTGAAGATATCAATATAGAACTGCAGGAAGGGGAACTGGTTTCTATGCTGGGCGTGAGCGGCGCGGGCAAAACCACGCTGTTCCACGTCCTCTCCGGCCTGGCACCTCCGGAAGAGGGTAAAGTCTTTCTCTCCGGGGAAGATATCACGGCGCAGCCGGGCAGAATCAGCTATATGATGCAAAAAGACCTGCTGTTTCCCCACAAAAAAATCATCGACAATGTATCTCTGCCGCTGGTGTTAAAAGGAGAAAAGAAAAAAGAAGCCAGACAGAAAGCGGAGCCGCTCTTTGAGGAGTTCGGCCTGGATGGAACCCAGTACCAGTACCCTAGCCGGCTTTCCGGCGGTATGAGACAGCGGGCGGCCCTCCTCCGAACCTATCTTTCTTCCAATGGCGTTGCATTGCTGGACGAGCCGTTCAGCGCACTGGACACCATCACGAAGTCCGGCATTCACCGATGGTATCTGGACGTGATGGAACGCATTAAGATGTCGACACTCTTCATCACCCATGATATCGATGAGGCTATTCTGCTCTCGGACCGTATCTACATTTTAAACGGCAGACCGGGTAGGATAACGGAGGAAATCGTCATCAAAGAAAAGAAACCGAGACCGGCGGACTTCAACCTGACCGACGCGTTCTTCCGGTATAAGAAAGAGATTATCGGGTGGCTGGCGTTGGACAAAACGGTGGAACAGCGGGCATAATACAATAATACCTTTTGTATCAATGTCAATATCAACAGGGACAACAGAAAAAATTTGTCACAACCTTCTGCTTCATCACATGGTACAGGATTCTCATGAATCTCTGGTGTCAGCACACAACTGTTCTTCTCGCAGCACAGCCTATTGTGTGGCACAGAGATTCATAAATCCCTATTTAATCAACAATTCTCAATATAAAAAAGTCATTTGAAATAATCATGTCATTTATTTATTCCCCTTATGTAAAGGTATGTCAATTGAATGAACGGGCGCAGACTGTTTACAGATAATGAAAAACAACTGCACCGGTGCATTATGTCGATATATTGCACTGATGTGGAGCGGAGAATATGTCGAACCCCGTAAGAACTCATAAAAAATAGTACTTGACTATACATAGTACCTAGTATAATATGGTATTCGCAAGAAAACAGTAGACACAGAAAGGAGTGGATGGATGAACGCACAGTTTAAGAAAGGAGTTCTGGAGCTGATGGTTCTTGCGGCTGTGTCCAGCCGGGATATGTACGGATATGAGCTGGTGGCGGAGGTCTCCAAGGTGGTCAATGTGAAGGAGGGAACCATTTATCCCATCTTGAAGCGTCTGACCAATGAGCATTATTTTGAGACCTATCTCAGAGAGTCCAGCGAGGGGCCGCCGCGAAAGTACTATCATTTGACAGCAGCGGGCATCATGCATCTGGATGAGACCAGGAAAGAGTGGAAAGAGTTTTGCCAGAATGTCAATGAGTTTTTAAAGGAGCAGGGATATGAATAAGAGAGAATTTTTAGATGTGATGGAGAACAGGCTCTCCGTGCTGGAAGCACAGGAGAGGGAGGATATGCTGTTAGAATATGAACAGCATATTGAGTTGAAAATAAAAAGCGGGATGAGTGAGCAGGAGGCGATTGATGATTTTGGAGATATTGACAGTCTCATTGCGGAGATACTGGAAGCATATCATATTGACCCGTCTTATAAGGGAGTACGGAAAAAAGGAGCTTCGGAGGGAATCGGAAAAAAAGCTAGCGGTGTATTGACGAAATCCAGACAGTCTTTATCAAACTTTATGGAGCAGCAAATGGAGAAGCAGGAGCATAGGATGGAACAAAAGAGGAAAGAAGATAAAGAGAAGCCGCCTCGGTGGAAACGGCACGGACGGCGACGGAAAAGTTTACATTCATTCTTATTACGGAGATAATCAGCAGATGACGCTGGAGACGTCCAAAAATGTGCCTAAGGATCAGATTCAGTTCGTGGTGGAATATAATTCTAATAATGTAAAAGATATCATTATTGACCGGGAAGAACTTATGGGAAATGACCCGTATTACGACGGCTATTATGATTCGTATTATGGAAATGTGTACGATAGAGAGACCTACACCGAATATACTGCCTATGAGGGTGACGAGACGGCCATGGAAGACGGAACAACTGTACAGATGGAGGATACCCAGGCAGCTCAGTCCGGAGATACTCAGACAACTCAGCCGGAAAATACTCAGAACGGACAGCAGACCCAGTCGCAAAGTTATATCACTTATATGGTCAATGCGGTGATGAGTCAATGAATTGTTTTGTGGGGAATATATGGGTTGTGGGAAGAAATGTCAGGAGAAGGTGAACATTTAGAAAAATATTCACAAGATTTTACTGATATGGACGAAAAAGAGGCACAAATATTTTCGATTAGTACAGGAGATTATCAAGAAATTATGTCTCTTAATGTTTGACCCTTTCCTGTGCAAATGTTATAATTTAAACAGATTTATATGCTTTTTTATTCAGACGTGTACTGCACGAAAGATGGCTGAATAGCAGGCAGGAAAGGATGGAAACGTATGAAGTTTGTAGCGGGTGTTGATATTGGCAATGCAACAACAGAAGTTGCTCTTGCCAAGATTGAAGGAAAAGATATACATTTTCTTTCCAGCGGTATCGGACCGACCACTGGTATCAAAGGTACATTGAAGAATATCAACGGCGTGTTCATGTCATTGAACAGCGCTCTGAAAAAGGTGGGGCTTGAATATTCCGATTTGGATGAGATTCGGATTAATGAGGCGGCGCCGGTAATCGGAGATGTGGCCATGGAGACAATTTCCGAGACGATTATTACAGAATCTACGGTTATCGGGCATAATCCCAGCACACCGGGCGGAACGGGAATCGGCGTTGGCATCTCGGTTTTGGTCACGGAACTGTCCAAAATCACGGAGGAGAAGGATGTCATTGTTGTGATTCCGTCCAGCGTGGATTTTGCTGGGGCGGCCCGCCTGATGAACGAGGCGAAGAAGAATGTGACGATCAAGGGAGCGATTGCTCAGACCGATGACGGTACACTGATCACCAATCGACTGGACAAAAAGGTACCGGTTATCGATGAGGTTACCATGATTGAAAAGGTTCCTCTGGGTATGGAATGCGCCATTGAGGTGGCACCAATCGGAAGCGTTGTTTCGGTACTGTCTAATCCGTACGGAATTGCCACCTTATTTGATCTGTCTTCCGAGGAGACCAAGAGGGTTGTTCCGATTGCGCGGTCATTGATTGGTACCCGTTCCGGCGTGGTGATTAAGACGCCGGAAGGTGATGTGAAGGAGCGGAGCATCAAAGCGGGAACTATTACCGTCATTGGAAGCAAAAAAGAAGTAGAAGTGGACGTTGACGAAGGAGCGGAAAGAATTATGGAAGGCATTGCGTCTATCCCGGATATTGAGGATATCCAGGGTGAGGTCGGAACCAATGCCGGAAATATGCTGGATAAAGTGCGCCGTGTTATGGCAAATCTTACAGACAAGCATAAGAGAGATATTAAGATTCAGGATCTTCTGGCAGTGGACACTTTTAATCCACAGAAGGTAAAAGGAGGCATTGCCGATGAATTTTCCCTGGAGAATGCCGTGGGTATCGCGGCCATGGTTAAGTCTGACCGTCTGCAGATGGAGATTATCGCCCGGGTTCTTTCTGAGAAGCTCAATGTGCCGGTATATGTGGGCGGCGTGGAGGCGGATATGGCAATCAAGGGTGCGCTTACCACACCGGGAACCAGCATTCCGCTGGCCATTGTGGATATGGGCGCCGGTTCCACCGACGCTTCCATCATCAACCGGGAAGGAAAGGTGAAGCTCATTCATCTTGCCGGCGCGGGCAATATGGTATCTCTTCTCATTCAGTCTGAGCTGGGGCTGGACGATTTTGATTTGGCGGAAGATATTAAGAAGTATCCGCTGGCCTTTGTGGAGAGTCTGTTCCACATCCGACATGAGGACGGTACAGCGCAGTTCTTTGACAAACCGCTGGACACCTCAGTATTTGCGAAGGTCGTTTTGGTTAAGGATGACGGCGAACTTGTGCCGCTGGAAGGCGTAGAATCCATGGAAAGAGTGCGCCAGGTGCGTATGGAGGCCAAGAGAAAAGTCTTTGTGACCAATGCGGTTCGCTCTTTATCCAAGGTAAGCCCGACCGATAATCCGAGGGATATTCAGTTTGTCGTTATGGTCGGCGGTTCCGCCCTCGATTTTGAGATACCGAATATGGTGACAGATGCCTTATCGGAATACGAGATTGTTGCCGGACGGGGAAATATCCGTGGCTGTGAAGGTCCGAGAAATGCCGTGGCGACAGGGCTGGCGCTTGCCTGCGTGGAGGAAGAGGAATAACACATAATTGAGGGGAAAGAGAAATAATACATAATTATATGAAGAAACAAAGTAAATTGCAAAAATAACTAATAGAAATTGACAAAATATCGGACAGGCGGACCAGATGATATGGTTCCGCCTGTGTTTGTCTTATTATATTTGTTAAAAAATGTATTTTATTTGATTTGTATGTGCCTTGAAAATGGAACCGTGATAGTATTTGTCAGCAA
The DNA here is from genome assembly GCA_964445535.1 of uncultured Eubacterium sp. Lineage (GTDB taxonomy): Bacteria > Bacillota > Clostridia > Lachnospirales > Lachnospiraceae > Anaerobutyricum. The sequence goes on from CAYULX010000031.1 coordinate 13,687, forward strand.
TAGGCTCTGGAAGAAATTATTTTTTTGAAAGTTTCGTTGTGTTGACATAAAACGGGGGCTCATTTATAATACTAAAGATAATGAAAACACCGTTTTATGACGTGTTCTGTAAACAAAAGACGGCGCGTCATTTAACTGGAAAAATAATGGAAGGAAAGAAAATATGGGGAAAATTCAGGTTATCACCGATTCAGCCAGTGACATTTCTTATGAAAATGAAAAGAAATATAATATACACATCATTCCGTTTCCAGTAGTTATTGGAGAAAAGTCTTATCTCAGCAGAGTGGATATGGATAATGAAGGCTTTTATAAACTGATGGAGGAACAGGAGGATGTGCCAAAGACTTCACAGATTACTTCGTATCAGTTTGAGGAGTTGTATTATGATTGTTACCAGAAAGGCTGCACAGAGCTCATCCTCGTGATGATTAATTCTAAGGGGTCTGCCACCTATCAGAATTCTTTGCTGGCCATCGATACATTTTTTGAGGAACATCCGGAGTGTGAAGGGAAGATATCCATTTACAGTCATGACGGGCGCAGCTATACCGGCGCTTACGGACAGCCAGTGATCAAAGCCTGCCAGATGGCGGAACAGGGGGCTTCCGCAGAGGAAATCAATCAGTACCTGGAAGAGATCCTGGTGCGCCGCTGTGTTTATTTTGGCATTTATGATCTGAAATATGCCAGCAAATCCGGTCGTATTCCGAGCGCTGCCGCCTTTGTGGGAGACAAGCTGGGAATTAAACCGATTATGAAAGCCTGGGAGAGTGAAATTACCACTGCGGCAAAATGCCGGGGTGAGAAAAAAGTAGTGGCAAAAATTGCCGATATGGCTGTTGCAGAGATGGAACCGGGTTCGGAGTATCAGATTGTCTATGGCAGTGACAAAAGCTGCGCGGATGAGATGATTCAGAAGATGACAGAAAAAGTCGGCTACGGTCCGACGGAACTCTATCAGATTGGCGCGGCAGTGGCGGCCAACGCCGGACCAAAGGTGTCCGGAGTAGTTTTTGACAGGAAAAAATAATGGTCAGGAAAGGGGAGGTTATCGTTTGGAGACAAAGAAAAAACGAATTTCAATATTAGGAGATTCTGTCAGTACATTTGCCGGATATACACCGGCAGAAGCACTTTTTTATGATGCCTGGAGACAAGGAGAGACTGGTGTGACAAGTCCGGATGATACCTGGTGGATGCAGGTAATCCAGGGCATGGGCGGCATATTGGGCGTCAATAATTCTTATGCCGGAAGCACAGTATCCGGCAGTCTAGCCTCGTCGGGAACTTCAGAGCGCAGGCTGCGGGCCCTGGGAGAAGAGGGGGAGCCGGATATGATTCTTGTGGCTATGGGCGCCAATGACTGGGGATTTGGCGTGCATCCGCAGGAATTTGAGTATGAATATCGCCGGATGCTTCAGCGGCTCAGACGACTGTATCCGCAGGTGGAGCTTTGGTGTGCAACACTTTTGCGGGGAAAGCCTGTGCAGGAAGAAGAGATGTTTTTTAATGTGGACAGCGTTTTTTCCCCTGACATTTATTCCGAAATCATTAGAAAAACAGTTCTGGAAGAAAGATTGAAGCTGGCGGATCTTGGCAGTTATCATGCGGAGTACGAAACAGTCGATGGGGTACACCCTAATAAAGAGGGAATGAAAATGATTTCCAGTCTGTGGCTGAAGGAATTACAGAAGAAGCAGGACTAAAAGAGATCTTTGTATAAATATAATTTTTTTGCGGTACAATTATTTTATGCAGCAAAATAATATCTTGACAATAATAAAGTTTAAAAATAAATCAATTGACAAATTTGAAATGTATGGTATTATTTTAAATGTAAATAGTTTAATTTTAAACAAAAAGCGAAGACTGAAGAAGAAATCGAAAATTTTGAAACTAATAATAGGAGTGAGCCAATGAACAAAGCAGTGGAGACCCTTCTGTACGGTATGCAGTTCCGGCGCCTTATGGAGAAGAAAATGGAGGCGGTGGAACAAGAATACGGTCTTCAGAGGATTGATATGCATATTTTATTCTTTTTGGAGAACTCGGGAGAACATAATACTTCCAAAGATATCCTGAAGCTCCACATGTTTACCAGAGGGCATATCTCTCAGGCGCTGAATCGATTACAGAAGAAGGGATATGTCAGAGTACAGCAGGATGAGAGGGACAGGAGATGTATTCATAATTATCTGACCGATGATGCCGGCGCTATCACAGAAGTCTTGAGAGGAATTTACAAAAATATTCGGGATATTGTTCTGGACGGAGTGACGGAGGAGGAACAGGAAGTTATGGAAAGGGTTGCCAGAAAGGTAAATCAGAATATCAGCAAGGTACTGTAATGAAAGGAAAGCGCATAAAAATGAATAAACAAAGGCTATTTTTTAAAAAGAGGTGGAGGATATTTTGAAAAAACTGGTTATTTTTTATGATGACGAAAAACAGAGTTGTTGTGACTACGTCAGTGAATTTGCGAAACATGAAAATGTTGAGGTCAGAAAGGCGTCAGAGCACCGGGATAAATCCATGATATTTGCCACGGGAGCCAGCATCGGTCTGGTCTTTGAGAGTAAGAACGGAAAGATTCCTTATGAGATCTCTCATGTGATCTGGCGTCTCATCGCGGACAAAAAGGAATCCCACATGATTCTGGTGACCGGAGGCAGCCGAGAATTAAAGGCCATACGGTCTGCGAAAAATGAAATGGGGCAGCGAGGATATCAGGTGAAGAACGTATATTCCAAATATACTCTTCAGAAAAGGAAACTGGAAGGCCCGGCGGCGGTGGAAGACATTCTTGAAGATCTGACCGAGGGGAAGGAACACATTTTCCCGAAAGAGCGGTTCCAGCATATGACAAAGAAAGAGCGCAGACGGCATCTGCGACATGAATTGAAATCTTACAGAAAATATGTGAAAGATGAAGAAAAGAAACTGTTGGAAGATTGACGGGAAATGTATGAGGCAGCTTCCTTTTATTTCTTAGGCAAATGAAATATTTATTAAATTAAATTGCATTTTTTTTGAAATCCGCCGATAAAACATGGAAAATCTGAAGAAACTGTGATATAATGGTTGCAATTGCAGAGGCAGAAAGGAAGTTGTAGTTTATGGAAAAGAAAAACTTGGACTGGAGTTCCATAGGATTTAATTATCGGCAGACAGATGCCAGATTTGTGGCAAATTATAAAAACGGCGCCTGGGATGAAGGTATCATGACAGACGACGCCAATGTAGTAATCAATGAATGTGCCGGAGTTCTTCAGTATGCACAGACATGTTTTGAAGGACTGAAGGCTTATACAACGGAAGACGGTAAGGTGGTTTGCTTCCGTCCGGATTTGAATGCAGCGCGTATGGCGGATAGTTGCAGAAGACTGGAGATGCCGGTTTATCCGGAAGATAAATTTGTCGATGCGGTAGTGAAAACTGTGCAGGCCAATCTTGCCTATGTTCCGCCGTTTGGATCAGGAGCAACTCTGTATATTCGTCCGTATATGTTTGGTTCTGATGCGGTTATCGGCGTGAAGCCTTCCGAGGAATATCAGTTCCGTGTGTTTGTGACGCCGGTGGGACCGTATTTCCAGGGCGGAGCAAAACCGGTGACTATCCGTGTCAGCGATTATGACCGTGCGGCGCCACATGGAACCGGGCATATCAAGGCCGGCCTTAACTATGCCATGAGCCTGTATCCAATTATGGAGGCGCATCGTCAGGGTTACGATGAGAATATGTATCTGGACGTTGCCACAAGAACGAAGGTGGAGGAGACCGGCGGAGCCAATTTCATTTTCATCACCAAGGACGGCACCCTGGTAACACCGAAGTCTGATAGCATTCTGCCATCCATTACTCGCCGTTCCATCGTATATGTTGCGGAACATTATCTGGGAATGAAAATAGAACACAGAACAGTATACTTTGATGAAGTGAAAGACTTTGAGGAATGTGGTCTTTGCGGTACCGCAGCCGTCATTTCTCCGGTTGGAAAGATTGATGACCACGGAAAAGAGATCTGCTTCCCGAGCGGCATGGAGGAAATGGGTCCGGTAACGAAGAAGCTTTACGATACCCTAACCGGTATCCAGATGGGGCACATTGAGGCGCCGGAAGGATGGATCAAGGTGATTTCTGAATAAGGTTTTCTTTTGCGAAAGCAAATGCGAAGAAGCCATGGGATGATTACTGCTAAAGAGAAGTTATCCGGGTGATTTATAAACATAAGATACTCTGTCTATATGGAAAGATTTCAAAATATATTTTCTGTATAGGCAGAGTTTTTTTATGCATAATAGCTAAAGATATGTAAATTGAAGATGCTTTTCATGTCATTTTATGATATACTGTATTAAACCAAACGTAGGGAGGATTTACAGATGCAGGAGAGTAAACAGACAAAAAATAAGAAGCAGAGCAGTAGTTCTGCTTACAATTTTATAACGGAGTTTGACCAATATCTTTTTGGTCAGGGAACACATTACGATTTATATAATAAGCTGGGTGCGCATCCGATGACTCTGGAAGGACAGCAGGGGGTATTTTTTGCTGTGTGGGCTCCGAATGCCCGGAAGGTTTCTGTTGTGGGCGATTTCAATAAATGGGACAGAGAAGCACATTTGATGAAAAGAACAGAGCCGATGGGGATTTATGAACTGTTTATTCCGAATCTGGGAGAAGGGGAAATATACAAATACTGCGTCACGACGAAACAGGGCAACGAAGTTTTGAAGACAGACCCTTATGCCTTCCAGATGGAAAAGAGACCGAATAATGCGTCTGTGGTGACGGATATCTCCGATTTTAAATGGAGCGATAAGAAGTGGATGGAGCATCGGAATAAGTTTGATGTGCGGAAAGATCCGATGTTTGTCTATGAAGTGCATCCGGGTTCCTGGAAGAAGCATCCGATCACCGATGATGACGAGGACGGTTTCTATAATTACAGAGAGCTGGCGGTGGAGTTGGCAAAATATGTGAAGGACATGGGGTATACCCATGTGGAGCTGATGGGAATTGCGGAGCATCCTTTTGACGGTTCCTGGGGATATCAGGTGACAGGGTATTTTGCGCCGACATCCCGTCATGGTTCCGCACAGGACTTCCAGTATTTTGTCAATTATCTCCATGAACATAAAATTGGTATCATTTTGGACTGGGTTCCTGCACATTTCCCGAGAGACGCCTTTGGACTGGCAGAGTTTGACGGAACCTGCCTCTACGAGTACGCGGATACCAGAAAGGGCGAGCATCCGGACTGGGGAACCAAAGTATTTGATTACGGCAAGACAGAAGTAAAGAATTTCTTAATCTGCAACGCTCTGTACTGGATCGAGAAGTATCACGTCGACGGTCTCCGGGTAGATGCCGTGGCCTCCATGCTGTATCTGGATTACGGCCGGAGAGACGGACAGTGGGTGCCGAACATTTACGGCGGAAACGAGAACCTGGAAGCCATCGAGTTCTTCAAACATCTGAACACCGTGGTGGAAGGACGGAATCCGGGTGCGGTGATGATCGCGGAAGAATCCACCGCATGGCCGAAGGTGACGGACAAGGCAGAGTACGGCGGACTGAATTTCGGCCTCAAATGGAATATGGGCTGGATGCATGACTTCCTGGAGTATATGAAGCTGGACCCGTATTTCAGAAAATATAATCACAACAAGATGACCTTTGCCATGATGTACGCTTACGCGGAGAATTATATGCTGGTTCTCTCCCACGATGAGGTGGTGCATCTGAAATGCTCCATGGTTGAGAAAATGCCGGGACTTTATGATGATAAGTTCCGCAACCTGATGGTAGGGTACGCCTTTATGACCGGACATCCGGGCAAGAAGCTTCTGTTCATGGGACAGGACTTCGGACAGCATCAGGAGTGGAGCGAGGCCAGGGAGCTTGACTGGTTCCTCCTGGAGAAAGACAGAAACCGTCAGCTTCAGAACTTCGTGCGGGCTCTTCTGCACATTTACAATAAAAATAAATGTCTCTACGAATACGACTGCTATCCGGAGGGCTTTGAGTGGATCAATGCCAACGATGGCGACAGGAGCATCTTCTCCTTCACCAGACATTCCGAGAACGGCAAAAACAATCTGCTTTTTGTCTGCAACTTTACGCCGGTGGCAAGACCGGACTATCGGGTGGGAACCACCTGCCGCAGAAAACACACGCTGATTCTGAACAGCGATGCTGCGGAGTTCGGCGGTTCCGGAAAGAAACGTCCGGAAGTGTACAAGCCGGTGAAGAAGCCTTGCGATGACCGCAAATATTCCATCGCTTACGATCTGCCGGCCTACGGAGTGGCGATTTTTAAATATTGATTGAGTTTTAAATATTGAGTACAGAAGTTCCGCCGATGGCAGCGCTGTCGGCGGAGTCTGTGTTTGTTCGATAATTTCTGGAGAAAATATGGCAGATATTAAAGACAGGATAATTCTATATTGGAATCGGGATGCTGACGGACAACTTTTCCTTGTGCCCGGCGAACAGACCGGGCGTCTTGACGGCTCAGAACTGGAAGTTGTGCTTGCGATGCATGGGAAGAAAACGGAGAACCGGGCGGCCGGGACAACGCAGACGACCCGGACAATTCAGACGGTCCAGACCGAAAGAGTGCTTTCAGGAGACAGTAACAGCGACGGATTGAATCCAACGACGCGGATTTTTCGTGTTTTTCAACAGAAGGCCGGAATTTACGGCGCGTACAGCGAATACATGACCCGTCACGGCTGTGCCTGCTGTTCACTAACTACCCTGCTGGCGGCCTATGTGCCAACATATCGAAATCTGCGTCCCGATGAGACCATCGCCCAGGTGGAGCGGAAACATTTTGCCGAGACAGTCTGGAAGAAAAATTACAGCAGACATATTGCCAGGCAGATGCCGGTGTCTCTCTATGGTATTTCCCGGATTCTTACGGACTGCGGCGTTTTACACCGGTATGTGGGAGCCTTTAAGGACGACGAGGCCATGGAAGAGATCGGCGCACATCTTCGCTCCGGCCGACCGGTGGTGGTGGAGACCAGCCGCATGAAGAGAGAAAATAGTCGGATTGTCCGGTGGTTTGACAAACGGTTCGCGGGCTCCTATCATACTATGATTTTGCTGGGGGAAGATGAGAAAGGGCGGGTGATTTTCACCGATTCCGCCACCAGAGAGTGGTCGGGAGACTGGCAGCGGCTCAAAAAGGCGGAGCTTTCCGACCTGCTTTCGTATATGTTTTCCCAGAGAAACGTGGAGGATACCCATGTGTATTTCAGCCGGAGACGGAATACCGGCGGGTATATTTTGATGTAGCAGGAAGTGCTGTTGGAATTTCTGTCTAGTTAAAAAGCTTCCGGCGAGAAGATTTCTGGTTGACAAATCCTGCATTTTTGCTTACAATAGGTTACATCGTATTTATCCGGTAAGGATAACAATAGCAAAGATTATAAAAACGATGACGGAAACAAGTAGCTTTCGCAGGAATATCCAGAGAGCGGCCGGCTGGTGAAAGGCCAATAGGACTGTGAATAGTGAATACATTCCCGAGTTTCACACCGAACGGAGCGTTGTGCGAGGCAGCAGATGAGGCATGGCAGATAACAGACAGACGGCTGCCAGAGAGATGTTTCTGATTCCCGGTCAGAGAAAAGAAAAACCGGAACTGTCAGTAATCTCCTTGTAGGCTGTGACGGGGTGGCGGGCGTTATTCCCGCTGAGACTGTGAATCCGCAGCCTCATGAGACGGACAGCGCAAGCTGTCAGTGAAATAAGGTGGTACCGCGAGAACCTTCGCCCTTATCTGTTTTTGCAGATAAGGGTTTTTTGTTTCATAGGAAACTGCGTTGAAATGTCTGTGAAAAAAGCCCACCGGCGGGATTGTACACTCACGCGAAGCGAAATATGTTGCAAATGCGACCGCACTCGGCGCAAGAGTTCCGTGTAACGGAACTCCTTTTTACGCACTATAATAGGAGGAGAGAAAGATGACATTATATGATGAATTAGTGGTAAGGGGACTCATTGCCCAGGTAACCAATGAGGAAGAGATTAAGAAGATGATCAATGCGGGGGAGGCGACTTTCTATATTGGATTTGATCCGACGGCGGACAGCCTTCATGTGGGACATTTCATGGCGCTGTGCCTCATGAAACGTCTTCAGATGGCGGGAAATAAACCGATCGCCCTGCTGGGTGGCGGGACCGGAATGATTGGCGATCCGTCCGGACGAACCGATATGCGTCAGATGATGACCAAGGAGACTATTGACTACAACATTGAGTGCTTTAAGAAACAGATGAGCCGTTTCATTGATTTTTCTGACGGCAAAGCGCTGATGGTTAACAATGCAGACTGGCTTTTGGACCTTAATTATGTGGATCTGCTCCGTGAAGTGGGCGCCTGCTTCTCCGTCAACAATATGCTTCGCGCCGAGTGTTACAAGCAGCGTATGGAGAAAGGGCTTTCCTTCCTGGAGTTTAACTATATGATCATGCAGAGTTACGATTTCTATGCATTATACCAGAAATACGGATGTAATATGCAGTTTGGCGGCAACGACCAGTGGAGTAATATGTTGGGTGGAACAGAGCTGATTCGTCGCAAGCTGGGCAAGGACGCGTACGCCATGACCATCACTCTGCTGCTGAACTCCGAGGGCAAGAAGATGGGTAAGACCCAGTCCGGCGCCGTATGGCTGGATCCGAACAAAACTTCTCCGTTTGATTTCTATCAGTACTGGAGAAATGTGTCTGACGCTGACGTTATGAAATGCATCCGTATGCTCACCTTCTTGCCGCTGGAGGAAATCGACGCCATGGCGGACTGGGAAGGCAGTCAGTTAAACAAAGCGAAAGAAATCCTTGCTTATGAACTGACCAAGCTCGTACACGGCGAGGATGAAGCCAGGAAGGCAGAGAGCGCAGCGAAAGCCTTTTTTGTACAGGGCAGCGCAGCGGGAGCGGATATGCCGGAATGTGTGTTGGAAGAGGAAGATTTCACCGACGGCAGCATCGACATTTTAAGTCTGCTGATGAAGGCAGAGCTGGCGGCGACCCGTTCCGAGGCAAGAAGAAATGTGACCCAGGGCGGCGTCACCATGGACGGAGAGAAGGTAACCGATATCAAGGCGGCCTATATCATGGAAGACTTCCAGGGAGACGGCCATGTCTTGAAACGTGGCAAAAAGAAATTTAAAAAGATTCTCGCAAAATAATCGACGGTATCAGCCGGAGGACTCGGTCGCGGACCTTTCGGATATTTGTCGGACGGAAGAAATCTGTTGCAGAATTTTCCGATGAAATCCATTTGTCAGGAATACTTTTGAGAGATGTGGGTATACTGTTTCTGTCAGTTCACAGAATAAAATGTGAACGGGAAAGGGCAGCAGAACGGACAGGCATGCCGGATAAACAAAGGCGCGAGAAATTATGCGCCGTCTGAGACCCGAAGGTGCAGATGACTGCGCTGTAAAAAGTGACGCAGACAGAATCGCCGCACTGTAAATAGCGGCGCGGATTCGATAGCTGCGTTGCAAAGATAATGGAATAAATGTGCAGAGGGGCTGTGGCGCCGGCGAAAGATCCAGACCGGCAGGCAGCCTCTTTGTTTTTGATTAAACAGAGAACTTTAAGGCGTCAGAAGTATTGTTAAATGAAACCTTTTTGGGCAAATCTGCATTGATGATCTGAACTGGAGAAGAAAAGGAAACCAGGCAGTTTTTGTGCATAATGTAGTAAAAAGAGCAGGAGTACAGAAAACTGGGTGAAATTGGCTTGGAAGCGTACAGTGTTGCCGGAGGGCCAAATTCTTACCGGGGTTATCTGGAAAAAGAAGAAGATAAGCTCTGGAATATGATGTTTGTGGAATGAAAGGCAGCCTGCCTGCGGTGCCATGGAAAATCACAAAGCAGGGGTTAGGAGTTGACACATTCCGGTGGAATCAGTACAATACTTCTATATTATGGTTTACAGTGAATTTACAGCAGAATAAATGGAGGAAGCATGGAAGGCAGATATGAGTTTGTGGCGCCGTGTCATTTCGGCTTGGAGGCCGTGAGCAAAAGAGAAATCAACGATTTGGGATATGAGATTGTCCGGGTAGAGGACGGCAAAGTGACTTTTACCGGGGATGTGGAGGCTCTGGTAAGAGCCAATATTTTTTTGAGGACAACCCAGCGGATTTTGTGGAAGGTGGCAGAGTTCCATGCCGTGACCTTCGAGGAGCTGTTTCAGGGCGTTAAGAGTATACCGTGGGAGAACTATTTCCCAAAGGACGCCCGTTTTTGGGTTACCAAGGCAACCTCGGTGAAAAGTACGCTTTTCAGCACCTCCGATATTCAGTCCATCGCCAAGAAGGCCATGGTGGAGCGGATGAAGGGACATTATCATATCAGTTGGTTCGCGGAGACCGGACAGGAATATCCGGTGCGTATTTCCATCTATAAAGATAGGGTGACTGTGAGTCTTGATACCTCCGGTGAGAGTCTCCATAAGCGTGGTTACCGGAAGATGGTCAGCAAAGCGCCCATCGAGGAAACGCTGGCGGCGGCCCTGATTAAGCTCACGCCATGGAATAAAGACAGGATTCTGGTGGATCCTTTCTGCGGCAGCGGTACATTTCCTATTGAGGCGGCCATGATGGGAGCGAACATCGCGCCGGGTATGCGCCGGACGTTCCAGGGACAGCAGTGGAAGAACCTCGTCGGCGAAGACGTATGGCAGAGAGGATTTGAGGAGGCGCAGGATCTGGTGGATACCAGCGTGGAGATGGACATCCAGGGTTATGACATCGATCCTCTCATCGTGAAGGCTGCCAGGGAGAACGCCGGACGAGCCGGCGTGGCGGAGCTGATTCATTTTCAGCAACGGCCCATACATAAACTGCGCCATCCTAAGAAATACGGCTTTGTCATCACTAATCCTCCTTACGGAGAGCGGATGGAGGAGAAGGAGGATATGCCGATTCTCTACCGGGAAATCGGCGAGGCGTTTTCTCATCTGGACGACTGGTCGGAATACATTATCACCGCCTATGAGGATGCCGAGCGGTATATCGGCAGAAAGGCGGACAAGAACCGGAAAATCTATAACGGCATGATGAAGACTTATTTCTATCAGTTCCTGGGACCGAAGCCACCGCGGCGCAAAAAGCCGGAGCAGGCAGGCAAAACGTGAGTCGGCAACGGATCATGTATGCATAAGAGCTTGTGGGAAAAGGTAAAACGCAGAAGAGTGAAAGGTGTGGATAAATAAAATGAAAAAGAAACTGATATTTGCAACGGGAAACGAAGGAAAAATGCGGGAAATCCGTCAGATCCTCGGCGACATGGATTATGAGATCCTTTCCATGAAGGAGGTCGGCGTCGATGTGGAAATCGTAGAAGACGGCGATACCTTTGAGGACAATGCCATCATCAAGGCAAAGACCGTCATGGAAGCCACCGGCTGTCTGACATTGGCGGACGATTCCGGACTGGAAATCGATTATCTCAACAAAGAGCCAGGTGTGCTTTCCGCCAGATACATGGGAGAAAACACATCTTACCGTATCAAAAATCAGATTCTGCTGGATAGGCTTCACGGCGTACCGGCAGCAGTGCGGGGCGCACGGTTTGTGTGTGTCATCGCCGCAGCATTTCCGGACGGGCGAATTGAGACAAGGCGGGCTACCATTGAGGGACGGATTGCCGATGAACTTGCGGGAGAAAACGGCTTCGGTTATGATCCTATTTTCTATGTGCCGGAGATGGGAAAGACCACCGCGGAGCTTTCCGAAGAAGAAAAAAATGCCATCAGCCACAGAGGAAAAGCCCTCAGAATGATAAAGGAGATTTTGTAAATGAGAATTTTAGTAATCAGTGATTCTCATGGACGTAATGATGATGTGGCCGGTGTCGTCCGTCAGGTTGGCACCATTGACACCCTCATTCATTGCGGCGATGTGGAGCGTGGAGATGATTATATTCGTTCATTGGTAGATTGTCCGATGTATATGGTAGCGGGAAACAATGATTATAATCTGGATCTTCCGCCAAAAATCATAACCAAAATCGGAGATTATCGAATCATGATCGTCCACGGACATACTTATCATGTATACAGAGGCGTCGACTATCTGAAAAGGGCTGCCATAGAAGAAAAAGTAGATGTGGTCATGTATGGTCACACCCATGTGCCATTTATTGATATCGGACATAATCTCACGATCTTAAACCCGGGCAGTCTCTCCTATCCGAGACAGGCTTCTCGCAAACCAACTTTTCTACTCATGGAGATTGACGAAAATGGGCAGGCTCACTATGGACATGGCTACTATAAATCAAAATTCAGCGAATTGACCATATAGAAGGTACAGAAGAAAAACGGAATAAAAGGAAAAACGGAACAGAAGGAGATGAATATGAAAAAAGGAGATATTCTGGAAGGAAAAGTAGCGAAAACAGAATTTCCCAACAAAGGAATCTTATATATAAAAGAGAAAAAAGTTGTCGTAAAAAATGCGCTGGAGGGACAGACCATCCGCTTCTCCGTCAGCAAAAGGCGAAAAGACCGGGTGGAAGGCCGCCTGATGGAAGTGCTTGAGCCATCGCCGCTGGAAACCGTAGAACGGGAGAATGTAGCCGGCAATCCGGCGAAAGCAGGCGTGGAGGCGGAGGAAAAGACTGCATCACAGGCCTGCGTCTGTCAGCATTTCGGCATCTGCGGCGGCTGCGCCTACCAGACCCTTCCATATGAGGAGCAGCTTGCCTTGAAGAAACGTCAGGTGGAAGACCTCATCGAAAAGGCAGGCTTTGATTTTCCAGTGGAGGACATTTATGGCAGTCCCATCACCTGGAGTTACCGCAACAAGATGGAGTACACCTTCGGCGACGAAGAAAAGGACGGTCCGTTGGCCCTGGGGATGCACCGGAAAAATAGCTTCTACGATATTGTATCCTTAAAGGACTGTCACATTGCAGACCCGGATTTTATGGTCATTTTGCAGGCAGTCCTTCAATATTTTACATCCATCGGCGCGTCCTACTACCACAAAATGCGAAAGGAAGGATTCCTTCGCCATCTGGTGCTCCGCCGCTCCATCAAGACCGGTGCCATTCTGATCAACCTGGTCACCACCACCCAGTCAGAGTTGGATGCCGACACATTTGTGCAGATGCTAATATCTACAAAGACAGATGGCAAAATTGTAGGTATTCTGCATACTTTAAACGACAGTCCGGCGGATGCGGTACAGAGCGATGAGACCCGTCTCCTCTATGGACAGGACTATTTTTACGAGTACCTGCTGAATATGCGTTTTAAAGTCTCTCCGTTCTCCTTCTTCCAGACCAACACCTTGGGCGCGGAAGTACTCTACGAAAAAGTGGGAGAATATGTGGGAGACACAAAAGATAAGCTCATCTATGACCTATACACCGGCACCGGAACCATCGCTCAGATGATGGCGCCATACGCCAGAAAAGTGGTCGGCGTGGAAATCGTTGAGGAAGCGGTGGCGGCCGCCCGTCTCAACGCCGGGGATAACCACCTGACCAATTGTGAATTCATTGCCGGCGACGTCCTCAAGATTGTGGATAACCTCACCGAAAAACCGGACATGATTATCTTGGATCCGCCCCGCGACGGCGTCAACCCGAAAGCTCTTCGCAAGATCATCCGCTTCGGCGTCGACGAGATGGTCTATGTTAGCTGCAAGCCCACCAGTCTCATGCGCGACCTGGTCATGCTTCAGGAGGCCGGCTACGCCGTGAAGCGGTGTTGTCTCGTTGACATGTTCCCGATGACTATGGGGGTGGAGACGATTGTACTTTTGTCCAAACTCAATGCCAAGCAGCATATTGAGGTGGAGT